>NZ_DASVQG010000208.1:0-8329 GCF_036389215.1 Jatrophihabitans sp.
CTACCTCGCCGAGAAGGCGCTGGCGGCCGGGGCGCGGGTCGAGGAAGTAGCGGCTGCCAGTGGTTTCGACCCATGGTTCGTCGACCAGATCCTGCTGGTGCACGAGGTGGGTGTGGAGGTCCGGGAGGCCCCGTCGCTCACGCCGGAGCTGCTGCGCCGGGCGAAGCGGCACGGCCTGTCCGACCGCCAGATCGCGGCACTGCGGCCGGAACTGGCCGGCGAGGACGGCGTGCGGCTGCTGCGGCACCGGGCCGGCATCCGGCCGGTGTACAAGACGGTCGACACCTGCGCCGCCGAGTTCGCGGCCCTGACCCCCTACCACTACTCCAGTTACGACTCCGAGACCGAGGTCAGCCCGCAGCCCGATCGGCCGAAGGTGCTGATCCTGGGCAGCGGGCCGAACCGGATCGGGCAGGGCATCGAGTTCGACTACTCGTGCGTGCACGCGGTGATGGCGTTGCGGGACGCCGGCTTCGAGACGGTGATGGTGAACTGCAACCCCGAAACGGTCTCCACCGACTACGACACCGCCGACCGGCTGTACTTCGAACCGCTGACGTTCGAGGACGTGCTGGAGGTGGTGTACGCCGAGCAGCAGTCGGGAACCGTCGCCGGGGTGATCTGCACGCTGGGCGGCCAGACCCCGCTGGGCCTGGCACAGCGGCTCAAGGACGCCGGGGTGCCGGTGCTGGGCACCCAGCCCGAGGCCATCGACCTGGCCGAGGATCGCGGCGAGTTCGGCCGGGTGCTGGCGCTGGCCGGGCTGCCGGCGCCCAAGCATGGGCTGGCCACGTCGTTCGAACAGGCCAAGCAGGTGGCCGACTCGATCGGGTATCCGGTGCTGGTCCGGCCGTCCTACGTCCTGGGCGGGCGGGGGATGGAGATCGTCTACGACGAGGCGGGCCTGTCGACCTACATCGCCAAGGCCACCGACATCGCCCCCAGCCACCCGGTGCTGGTGGACCGGTTCCTCGACGACGCGGTCGAGATCGACGTCGACGCCCTCTACGACGGCACCGACCTCTACCTCGGCGGCGTGATGGAGCACATCGAGGAGGCCGGCATCCATTCCGGGGACTCGGCCTGCACGCTGCCGCCGATCACCTTGAGCAACAGCACCATCGACCGGGTCCGGTCGGCGACCATGCGGATCGCCCAGCAGGTCGGGGTCCGGGGCCTGCTCAACGTCCAGTACGCCTTCAGCGGGGACGTGCTCTACGTCCTGGAGGCCAACCCGCGGGCCAGCCGGACGGTGCCGTTCGTGTCCAAGGCGACCGCCGTCCCGCTGGCCAAGGCGGCAGCCCGGATCTCGGTCGGTGCCAGCATCGCCGAGCTGCGGCAGGAAGGCATGCTGCCCAGGCACGGCGACGGCGGCGAGCTGCCCGCCGACGCTCCGATCGCGGTCAAGGAGGCGGTGCTGCCCTTCCACCGGTTCCGCTCACCGTCCGGGGATCTGGTGGATTCGGTGCTCGGGCCGGAGATGAAGTCCACCGGCGAGGTGATGGGGCTGGACAGGAACTTCGGCTCCGCCTTCGCCAAGTCCCAGGCCGCGGCGTACGACTCGCTGCCGACCAAGGGCACCGTGTTCGTCTCGATCGCCAACCGGGACAAGCGGGCGGCGATGTTCCCGGTGCGCCGGCTGTTCGACCTGGGCTTCCGGGTCCTGGCCACCACCGGGACCGCGCAGGTGCTGCGGCGCAACGGGGTGCCGGCCGAGGTGGTCGGCAAGTACTCGGAGGGACCGGGCAACATCGTCGAGGAGATCCTGGCGGGCCGGGTGAACCTGGTGCTGAACACCCCGTTCGGCTCGCCCGGCAACTCCGGGCCGCGGATCGACGGCTATGAGATCAGGACGGCCGCGGTGCAGGTCGGCATCCCGTGCCTGACCACCGTCCAGGCGATTGCGGCGGGGGTCCAGGGCATCGAGGAACTTCTCCGCGATGATGTGACGGTGGCGTCCTTGCAATCACATCACCGGGCGCTGGCCGACTGGCGGGCCGGGACCGGCAGATGAGCTTGCCAACCGGAGACAGCCGATGAGCGTGCGAGCGGAGACCAGCAGATGAGTACCGAAACCGACACCGCCGCATCGGGTTCCGCGACCGGGCCGGCTCCAACCGGCCCGGTGCAGGAGGTCGGCGAGATCTTCGACATCACCAGGTTCGGCGACTACACCCAGCTGACCATGGTCGCGCCTGGGGTGGCCCGGGCCTTCGCGCCGGGCCAGTTCGTCGCGGTGGCGGTCGGCGGCCCGCGGACCTCGATGCTGCTGCGCCGCTCGTTCGCGCTCTACGGCGTCAAGCCCGGTGGCGAGTTCGCCGGCACCATCCAGTTCGTGGTGGACCCGCACGGGCCCGGAACCGACTGGCTGGTCGGCCAGCGGATCGGCAGCCGGCTGAACCTGGTCGGCCCGCTCGGGGTGCCCTTCCCCATCCCGCGGGATGCGGTGCCGGCCGTGCTGGTCGGCGGCGGTTACGGCACCGCGCCGCTGCTGCCGCTGGCCGAGCGGCTGCTCGCGCTGGGCAGCGAGATCGAGATGATCGTGGGAGCCTCCCGCGCCGGCCGGCTGTTCGGCGAGTTGCAGGCCAAGCGGCTGATCGGCAAGGTCACCGTGACCACCGACGACGGCTCGGCCGGCCAGTACGGCCAGGTCACCGATCCGCTGCCGTCGGCGATCGAGCGGCTGGGTGCCGAGATCGTCTATGCCTGCGGGCCGATGGGAATGCTGGCCGCGGTCGGCGAGGTGGCCCGGGCTCATGCCATTCCGGCGCAGGTCGCGGTGGAAGAGGCGATGGCCTGCGGGATCGGGGTGTGCATGACCTGCGTGCTGCCGGTCCGGGGCGCGGACGGGGTGTCGCGGTTCGTCCGCTCGTGTGTGGAGGGACCGGTCTTCGAGGCCGGCCGGGTGCGCTGGGCCGACGTCGGGACGTTGCCGGCAGACCTGTACGGAGCCGATGGGATGGGGCGCTAGATGGCTGACCTGCGGACCTCGCTGGGGCGGCTGCAGCTGCCCAACCCGGTGCTGACCGCGTCCGGCTGCGCGGCGGCGGGCAAGGAGCTGAGCCAGTTCTTCGACGTCGCCGAACTCGGCGGCATCGTCACCAAGTCGATCATGCTGCGGCCGCGCTCGGGCCGGGCGACGCCCCGGATGGCCGAGACGCCGAGCGGGATGCTGAACTCGATCGGGCTGCAGGGCCCGGGCATCGACTCGTTCCTGGCGCACGACCTGCCCTGGCTGCGCGAGCGGGGCGCGCGAGCGGTGGTGTCGATCGCCGGGCGGCACACCGACGAGTACGTGGCGCTGGCCAAGCGGCTCTACAACCACCCGGTCGACCTGATCGAGGTGAACATCTCCTGCCCGAACGTCGAGAGCCGGGGCCAGGTGTTCGCCTGCGACCCGATCGCGGCCGGCCGGGTGATCTCGGCCGTCCGGCGGGCGGCGCATCCCAACGTCCCGGTGTTCGCCAAGCTCTCGCCCGACGTGACCGACATCGGGCTGATCGCCCGGGCGGTCACCGACGCCGGCGCCGACGGGATCTCGCTGATCAACACCCTGCTGGGCATGGAGATCGATCTGGACACCCTGCAGCCGGCGCTCGGTGGGGTGACCGGCGGGCTGTCCGGCCCTGCGGTCCGTCCGGTGGCGCTGCGGTGTGTCTGGCAGGTGCACCAGACGGTGCCGCACCTGCCGCTGCTCGGGATGGGCGGGATCATGACCGGCCAGGACGCGCTGCGGTTCCTGCTGGCCGGTGCGTCGGCGGTCTCGGTCGGCACCGCGGTGTTCCACGACCCGGGCGCGCCGGTCAGGATCCTTCGGGAACTGAACGCCGAACTCGACGCCCGCGGGTTCAGCTCGGTGACCGACGCGATCGGCTTCGCGCACAAGAGCCCGCAGCAGCAGGCCGCGCTGCGGACCGGGGTGACCCACCCGGTGTCGGTGTGAGCTTCGGCCAGCGGCTGGCCACGGCGCTGGACCGGCGCGGCTCGCTGTGCCTGGGCATCGATCCGCACGCCCAGCTGCTCGAGCAGTGGGGGCTGGCCGATGACCTGGCCTCGCTGGAGCGGTTCTCGCTCAGCTGCGTGGAGGCCTTCGCCGACCTGGCCCCGGTGATCAAGCCGCAGTCGGCCTTCTTCGAGCGGTTCGGCTCGCGCGGCATCGAGGTGCTGGAGCGGACCGTCGCCGCCGCCCGGGCCGCCGGTGCGCTGGTGCTGCTGGACGTCAAGCGCGGCGACATCGGCTCGACCATGGCCGCCTACGCCCAGGCCTACCTCGACCCGGCCTCGGACCTGGCGGTGGACGCCATCACGCTCAGCCCCTATCTCGGCGTCGGCTCGCTCGAACCCGCCTTCGAGCTGGCCGAGCGGCACCAGGCCGGCGTGTTCGTGCTGAGCCTGACGTCGAACAAGGAAGGGCCGCAGGTGCAGCACGCCCGGCTGGCCGACGGCCGGACGGTGGCCCAGTCGGTGATCGACGAGCTGGCTTTGCGCAATGCCGGGGCGGAGCCGCTCGGCTCGTTCGGCGTGGTGGTGGGGGCCACCATCGGGGACTCGGTGGCCGAGCTCGGGCAGCTGAACGGGCCGTTCCTGGTGCCGGGCATCGGCGCTCAGGGCGGCACCGCCGCCGACGTCCGGCGGATCTTCGGGGCCAGCTTGCCGGCGGTGCTGCCCAGCGTGTCCCGGGAGGTATTGCGGGCGGGGCCGGAGCTGCCGGCCTTGCGAGCCGCAGCCGAGCGGGCCATCGAGGATTTCCTTTTCCTGCGTGGCTGATCATCGCTGATGTGGTGACTGACATATCACCTCAACGGATTCCGGCCAGTACGAGCTAAGCGCGGTGAAATCGCCATGTGAAGGTGTGGGCACCTGCCTGGCCGAGTCCTAACCCGCGCGACAGCCGTCGACACGATGTGACCGCGCATGGCAAGGTGTACTGCTCAAGAATCGATTCCGCGGTGCAGTGGGGGACGTGGGGGACGTGGGGGACGTAGATTCTGCCGAGTTGACATTGCGCCGGCGCGAAGTAAGAGCGCAGGAAAAATCCACCCGCAACAACACCTTGATCGCGGTTGCCTCCTTCCTTGTCAGCGCCGCCGCGGTTGCAACCTCAGTCATCTTCTCAAGCCGCACCCTTGACCGCTCGACTGAGCAGTTCAAGCAGAGTTCCCGTGAAGAGCACTACAGCGTCATCGTGTCTGGATTGGATAGCGAAGCCGCAGCGGTTCAGAACAATTCCATGTGGCTTCTTCGGGAGTTCGTTCAGGACCCGTCGAACTACGGGAACAACAAAGATGCTCAAGAAGCCGGCGCTCGAGACGCAATCCAAACACTCAGTGCGTTCATCGAGGACAACAGTGTCGTCAAGGGCAAGACCGGTCTGACCTATTACGAATCCCCTCAACCAATCATCCTTTCCCGGGCGATGAAACACCTGAAGGCCATAGACAGCGATGCCAAGCTTGGATCGCATGACGCCGACGTGAGCCACGGCAACTTCCATGGTCTTTCACTCCCAGATTTCGCGCCGAACGGGTCCTTCCTCGCCGTAGCAGCCGATTTTCGCCGAGCCAACCTGAGCAACCTAAACCTGAGCGCGCAGACTGCGGACCTCAGGTACGCATTCTTCACGTGTGCCCACCTCGAAAATTCCCGGCTCGGGACGGCGAGACTGTATGGTGCCGATCTGACCGGCGCGAACCTCGCAGGCGCAGACTTGAGCCGGGCGCAGGACCTGACCTCCGAGCAGTTGCATGGAGTCACGATCTCGTCGAAGACGCGTCTTCCGGCCTCCGTCACTACCGACGGGAAGCCTTCCTGGGGCGCCGACTCGAAGAAGTGCGGGCAGCTCGTCGACCGGATGACCGGCATGCACGGTGGGCAGGGATATACGTCGTGGCACCCGTGTCCCACTGACACCACAGTCGCTGAGGAGATGCATACCGACCCACCCTTTGATGGACGTGTGCGGGACTTGGTGACCGCCTGCACGATGCGGCATCAGTAAGGCGCAGTGACGCTCGCCGATCTACCGGGCGTCGGTTGAGCGGTAGCGTGACGCTCATGGCGATCCCTCGGCTCAGCGCGGAGCAGCGGGCCGGTGCGCTGATGGTCGCCACCGCCGCCCGGGCGGCACGGGCGCAGGCTCGGGCCGACCTCAAGACCGGCCGGATCGGCCTCGCCGAGCTGCTGGAGCGGGCCGACGTCGACTCCCACCTGGCCTCGATGCGGGTGACCGCCCTGCTGGCGGCACTGCCGGGCTACGGCAAGGTGCGGGCCGCGGCACTGCTGAGCGAGCTGCGGATCGCCGAATCCCGCCGATTGCGCGGATTGGGCCCTCATCAGCGCGCCGCGTTACTCCAGCGAATCGAGCAGACGGCACAATCTCGGTCATGACCGGACCAGCCGAGGACGCCATGGTTACCCCCGCCCGACTCACCGTCCTGTCCGGGCCGTCCGGGGTGGGCAAGGGAACCGTGGTGGCCGAGGTGCGCCGGCTGTTCCCGCACGTGTGGGTGTCGGTCTCGTGCACCACTCGCAAGCCGCGCCCGGGCGAAGCGGACGGGGTGCAGTACCACTTCGTCAGCGACGCCCAGTTCGACGAGCTGATCGCGACCGACCGGCTGCTGGAATACGCCACCTTCGCCGGCCACCGCTACGGCACGCCTCGCAAGCCCGTCGAGCAGCACCTCGCCGCCGGCCGGCCCACCTTGCTCGAGATCGAGCTGCAGGGCGCCCGCCAGGTGCGGCAGCGGATGCCCGACGCCCAGTTCGTGTTCCTCGCGCCGCCGTCGGAGCGCGTCCTGCGGGACCGGTTGACCGGGCGTGGCACCGAGTCCGACGACGTGATCGAGACCCGGCTGGCCGTGGCCCGGGATGAGCTCGATGCCCACCACGAGTTCGACGTCGTGGTGATCAACGACGATGTCGAGCGGGCCGCCGCCGAGGTGGTGTCACTGCTCAGCGCCGCGGTGTCGTGAAAGCGGTGTCCTGAAACCGGTGTCCTGAAACCGGTGTCCTGAAAGCCGTGTCCTGAAAGCCGGCCCGACCTAGGCTCAGTCGACCACCTTGGTGGCCGAGACCAAGGCGGCCAGCCCCTTCTTGGCGTCGCTGAACAGCATGCTGGTCTTGGGATCCCCGTACAGCTCGTTGTCGATGCCGGCATAGCCCGAGGCCATCGAGCGCTTGATGACGATGATGCTGCGGGCGTGGTCGACGTCCAGGATGGGCATGCCCGAGACGGCGTTGCCGGGACGGCGAGCGGCCGGGTTGGTGACGTCGTTGGCGCCGATGATCAGGGCCACGTCGGTCCGGTCGAACTCCGGGTTGACGTCCTCCATCTCGCGCAGCTGGTCATAGGGCACGTTGGCCTCGGCCAGCAGGACGTTCATGTGACCGGGCATCCGGCCGGCCACCGGATGGATCGCGTAGGACACCTCGATGCCCCGGCTCTCCAGCAACTCCCCGAGCTCGCGCACCTCGTGCTGCGCCTGCGCGGCGGCCAGGCCGTAGCCCGGCACCACGATCACCTTGCTGGCATAGGCCAACTGCAGTGCGGCGTCGTCGATGGCAATCGACTTGACCGAGCCACCGCCGCCCGGGCCGACATCGATGCCGCTCGCGCCGGTGCCGAAGCCGCCGGCCATGATGCTGAGCACCGAACGGTTCATCGCATCGGCCATCAGCTTGGTCAGGATGCCGCCGGAGGCGCCGACCAGCGCACCGGCGATGGTCAGGGTGGCGTTCTCCAGCACGAAACCGGCCATCGCGACGGCGGTGCCGGTGAAGGCGTTCAGCAGCGAGATGACCACCGGCATGTCGGCGCCGCCGATCGGCAGCACCATGCCGATCCCGAGGCCCAGCGCGGCGATCAGCACCAGGCCCAGCAGCCAGGGGCTGTACGCCCCGGCGATCACCGCGATTCCGGCGGCCACCGCTGCCAGCGCCAGGACCGCCGAGACCAGCCGCGAGCCGGGGAAGTTGATCGGCTGGCTCCAGTAACCCTGTAGCTTGGCCGCGGCGATCAGCGAGCCGGAGAAGGTCACGCCGCCGATCAGCACGTCGAGCACCCCCGCAGTCGCGATGCCCGCCGAGACATGGCTGTCGTGCTGGTAGTCGGCCAGCGCGATCAACGCCGCGGCCCCACCGCCGACCGCGTTGAACAGGCTGACCAGCTGTGGCATCTGGGTCATCGCCACCGCCCGCGCCGAGTACAGCCCGGCAGCGGAACCGATCAGGGCGCCGCAGATCAGCACCAGCCAGCGGGTTGCGTTCATGGTGCCTCCGTCGGACACCGACACCAGCACCGCGATGATCGCCACCAGCATTCCGAAGGCCG
>NZ_DASVQG010000209.1:0-4071 GCF_036389215.1 Jatrophihabitans sp.
CCTCGGCAACCGCTGTCATCCGGCCTCCCAGCTGGTGCGGACCACTCGTGAAAACTTTCACTAACTGCCGCATCCCAGTGTAGGCATGGGCTCGTGGCCGCTCCGCGCGCCCAGCCGTGCGGTCCTAGGATTACCGCATGAGCGATGCCGACGGCGGCGGGGTGCCGGCCGGCTCCGGCCGCGGCCGCGACCTGGTCGGCAGGCGGCGCCGCCGCCGGCCAGCCGACACCGGCCGGATCCACCACCTGGGTGCGGCGCCGCGGTTGATGCCGGTGCTGCGCGAGGACGGCGTCGAGACCGCGACCCGGACCGCGGCGGTGCAGTTAGCCGCCCGCACGCGGTGGGAGTTGGAACAGTTGCTGGACGACATCAGCGCCGAGATGGCTGCTGCCGCCGCGGCGCTGGACTTCGAGCGGGCCGGCCGGTTGCGCGACGAACTGGCGCGGGCGCGCGCTGAACTCGACCGGCGCTCGGCGCGGTAGCGGACCGGCCTGGGGCGACAGATTCGCCGCTGTCCGACACGGGCCTAATGAATTTAGCGGGCTAGTAGGAAATATCGGACAGTGCTGGTAGGCATGTCCGCACGGGGGTTCCTGTTCCAGCAATCCGGAGGACTTACCGTGCCCAAGATCCCATCCAGACTGCGCCTGCTGACCGCTGCCGTCGGCGCCGCAACCGCACTCGCCATGACCGTGCTGCTCACCGCAGCGCCGGCCGACGCCATAACCGGTGGCTACGTCGCCCTGGGCGACTCCTACTCCTCCGGCGTGGGCAGCGGCAGCGAGGGCGGCAGCTGCCTGCAGAGCTCGACCGCGTACCCGGGGTTGTGGAACGCCGCCCACCACCCCAGCTCCTACCGGATGGTGGCCTGCTCCGGCGCCAAGACCACCGACGTCAACGCCAACCAGCTGTCGGTGCTCAGCTCCTCGACCGGCCTGGTCTCGATCACCATCGGCGGCAACGACGTCGGCTTCTCCGACATCATGACCACCTGCGTGCTGTACAGCGAGGCCGACTGCATCGCCGCGGTGAACAGGGCCGAGGCCTACGCCAACGCCAACCTGGCCAACCTGCTGAACGTCACCTACAACGGCATTCGCAGCCACGCCCCGAACGCCCAGGTCGTGGTGCTGTCCTACCCGGTCTTCTACCAGCTGGGGGTCTGGTACTGCGTTGGGCTGAGTGAGAACTCCCGGAAGAAGATCGACGAGGGCATCAACCTCGTCGACAACATCACCAAGAACACCGCCGTCGCTCACAGCTTCACCTTCGCCGACGTGCGCAGCGTCTTCGTCGGGCACCAGCTGTGCTCCGGCGACAAGTGGCTGCATTCACTGAACTACAGCGACCTCACCGAGTCCTACCACCCGACCGCGACCGGCCAGTCCAACGGCTACCTGCCGGTGTTCAGCGCCGTGGTGAGGTAGCTGGCGAACGCACCTGAAGCTCTCCGCTCGTCCCGGGGGAGACCGGTCAACGGCCGGCTTCCCTCGGGACGAGCTGGTTCGCGAGCCTGCGTGAATGTCAGCGGGCGCCGGTGCGGCTGGCCGGCGGCACCTCGGCGGCTTGCAGCAGCTCCACCGGCCGGTGTTGCACCAGCCGGGTCAGCGCGATCACCGACGTCGAGCGGGCCACCCCGGGAATCTGGGAGACCTCCAGCAGCACCCGCTGCAGGTCCTCGTGCGAGCTGGCGGCCAGCCGGCAGTGCACGTCACCGGGCCCGGTGGTGGCAAAGGCCTCGACCACCGACGGGATCGCGGCCATTGCCGCGGTGACCTCGTCCAGCCGGCCCTGGGCGATCTCCAGGGTGGCGAAGGCGAGCACCGGGTAGCCGGCCGCGGCGAGGTCGACGTCCGGCCCGTAGCCCGACACCACCCCGTCGCGTTCCAGACGGTCCAAGCGGGCCTGGACGGTGGCCCGGGAGACCTGCAGCAACCGCGACAGCTCCAGGTAACCGGCCCGCGGGCTGTCGCGCAGCGCGGCCAGGATCGCCACGTCCAGCGAGTCGAGCTCCCGCCTGCTCACCACCCGGGCCTGTCCTACAGGTTGCCGCGGGTGGCCTGCTCGCGCTCGATCGCCTCGAACAGTGCCTTGAAGTTGCCCTTGCCGAAGCCCAGCGACCCGTGCCGCTCGATCAGCTCGAAGAACAGCGTCGGACGGTCCCCCACCGGCTTGGTGAAGATCTGCAGCAGGTAGCCGTCCTCGTCGCGGTCCACCAGGATGCCGCGCGACTGCAGCTCCTCGATCGGTGCCCGGACGTTGCCGATCCGGGCCCGCAGCTCGGGGTCGGAATAGTAGGAGTCCGGCGTGGCCAGGAACTCCACCCCTTCGGCCCGCATCGCGTCGACGCTGCGCAGGATGTCGTTGGTGGCCAGTGCCAGGTGCTGCACGCCAGGACCCTGGTAGAACTCCAGGAACTCGTCGATCTGGCTCTTCTTCTTGGCGATCGCCGGCTCGTTCAGCGGGAACTTCACCCGGTGATTGCCGTTGGCCACCACCTTCGACATCAGCGCCGAGTAGTCGGTGGCGATGTCGTCGCCGATGAACTCGGCCATGTTCACGAAGCCCATGACCTTGTTGTAGAAGCCGACCCAGTCATCCATCTTGCCCAGCTCCACGTTGCCGACGACGTGGTCCAGGGCCTGGAACATCCGCTGCGGAGCGCCGTCGCGCTTGACGAAGCCTGAGCTGCGCGCGACATAGCCGGGCAGGTAGACGCCGGTGTAGCCGGAGCGGTCGATCAGGGTGTGCCGGGTGTTGCCGTAGGCCCCGATGGCCGCGCTGCGAATGGTGCCGAACTCGTCGGAGACGTCGTGCGGCTCCTCGAGGATGGTGGCGCCCTGGCTGCGGGCCCGGGCCACGCAGCGGTCGACGTCCGGAACTTCGAGGGCGATGTCCAGCACGCCGTCGCCGTGCGCGCGGTGGTGATCCAGCAGCGGGCTGTCCGGGCTGACGCCGCCGGAGATCACGAACCGGCAGGAGCCGCTGCGCAGCACGTAGGACTTGTGGTCGCGGTTGCCGGTCTCGGGGCCCGAGTACGCGACGAGCTCCATGCCGAAGGCCGACTGGTAGTAGTGCGCGGTCTGGGTGGCGTTGCCGACCACGAACACCACCGCGTCCCAGCCGGTGACCGGAAACGGGTCGGTGCTCTGGTCATAGGGCACCAGCCCGACCAGTTGCTTGAGCTGTTCGAGGTTGAGATCGGCGTCCCGCTCGTCGGACGTCAGGGCCACATCGGTGGTCGTCATCTTCTCTCCTCCTGCACTACATCGGCTGCACTACATCGGCTGACCTACATCGGCTGACCTACATCGGCCGCACTACCCGGCTGGGCGTCATGGGCGAAGCAGGGCCGAGGGCCCAGGCCTCTGTACGCAGGATGCCGCCGTGGCGGCAGCCAAGCAACATGCCCATTCCAAGTTGGTATCGTTGCACATGTTGCCAGGCTGAATGCGCCAACCCTTGTGCAATTTGTATAGGTCGGACCACTACCTAGCCGGCGGGCAGCCAGCTGAACACCGGGTACCAGACACCGAACGGGTCGCCGTTGTAGTGCAGGTGGCTCCGGCCGTTGCCGATACCCGCGGCCTCGACAGCTCCCGCCAGAACCTGCCAGGCCGCCCGGCCGGCCACCAGCAGCTCCGCGGCCAGTACCGGGTCCAGCTCGGCGAGGTCGGCGAGCCGGCCGGACTCCAGGCAGGCCTGGACCTCCGCGTCGAACGGGGCGGCCCGGGCGTCGAGGTAGCCCGGCGCCTTCAGCGAACGCCGTGCCGAGCCGTCGGCCATCACCAGCAGCCCGGTGCGGCTGGCGGGTTCATCAGCGGCGACCTGGTCGCCGCCGGCTCGCAGGCAGTCCGCCGGGGGGCTGTCGGCGGCGATGACCAGGTGCTCGACCGGCAGCCGGCAGCCGGCCTGCTCCAGCAGCAGCCGGCCGACCACGATGCTCAGCGCCTTGTCGTCCTCATCGCCGCCGGCACCGCCGACCACCACCACCCGGCTCGGCTCGGCCGCCAGCAGCACACCGCTCGCCGCCAGGCAGGCCGCCCGCAGCTGCTCCACCTCCGCGACCGG
>NZ_DASVQG010000210.1:0-10495 GCF_036389215.1 Jatrophihabitans sp.
AGCCTGGTGCGCGAGACGGTGCTGGGCATCGGCTACGACTCCTCCGACAAGGGCTTCGACGGCAACTCCTGCGGCGTCGAGGTGTCGATCGGCGCGCAGTCCTCCGACATCGCCCAGGGCGTCGACGACGCCTACGAGCACCGCGCCGAGTCGGCCCAGGACCCGCTGGACGCGCAGGGAGCAGGCGACCAGGGCCTGATGTTCGGGTACGCCTCGAACGACACCGCCGAGCTGATGCCGCTGCCGATCTGGCTGGCGCACCGGCTGTCGGAGAAGCTCACCGAGGTCCGCAAGAACGGCACCGTGCCCTACCTGCGCCCGGACGGCAAGACCCAGGTCACCATCGAGTACGTCGACGACAAGGCCGTCCGGCTGGACACCGTGGTGGTCTCCAGCCAGCACGCCGAGGACATCGACCTCGACACCCTGCTCAAGCCCGACATCGAGGAGCACGTGATCAGGCCCGTGCTCGAGGGGCTGTCCATCGACACCTCGGACTACCGGGTGCTGGTCAACCCGACCGGCCGGTTCGTCACCGGTGGCCCGATGGGTGACGCCGGCCTGACCGGCCGCAAGATCATCGTCGACACCTACGGCGGGATGGCCCGGCACGGCGGCGGCGCGTTCTCCGGCAAGGACCCGTCGAAGGTGGACCGGTCCGCGGCCTACGCGCTGCGCTGGGTGGCCAAGAACGTGGTCGCGGCCAAGCTCGCCAGCCGGATCGAGGTGCAGGTCGCCTACGCGATCGGCAAGGCCGAGCCGGTCGGGCTGTTCGTCGAGACCTTCGGCACCGAGACGGTCCCGGTGGACAAGATCGTCGACGCCATCAACGAGACCTTCGACCTGCGGCCGGCCGCGATCATCCGCGACCTGGACCTCAAGCGCCCGATCTACCAGAAGACCGCCGCGTACGGGCACTTCGGCCGCGAGGACGCCGACTTCACCTGGGAGCGCACCGACCGGGCCGACCAGCTCGCCAAGCTCGCCAACAGCTGAGCGGTTCCCTCCGCACACCGGCGTCGAACCTTTCCGGGTCTACGGGAACCTGCCGGCCCTGGCTCCGCAGGCCGTTGGTATGGAACGGTCAGGCGCTGCTGGTAGGCATATGCCGTGACCGCCGATCCCGCCGACGCGCCCAGCCTGCCCGGGCTGGCGGCGCGGGAGGCCGTCCGCCGGGCGGTGCGCCCACCGCGGGATCGCCCCTCGCGGGATCGGCAACCGGCCGAGACGTTGCCGGTGGCCCGGGTGGCGGTCGACTCGCCGCTGCCGCACCTGGACCGGCCGTTCGACTACCTGGTGCCGGCCGAGCTGGATGAGGTGGTGCGGCCGGGCTCCCGGGTGCGGGTGCGGTTTGCCGGCCGGCTGATCGACGCCTGGGTGCTGGAGCGGCTGTCGGCCAGCGAGCACGACGGCCGGCTGTCCTACCTGGAACGCGGGGTGGGCGACGAGCCGGTGCTGACGCCGGAGACTTCGGTGCTGTTCCGGTCGGTGGCCGACCGGTGGGCTGGCAGCTTCGCCGACGTGCTGCGCCTCGGCGTGCCGCCCCGGCATGCCCGTGCCGAGTCTGCGGTGGCGGTCGAAGCCGCTGGGGTGCCGGCGGCGCCCGACCCGGCCGGGTGGGCGCGGTACCGGGCCGGTGCTGCCTACCTGAGCGCGGTGCAGGCAGGCCGGCCGGTCCGGGGCGTGTGGAACGCGGTGCCGGGAGAGGACTGGCCGGCCCGGATCGCCGAAGCGGCACAGGCGGCGCTGGCCGGCGGCCGGGGGGTGCTGGTGGTGGTGCCCGACGTCCGGGACTCGGCGCGGGTCGACAAGGCCCTGCAGGCGGTTTTGCTCAAGGGCTCACACGTGGTTCTGAGCGCCGACCTCGGGCCGGAGGCCCGGTACCGGCGCTGGCTGGCGGTGCGGCGCGGGGCGATCCGGGCGGTGCTGGGCAACCGGTCGGCGGTGTTCGCGCCGGTGGCCGACCTGGGACTGGTGGTGATCTGGGACGACGGGGACGACCTGCATGCCGAGCCGCGGGCGCCGTACCCGCACGCCCGCGATGTGGCGGTGCTGCGGGCGTCGATGAGCGGTGCCGCCCTGCTGGTGGCGGGGTTCGGCCGGACCGCCGAGGCGGCGCTGCTGCTGGAGTCGGGCTGGGCGCAGCCGATCGTGGCCGACCGGGCGGTGCTTCGGGCCGCGTCGCCGCGGCTCATCGCGCTCGGCGACGATGCCGAACTCGAACGTGACCCGGCCGCGCGAGCGGCCCGGTTGCCTGCGCTGGCGTTCAAGACCGCCCGGGTGGCCTTGCAGGCGGACCGGCCGGTACTGGTGCAGGTGCCCAGGCGGGGGTACCTACCGGCCGTGGCCTGCGCGAGGGACCGGACGCCGGCCCGGTGTACGCATTGCCATGGGCCCTTGGCGCTGGAGTCTGCCCAGGCGGTGCCCTCCTGCCGGTGGTGCGGGCGTCCGGCAGCGGACTGGCGCTGCTCGACGTGTGGCGAGGGGCGGCTGCGGGCGATGGTGGTGGGGTCCTCGCGCACCGCCGAGGAACTGGGCCGGGCGTTTCCGGGGGTGGTGCTGCGGGTGAGCGCCGGTGACGCGGTGCTGGCCGACATCCCGGCCGGTCCGGCGCTGGTGGTGGCGACGCCGGGCGCGGAGCCGGTCGCCCCGGACGGCTACGGGGCGGCGTTGCTGCTGGACGGCTGGGCGTTGCTCTCCCGGCCGGACCTGCGGGCGGCGGAGGAGGCGCTGCGGCGGTGGGCTAACGCCGCTGCGCTGGTGCGCGGTGACGGCACGGTGATCGTGGGGGCGGATGCCTCGCTGCCGGTGGTGCAGGCACTGCTGCGGTGGGATCCGGCGGGGCATGCCGAGCGGGAGCTGGCTGACCGGCGGGAGCTGCACTTTCCGCCGATCAGCCGGATGGCCGCCTTGGTGGGGGCTCCTTCCGATGTGGCGGAGCTGCTGTCGCTGAGCCAGCTGCCGGAGTCGACCGAGGAGCTCGGTTCGGTGCCGGTGGCGCCTGCTCGGGGCGGTGCTTCCTCGGAACAGATCCGCAGCCTGCTGCGGGTGCCCCGGCCGGACGGGGTCTTGCTGGCCGAGGCGCTGCACGCGGCGGCGGCGGTGCGGTCGGCGCGGAAGTCCGGGGGAGCGGTGCGCGTCATGCTCGATCCCCTGGAGCTCTTCTGACAGCCGCACCGCCATCACCGACACCGGCCGGCATACCTGTCCAGGCTGGCAAGGAGCCGTAGCCGAGGCGGTGCCAGCTCGGCACTCATCGACGGGTTCACCCGTCCGGATGCTCCGGGGCAGGCGGCTTCTCGCTCGCCGAGTGCCCGTGGAACCGCTCATCCCAGTGCTGGCTGCGCTGCTCCCAGCGTTGCCGCCGGTACTCGAGGTCATCGTGTTGGCGTGGGGCTTGGCGGACCGGGTCATACCTCGTCCCCACCAGTGGGTTGTCCCACGAGTCGGCCGGCCCCAGACTCGCAAGAGGTGCCGCGTACCCGGCTGATCGGTTGCAGGTCTCCAGCCGATACCAGCCGCCGAGCTGCGCCGGGAATCCTTCACGGCGGGTCGTTCTGGAACTGGAACTGCACCCGCACCGTGCCGTCGAGGGGGACGATCAGGGTGGAATTGCTGGCAGACCAGCGGTCCGGAACCAGGAACATCCGGTCGCTCCCCTCGATCAACAGGCGCAGGTGCCGGTAGCGGTACCGGAACGTCTGGCCCGGCGAGGCCGGCAGCGCCGTCTCCTCGATGCCGGGGGACCGCAGGAAGAGCCGTTCATGGGTGTCGAGAATCGTGCTCGGCAGCCGGTCCAGGTGGCTGGCGTTGTAGTGCGCCAGCCCACGGCCCGACCACTGCGCGATCGTCGCGGTCGCCCAGAAGATGTTCGCGATGACGACGATGACCAGCGCGCCGCCCGCGGAGCGCCGCAGTGCCAGCAGCGAGTTGTCGGCAGGCGGGTGGCCGCCACCTGCCGCGTCATCCGGTTCCGGCATTGGTCGCGGCGGCTGCAGTCGCGACTGGACCCGCGCGCCGTAGCCCGCCACTGCCGCCCCGCTGCCGATCAGCAGCGGCGTGACCAGGGCGAACAACGGCCACTCCCGCACGTACGGATAGCAGAACAGCAGCACCATGCCGCCGCCGAGCAGCAGCAGCCCTCCCAGGACCGTCCGCCGGGCGAGCTGGCGGTACCGGGCGAGCTGTGACAGCACGCCGGGATCGGTTCCCGCGATCCGCTGGCCGATCGCCGCGTGCACCAGCAGTGCGAGCACCGCGAGGACGGTCAGCACCAGGAGCGGCACCAGCAGCGGCTGCGGGCTGCGCATCACGTAGTCCTGGGTGCTGAGCCCGATGGTGTCGACGTCCACGCCGAAGTAGTCGTACTGCGCGCGGGCCGAGACGTAGCCGAAGTAGAAGAGCAAGGCACTCAGCACGGTCGCCGGCGCGATGACGGTGGTCGCTACGCTCAGCCAGCGCTCGACCTGACCACGGGACTGGTCATCCGCCACCGAAGTCAGCTCCCCGCTGTCGATGCTTCGCTGGATGTCGATGCTTCGGTGGATGTCGACGGCTCAGCGGACCCGGACACCGCCGGGGAACCGCTGGAGCCTGCGCCCGAGCCGTCAGCGGTGCTCGATCCGTCGGTGGCCGATGGCGAGGAAGAACCGCTGGGAACGACGCCCGTCACGGCGGTGAACAGGAACTGGGACCCCGTGAGTTGGCTCCGAACCTGATCGCAGGTCCGCTGGTCGGGGCAGTGCACAGTGCCGATAAGTTTCAGTGTCACGGAGGCAGCGGAATCGATCACCTGGGTTACCGCCACCCTGCATGCCGCGTCGCTGGTCTCGGTCGTCCAGGTCCAGGTCGCGCACGGCGGTTCCGGGCCGCACGGATCGCCACCGACGGTGAAGATGTTCGATGGGTCGAGTTTGATGTCGCTGACCGAGATCGAGATGCCTGGCGGCAACGCCACGCCGGTCAGGCTGACCCGGCCGCACTGATGCACGCCGTCGGCCTCGTCGCCGCCGCCCCCGATCGGCAGCGAGGCGCCCGAAATACTCGGGCCGCCGTTCTTCGCCGGCTGCGGTGATTCAGGGCCGGTGCCCTCCGGAGCAGGAGTCGAGTCCGCCTCGGAGGGTGACGCGCCGGCCGGGTTGTGGGTCGATCCGGAGCCACCGGATGATGTCAAATCGCCCGCGGGACTCGAGCTGTCCGTTCCGGTGGAACCTGCTGCCGAGGACGGGGCGGCAGAGTCCGTCGACGTGGTGCACCCGGCGGCTAGCACAACGAGGATCACCGCGGCGGCCGCACGGGTGATGAGTGAAACCTTGGTGGTCATGCGACACCTCCCACAGTGCAGGAGCCAGCCCGCCGTTGCGAGATACCAGTGATGCGGTGCTGGCCGACGTTCCGGCCGGGCCGGCGCTGGTGGTGGCGACGCCGGGTGCGGAGTCGGTCGCCCCGGACGGCGACGGGGCGGCGTTGCTGCCGGACGGCTGGGCGTTGCTGTCGCGTCCGGACCTGCGGGCGGCGGAGGAGGCGTTGCGGCGCTAGGACGGCCCGAGGAGGTCAAGCAAACATCGCAGTGCCGACGGGCGTCCGACGATCCTCGTGCACGTGTTCTTCGAGTCGTCGCTTGACAGGTCATCCAGCTGACGGTCCAGCTCACCTTGGCTGATCCGGCTCAGCATCCAACCGAGCGGTGCCTGGACCGTAGGACCGTCCTTCGGCGCGACCAGGTAGACGTTCTCTCCGAAGGCAAACTGAGCACGTTCGAGCAGCACCTGCTCATCAACGCCTAGCTTCTTCGCGCCGAGCAGCGCTCCGGGCGCCATGAGCTGTGGCGAAGGTCTGGTCTTCTTCAACGGGCCGGTGCCGAGGTAGCCATTGCGGAGCACGACGAGGACGGGCGTCAAGCGCACCCCATGATGGGTGCCGGGAAATCTCGCGACAGCCGGACTGACGGCCCGCCACACGGCGAGCAGGGTGTCGATTCCGGAATTCTCGTTCGCGCCGCCATCGGAGTCCGCAATCGCCACCGTGTTGTTGCCGACTATCTCCTTGCCCCCTGCGCGGCAGCCGCGCAAGGTTCCGGTCGGCGAAACATACGGAAACCGCGCCGATAGGTGCACGGCAGTGGCGATGCTGAATTCGACTGCGGTGCCCTCCGGGCACATGCTCCGGGCGCTGAAGTCCTGCGCGTCGAGCGCAGCTGGCACCAGGGCCGACGCCTCCGTCCGGATCTGATCGCCACGGCACTGCCAGACCGACTCGGTGACGTCCGTCGCCGCGAGCCTCATGGGCGAGACCAGCAAGCGGCAGCCGGTATCTACCTCGGTGCCGTTGAAGACGATGATCGGGCGCCAGTACTTGTCAGTCATCCCGACAACGCCGGGCCGCATAGCGCTGTAGAAGCCTTTCGCCAACGGGGGATAGGTCATTTCCCAGGACCGTTCCAGCACGGCGGCTCGGTCATCCCAAGCGTGGTCGACGCCGATCAGGAACGCTGGCAAGTCGCGAAAGAAGTCACTCGCCGTGTTGGCGGCCAGCGCGGCCTCCGTGGCCAGATCAGTACTGGGATACCGGGTGGCAGGCGCGGGGGTCCCGTCGGAACTCACCGGGGCGTACCGCGCCGCTAACCCTAGGCTGCCGCCCGAGACCCCACTGGCTGCGAACACCCACTGCTTGCCGCACGGTGCTCGCTGGATGCGGGCAAGAGCATGATCCGTCCAGTAAGCGGCGCGAATACCACCGCCGGGCGCCGCGACGAACAGCATCGGGATGGAGCCGTCCGGTAGCCGCCTACCGCCAGCGCATGCGATCGCCTGCTCACCCCATGCCACCACCTCGTCGTCCCAAGACGTCGTTGCGACCGGAACTGCGGCATCAGTGAAACGAACGTCGTGGTAGCTCGAGCTGCCACCGAGAAATCCGGCCGCCATCAACACGACCAGGCAACAGCCGATGACCGGACTCCGCTTCAGCTGCATCTTGTCGAAGATCTGCATCGGCGCACGGACCTCCGCGCGGTACTGCGCCACACCGCTGACCAGCACGATAGTGGCGAGGAAGACGCTGATGATCCCCACCCCATGGGCCGTGCTCTTCCCGGTGAACGGGTCGGTGAACGGGTCAAGTCCTAACCTCACCATCGCATAGGCCAAGACGATTGCAAGCAATGCCAGCAGCGTGATCGGCAGCCACATGTACATCGGGTATGGGCGCATCGGGCCGACGCCCACGCCCAGCCGGATGCACTGGGTGTCAGCTTCTTCGATCTCCTCGTCCTTGAGAACGTGGCGCTCGAAAGCCTCCATCGCGTAGAAGCTGAACGTGCTACCGCCGATGGAGATCACGAACCCGGAGATGGTGAGGAGGATGTATAGCGTGGATGGATCCAGGAGGGACGCAAGCAAGAAGGCGCGAATCACGCCGAGGCCGAATGCCGCGAGCGGTAGAACAGTCAGGATCAAGGAGGCGGCTCGGACCTTCTCTCGCACCTGGCCGAACGGTACATCCACCTTGTCCTGGTGGTTAGCTGGTCGCGTTGACCACGGCGGGCTGCCTGTGACAAGCCACGAGACGGCCAGCATCACGCCAGCCACGAGCGGCATGGCGAAACCGCCGGCTGTCAGCTGAGCGTCGGTCCCCGCCACGCTCCAGCTGACGATCCCGTACACGGCAGTGAACACCGATGCGAGGACGAGCAGTTGACGCGGTGTGCGCGCCGGGGTCCTCCTGGGCCGGGAGCAATATAGATCGAGTAGCGCTAGACGGCCAACGGCCCAGATGGCCGGGCAGAGAAGCACGACGATGGGCAGCAGCAACAGGAGCTCTTGCATGAAAGAGTTCCCGATCCGCTGGTCACCGTCGGCGACATTGCGGATGGTATCCGGCACCTGGTCGAGCGGGGCCTTGAGCGGCACAGCGATCAGGACGAAGAACAGCGCCACGCACATCATCTGAACCCGTAATCGAGTCCAGACGCGGTCCGGCACGGGATGTTCCTTATTTAGGATTTCTATATGCGCGCGGAATTTGTCCGTCGGAGTCATATCGTCGTAGTCGGCGCGATCAGAGACACCTGGGTCTGCGAGACGAAGGGCGAGACAGGATGTGAGGGTTGCCGCCAAGCCCGCCCACTTCACCCAGGTGGCAATGACGACGGTCCAGGCTGCCCAGCTAGGCAAGCTAGGCGAAGGACCGTCGTGCACGGCATTGCTCACCCGGAGGCTTGCGACGTTCTCGCACAGATCTGCGATAAGAGCCACGATGAGCGGGATATAAACCCGCCAGGTGGAATCGGGCCTGTCTCTGCGGCACCACCTGAGGAATCGCGCTAATAGCACGCCATACAACGCCATAAGCGCGACATCGGTAACGATGCTGCCCTGTATCAGCTTTCTGGCGAGATCCGGCTGACCAGACGAGTTCCACGTGCTCACGGCGTTTTGCAGCACGCCAAGGCCGGCTTGCGGTCGTGTCAGAACGTCCATGTTTGCAGGCGTCGCACCCGAACTGGCGATCTTGCCGAGCAGGCTGGACATCTGACTCCGCGTGATGAGCACGGCGCTCAAGATGATGAGGTACACCCATGTGCGTAGCTTGAGTAACAGTGCCGCCAGGTCTTCCATTACAGCTGATCTTTCTCCGGCGAGCCTTCCGACCACGAGTCGCTACATTGGCTAGAGGTAGCGCTCGCTGTACCGGCTACAGAGGTAGCAGGTGCGTCACGCAGTCCACCCGCCACCGTACAAGGCTAGGGAATGCGAAGCGACTGGCACGTGGAGAAAGTATGTAGGCACACGGCCACTAAGTTCCTGCTCCATAACCAGTTAGCGGGTGTTTTTCCGATTCAATCACCCCACCCATTATGTGCAGCTTTGAAGATATGAGGGCCCGGCGGGGGCCGGTCGGCACTTCTGTCAGAGCCTTGCCCTAGATTCCTGAGCATGGACTGGAGAATCGAACTCATATTCATCCCGGTGACCGATGTCGACCGGGCCAAGGCGTTCTACGTCGACCAGGTCGGCTTCCACGCCGACCACGACCAGCAGGTCAACGAGCAGTTGCGCTTCGTGCAGCTGACCCCGCCGGGCTCGGCCTGCTCGATCGCGTTCGGCACCGGCATCACCCAGATGGCGCCGGGCACCCAGCGCGGCGTGCAGGTCGTGGTGCCGGACGCGGCGGCGGCCCGCCAGCACCTGCTCGATCATGGCGTGCGGGCCAGCGAGGTGGACGTGCAGCCGTGGGGCTCGTTCGTGACCTTCGACGATCCCGACGGCAACGGCTGGATCCTGCAGGAGCTGCCAGTGCGCCAGTGACTACCTTGCGGTAACGATCAGCCAAGCGGGTCAGGAGCTGGCGCCTCAGGTGACTGGTCGGTGGCTTCGGCGACTTCCCCCGCCGGGGCTGCCGACTCCCGGCGGGCACGCGCGCGCCGCTTGCCCTCGTGCATGGCGGCCACCCGGGCGATCGGGATCAGCCGGCCCTCCTCGACAAGGACGGCGTTCAACGGCTGCGGCTCAGGCATCCGCTCCGCCCACGGATCATCCGTGCCCAGCAACGCCAGCGCGGTGTGCACCGTGAAGTGACCCGGCTCGACGCCATCCAGGTCATCCCAGGACAGCGGGAACGACACCGGCACTCCGGGACGCAGCCGCGGGCTGTAAGCCGCCACCACCGTGGCGCCACCGGCCCGGGTCGAGTCCAGGAACACCTTGCCCTCCCGGTCCTCCCGGACGAAGGCCGTAGTGGCCAGCTCCGGATCCAGGCGCTCGGCGCGCACCGCCAGCGCGCGGGTTGCGGCGGCCACCTCCTCGGTCGCCGCGCCCGCCACCGGCACCATCACATGCACACCTTTGGCGCCGCTGGTCTTCAGCGCACCCGCCATGCCGGCATCGGCCAGTGCCTGGCGCACCAGCAACGCCGCCTGCAGGGCAACGGAGAACGCCGCCCCCTCCGGCGGGTCGATGTCCATCACCAGGTGCGTCGGCCGGTCCCGCTCATCGACACGGAACAGCGTCGGGTGGTACTCGACCGCCCGCTGGTTGGCGAACCACAGCAGCGTGGGCCGGTCATTGCACAACGCGTAGGAGATCTCGCGCTTGGACGCCTCAGCCCACACCGGCACCGTCCGCACCCAGTCCGGGGTGTACTTCGGGACGTTCTTCTGCATGAACGCCTCCTGCCCGCGCAGGATCCGCACCACCGACAGCGGCCGGTCCCGCAGCCCCGGCAGCATCCGGTTGGCCACCGCGTCCAGGTAGTCCACGAGATCCCGCTTGGTGGCAGCCGCACCCTCGAACAGCGTTTGATCGAGGTTGGTCAGCGCGACGCCGTCGCGAGTGTCGTCCTTGCTCATCCGGCCATCCTGCACCCACCGACGGCAGAATTCGGCACCATCCGGCCGATTGCGCGCTCGGCGAGTTCCTGCCACCCGTTGCGTCCCGTGCTGAGCGAATTGCACACACTATGCGACAGCTGAGGCCCGCCCCGCCCTCACATTTCC
>NZ_DASVQG010000211.1:0-21081 GCF_036389215.1 Jatrophihabitans sp.
ACGGCGGGTGCCGAGCCGTCCCCGGCCGCCGCGGTGAGCACCACCGAGGCCAGCAGCGACTCCTGGCTCTGCCGGCTGGTGGCCCCGGCGGCGAGTTCGGCTCCGGAGCGCACCAGGTCGCGGATCACCCGGTCGGGCACCACGTCGACCCGTCGCCAGCCGCGTCGGGGCGGCAGGGCGCTGAGCCAGTGCGCGTCCCTGCCGGCCGGCGCGGGGCCGGACCTGTCCGCCCAGTGCAGGAAGTCGGCCGCGGCGACGGTGATGTCGAAGGAGGCAGCCGGCTCGGCAGCCAGCGTCCGGCCGGCCAGCACGTCGTAGGGCAGCCGCACGAATCCGGCCACCGTCCGCTCGGCTGCCCGGAACCGGATCATCGAGGCTGCCTCGATCGAGACCGCGCGTTCGGCCAGTGGGATGAAGTCAGCCAGCTGGGCCGGCGAGACGAGGGTGTCCAGCACTTCTCACTCCTGCTCGGCCGGGGCCAGCGGCCGGGCACCGGCCGCCGGATCGGCTGTCTGGTCCGGGCCGGCTGTCTGGTCCGGGCCGGCTGGATCGTCCAAGTAGCTGTTCAAGATCACCTTCTCCTCCGCGGTCAGCCGCCGGGGCCGATCGGTGGCGAAGTCGAAGGTGACCAGCGTGGTGACCGCCTTGGCAGCCAGCGTCCGGCCGTCGTAGATGTCGTAGCGGACGTCGAACGAGGCGGCCCGGATCCGCTCGACCCACAACTCCAGCCGCAACGGCTCCGGGTGGTAGACCACCGGGCGCAGGTAGGTGATCTCGTGGTGGGTGACCAGCGTGCCGCGCGCGAAGGTGGACTCGTAGCGGTCGAAGAACATCGACACCCGGGCCTGTTCGAGGTAGGCCAGGTAGGCGGTGTTGTTGACATGGCCGTAGGCATCCATGTCCGACCACCGCATCGCGCAGCGGGCGATGAAGCGTGCCACCGGGTGCAGCGTCCTATCGTTGCTCGGTCACGGCCGGCTCAGTCGCGAGTCAGCTTGCGATAGGTGACGGCGTGCGGCCGCGCGGCGTCGGCGCCCAGCCGCTCCACCTTGTTCTTCTCATAGGACTCGAAGTTGCCCTCGTACCAGTACCACTGGGCCGGGTTGGAGTCGTTGCCCTCCCAGGCCAGGATGTGGGTGGCGATCCGGTCCAGGAACCACCGGTCGTGGCTGATCACCACGGCACAGCCCGGGAACTCCAGCAGCGCGTTCTCCAGCGAGCCGAGCGTCTCGACGTCGAGGTCGTTGGTGGGCTCGTCGAGCAGCAGCAGGTTGCCACCCTCCTTGAGAGTCAGGGCGAGGTTCAGCCGGTTGCGCTCGCCGCCGGACAGCACGCCGGCCGGCTTCTGCTGGTCCGGGCCCTTGAAACCGAAGGCGGAGACGTAGGCCCGGCTGGGCATCTCGACCTGGCCGACCTTGATGTAGTCCAGGCCGTCGGAGACCACCTGCCAGACGTTCTTGGTCGCCTCGATGCCGCCCCGGTTCTGGTCGACGTAGCTGATCTTGACCGTCTCGCCGACCCGGACCTCTCCGGAGTCGGGTTTCTCGAAGCCGACGATGGTCTTGAACAGGGTGGTCTTGCCGACGCCGTTCGGGCCGATCACCCCGACGATGCCACCGCGGGGCAGCGAGAACGACAGGTCCTTCACCAGCACCCGGCCGTCGAAGCCCTTGTCGAGGTGGCTCACCTCGACCACCACGTTGCCCAGCCGCGGGCCCGGCGGGATCTGGATCTCCTCGAAGTCGAGCTTGCGGGTCTTCTCCGCCTCGGCGGCCATCTCCTCATAGCGCTGCAGCCGGGCCTTCGACTTGGCCTGCCGGCCCTTGGCGTTCTGGCGCACCCATTCCAGCTCCTCGACGAGGCGCCGCTGCAGCTTGGCGTCCTTCTTGCCCTCGACCTTGAGCCGCTCGGCCTTCTTCTCCAGGTAGGTGGAGTAGTTGCCCTCGTAGGGATGCGCCCGGCCGCGGTCGAGTTCCAGGATCCACTGGGCGACGTTGTCCAGGAAGTACCGGTCGTGGGTGACGGCCAGGATGGTGCCCGGGTACTTCGCCAGGTGCTGCTCGAGCCACTGCACGCTCTCGGCGTCGAGGTGGTTGGTCGGCTCGTCGAGCAGCAGCAGGTCCGGCTGCTCCAGCAGCAGCTTGCACAGCGCCACCCGGCGGCGCTCGCCACCGGAGAGGTGGGTGACCTCCTCGTCGCCGGGCGGGCAGCGCAGCGCGTCCATCGCCTGTTCGATCCGGGAGTCCAGTTCCCAGCCCTCGCCGTGCTCGATCTTCTCCATCAGCTCGCCCTGCTCGCCGAGCAGCGTGTCGAAGTCGGCGTCAGGATCGCCCATCGCCGCCGAGACCTCCTCGAAGCGGGCCAGGTAGCCGCGCATCTCGGCGACCGCGTCCTCGACGTTCTCGCGGACCGTCTTGGTCTCATCCAGCGGCGGTTCCTGCTGCAGCAGGCCCACCGAGGCACCGGGAGCGAGCAGGGCGTCGCCGTTGGAGGCCTGGTCCAGCCCGGCCATGATCCTGAGCACGGTGGACTTACCGGCCCCGTTCGGACCGAGCACGCCGATCTTGGCGCCGGGCAGGAAGGCGAGCGTGACATCGTCGAGGATGACCTTGTCGCCGTGTGCCTTGCGCACCTTGTACATGGAGTAGATGTACTGAGCCACTGATTGTCCCTGCCGCTATCGAGTCGAGCCGTTCATTGGTTGGCTCCAGTGTCCCACCTGCCCAACCAGCCGACGCCACCCCCACCGGACCTCGCCGAGCGGCCTCCGGCACGGTCAGCTGATCACGCAGTGACCGGTGCCGCCGAGGGAATGGACGGCCGCGATCCCCATCGGCAGCTGCCGGTCAGCCGCTGTTCCGGCAAGCCGGAGCACGTCGGCGCCCACGCTGCGGACGTCTGCGCGGTCCGAGATCGGCGTGCCGGGCCACAGCCTGGTGGCCAACTGCTCGGCGCAGTCGAGATCGATCGTGTGCAGCCCGCTGAGCACCGCGTGCGCCGGCCGCCGCGGTGAGGATGGGCAGGCCACGGCGCTCAGGTCCAGCTTTACGCCCGGCACCGACGGAACCGCCGGGCTGACCAGCGAGCAGGCCTCCAGCGTCGGTCCTCCCTCGGTCCCCGGTTCGCCGCGACGTTGCAGTACTAGCGCCGCGGCGCCGCCGCGCAGGTGCGGCAGGTCCTGGCAGTGCAGCAGGCCCAGTGCCCGCGACAGCGCCCCGTGCACCAGGTCCACCCCGCACACCACCACCGAGTCGGCGCGGTCCAGGGCCATCAGATCCTGCGCGAGGGCCAGCGCGGTCATCGTCGCTCCGGAGGAGCCGACCAGGACGAATGCTTCGCTGAAACCGAGCGTGGGGGCCAGCGAGCGGATGCTGCTGTCCAGCGGCGGTCCGGGATCGCGAGGTGCCAGGTGCGCGAGCAGCGATTCGCCCGCGTCGGCAAGCATCGAGCCGACGATCAGGATGCCGCGGCGGCCACAGCCCGGTGCGAGCTCTGTGATGACCTCGGCTGCCATCGATGCGCACGAGGCGCCCTCGGCGTGCTGGCCGCGCTGCAGGTAGGACGTGATGGCGAGGGGCGCCGGTGCGGCCGGGCGGCTGCCGGCCTGGTCCTGCCAGAGTTGTGCCGTCGCCTCGGCCGTCGTGCCGTCCGGCGATGCCTCGGCCAGCACCACGGCCACCTGGTCGGCCCGCCCGGTCGCCAGCCACACCTCGGCCACCGCGCGGGCCTGCGCCGGGTTGGCCGGCATTGCCGTGATCGGGCCACTGGCGTGCGCCTCGTCGGCCAGGCTCTTCAGAACCCTGCCGACCGGGAAGTAGGCGATGGCCCGGAACAGATCCGTCGGCGCGATCTCATCGCCTTGCATTCGCTGGCCGAAGTCAGCTAGCCGGTGCGCCAGCACGTGCTGGTCGCCGCGGTCGGTTGCCAGGATCAGCCCGAGCCGATCCCCCGGCCGCACGTCCGGCGTGCCGGCCCGCAGGTGTGCCAGTGCCCGCCGGGCCGATCGAGTGACCTGCAGATCCCTGCCGAACCGGCGGGACTGCAGGACCACCTTCACGGTCTCGGCGGACTGTCCTGCCGGCATGCTGGCGAGTTCTTCCCCGCCCGGGTAGCCGGGGTCACCCGCTGCCCGGGCCGCGGCCACCAGCATCATGGCGCGTCCGCACCCTCCCGCTCGGCCGCCAGCGAGGCCATCCGCCCCTGCCAGTCCATGAACGCCGGTGGCGGATAGACCCCCCAGTACACCTTGTTCATGATCTGCTGCAGCCCTTGGACGTAGACGTTGACCACGACCTGATCTTCGTCGGCGAGGTCCATGTCGAGCTGCACGATGGCGCGGCCGCTGCCCAGCAGGGTTGGCAGGCTTTGGCTGCCGACCACGCTTCCCGACGGGGTGAGCTTGTCGCCCGCGGAGGTCGGCGGTCCCTTGTAGAAGTCGCAGACCACGTTCTGGATCTCCTCGAGGCCGTTGTTGAAGAGCTCGACGCTGACCCCGACGGTGCCGTCGTCGTTGTGCTGGAAGGAGATGGAGCGGCTGAACCCGGCGAGTACCACGTTCTTGGAATTGGGGTACAGCGGCTGCAGCAGCACCTGGGGGATCTTGTAATAGCTGTTCCAGGACTTGCCCGACATCGTGATTCCGAAGGTCACCATCAGGCATCCCATGGTCTCGTGCTGATAGATGTAGGGAGTCATCTGGTACTCGTAGCCGATGTCGGTGACGCTCCCTGTGGTCACGGTCATGCTCATCGTGGTGGTGTGCGACAGCATCGTCGTCTGCACGTCGGACTCGGAGTAACTCTGGCCCTGGCTCATGTTCAGGCCGAAGTTGATGGGCACGTAGTCAAGCAGCGTGGTGCTGATGGAGAAGTGCCCGCTGTCGGTGGTCGAGTTGTGCACCATGAAGGTCTTGCTGACGTTCTCAGTGACCATCTCGGTCTGGTCGTAGAAGACGCTGATGCCGCTCTGGTCGTCGGTCACCGAGGCATTGATCAGGTTGAACAGCAGGGTCGAGGGGTCATAGCCGTCGGGTTGCAGGTTGGCGTAGCTGAGCAGGACCCCGCTCTGAGAGCGCGGTTTGTAGCCCAGCGATGGGTCATTGGCCGGCAGCAGGCTCTGTTCCGGTTCCGGCGTCATGGGGAAGATCACCGCCATGGTGCCGTCCGGCGCACTCTGCTTTGCCTTGCGGTAAACCGGGTACGTCCAGACGTAATAGCTCATCGAATACAGCACCATCAGGTCGTCGGAGGTTATCGAGGCCGTGGACTGGACGAGGGTGCTGGTGGAGTTGTCATCAATCTGGTCGAAGCCGTGGCCGTAGGAGTTGCTGACGTTGCGCCCGAGGGTCTGGCCGCTGATGCCGATGGTTAGGCCGGTGTCCTGGCTGAACATCCAGGTCTTGTTCGAGGAGACGTTGTAGCCCTTGATCTGGGAGACGCTCTGACCGAAGGCCAGCGTGGGCTTGTTGGCCGACACCCCCAGCTCGAAGGGCGGCGCCTGGACGATCGCCAGCAGCTGGCCCTTGCCCAGTGCCTGGCTCAGCGTGGGTGGCCCGAGGATCACGCTCTGGCCCGTGACGTCGCTGGGCAGCGCGAAGAAGCCCGGCGAGCGGTAGTCGATGGTCATGAGGGTCGAGACGCCCTGTGCCACAGCCGGCGCGCTGCCCAGTCGCGGGAACGCCTTCTCGACCGGGTTCACCGGCACCAGCCCGGCCAGGATGGAGGCTTCTCCTTTCAGAACCTGGCTGAAGCTGGCCCCACCGCCGACCAGCAGCACGCCCAGGACCCCAGCGGTCGAGTCAGCCACTGGCGCCGGCTGGTCCGAGGGCAGCTCCTCCCCGAACAGTCCCATCGCCAGGTGCAGGTCGACCGAGGCGAAGGGCTGCCCGGCGTTGGCGACCGCGTAGGTGCTGAGCAGCTTCAGGCTCAGGCTCGCATCGGAGGCGGCCTGCAGTTCCAGCAGCAGCAACGCCGCACACCCCTGCACCGATCCGTAGGTCGCGGCATAGCCGACCACGACCTGGTCGATGCCGTCCCCGAGCAGGCTGCCGGCGGCCACCCGGAACACCGTCCGGTCGGGCGTGGCGAAGCTCAGGCTGGGCGCCAGCGTCGCCAGCGTCGCCAGGGCGCCCTTGGTCCAGCCCAGCACGGCAATCTGCAGCGCTCCGGTGGAATCGGGATAGGTCAGCACCGCCTGCTGGTCCGCTGTTCCGGCGATCAGCGACGCAGCGGTGATTCCGGGCACGGCCGAAGCCTGCGCCACGCCGAGCGAGACGCTGCCGACCGTGCCGACGGCCGGGGTGGTTCCCAGGGCGCCGGAGCCGAGGTCATAGACCACCAGCTGGCCGTCGTCGTGCTGGGTGCACACCAGGACATGGGCATCGAGCTGGTTGCGCACCAGCAACGCGCCGACCGCCGTTCCGGTCACCGTGGCAGGAAGCCGGAGCTGGGTTGCCAGGGTGCCCGTGGAGCAATCCAGAGACTGCAGGAAGCTTCCCTTCCCATCCTGACCCAGCAGCAGCAACGCCGGGTGATCCAGTTGCTGGGGGTCCACGTCGACGATCCTGCTGAGGCCCGAGACCGGCCAGCTGGTCGAGGTCGCGGCCCCGCCCGCGCTGCCGATGACCTGCACCTGCTGGGCGGTGAGCACGAAGATGCTCTGGACGGCTGTGTGCATGATGGTGGCGGCCTTGACGTCCAGGATCTGGCTCTGGCTGCCGACATCGAGCGGTTCTACCGGCGTGCCGCCGCCGGCGTTGTAGATGACCCGGTTGTAGGAGGCGGTGGCGGCGCCCCGCGGGGTGGCGACCAGACTGGCATCCAGCACCTCGTACAGCGTCTGGCCGAGTTGCAGTGGGTTCGGTGGTTGTTGGCTTTCGGCCATGACGTACTCCCCAGGAGGCGCCCGGCCGGCATCCGCGCCGTCAGGGCGATGGTTGTGGTGCGGTCGGGCGCGGTGAGCAGCCGTCGCTTCGGCCGGGGACGAGGAAGGGCTCAGGCGGTAGCGAAGCGGACGTCAGCCAGCCCGAACCCGACCAGCAGGATGGACTTGGTCTGCCGGCCGGCGACCTGATCGGCGTTCAGGAAGAAGGCAAGTCTCTGCTCGGAGGCTGCTTCGGTGGTCAACGAGGTGCCGGCCCGGGTGCCTGCGGGGATCTGGGCCGTCAGTTCCACGTTGACCCCGTCCAGCACCGGCGTGCAGGTCCCGCGGTAGTTGATTCCGCGATGGTCGGTGCCTTCGACCCGGCCGGCGTTGATGGCGAAGCGCCCCAGCGGCTGGTCACCGATCGGCGTGCAGAGGTGCACTTCGACGGTCGAGCTTTCGAGATTCACTGTCATGGTCAGCTTCCGATCTGGTTGTTGAGCAGGCCGATCATCGTCTGGCTGAAATCGGCGGTGAGGAAGATGTTTTGCACGTTCGTGCGCAGCGCGTCGGCCTCGTGGAAGGACGAGAAGAAGTTGCCGATAGCGGCCATCCAGGCCGGCATGCCACCGGTGTCCGGATGGACCGCGACGGTCGGGCTGCCGTTGACCACAACACTGTTGAGGGTGACGGTGTCTGCCAGGGTGGCCACGTAGTAGAGCGAGCTGTTGTTGAAGGTCTGGGTGAGCGTGCCGCTGCCATTCGTCGTCGTGGTGCTGGTCTTCTTTCCCATGTCGTACAAGGCACATGGCTGGGCGTAGCCGTAGTTGCCGGCGATCTCGAGCTGGGAGAAGGACAGCGGCAGGTGCATCGTGGTGCCGTCGACCGAGGTCGCGGTCTGGCTCTGCACCCCTGCCATGCTGGCGATCTTCAACGACGTCAGGGTGATTGTCGCGTCGCCGTCGCTGCCCCAGATAGCGGTGGATCCGGGCATGTTCAGCCCATTGCACGCGCCGATGTCTCCGGCATCCTGCGATTCGTTCGGCAGCGACTGCTGTTGGGCCAGACCAGGCAGTGTCGACTGGACCCAGGGGGTGATGTCAGCCCAGGCGGCGATCACGTCTTCTGGGGTGGGCATAGGTATCACTTCCTCTTGTGATGAGGCGCTACTGGACAGTGAGCATGTAGGGGCTGTTCACCCTGCCGTATTCCTGTGACTGGCCGTAGACGCGCTGCTGGCCCGACTGGGCGGTGGACGGGACCATGAAGCGGATCATGGTGCTCGGGGTGGCGTGCTGGATGGTCATGACAGCCGTGTTGCCGACCCGCACGTACTGGATCTCGTCGAGATTCACGCCCGACAACATGATCTGCGTCTGGCCGGCGACGGCGGTGCGAGGCGTCATGTTGGTGATCTGAGGCTGGTTCGCCGGCAGGTCGACGGTGAAGATCGACGCGCTCTGTGCCGTGGCATAGCCCTGCTGGCTGGACACCAACACGCCGAAGTCGCCGCTCTGGGCATTCATCTCGATCGTGACCTCGATCGTGCCGGAGCCATCTGCGCCGACGGTGACGGTTTCGACCGTGACCATGGGAGACCCACTCAGGATCACCACAGTGTTGTCCGTGCTCGCGTCCGGGGGCATGTCGGTGAGCGACAGCGTGACGACCGTGTCGGCGGGGCCGCTGGTCGGGGTGAAACTGGTGATGTTCACGTCCTGTTCTCCTGAGGCTCGACAGCTTGGCGCGCGTTGGGCGCGTTGCTTACTGCTTCGTCGTTATCCGGGTGGTTTACTCGGACACGTAGCATTGGAATGCCGCACGTGGAATCACATACAACGACAATGTATAGAGAGTGAGCGCGATTCAGCGGCACGCTCACGGGCTGGAATTATGGGGTCCGCGTCACTCCCGGCCGGTGTTCGGTGGTTTCCGCCCGATTACTTGCCCTGCCATCATGGCGCGTTCCGGCGCCCATGGGAAGGGTTTCGGCAAGAGAGATGATGCGAGATTTTCCTGATGGCGTAGGGCATCCCAGGTCCGCTCGGGAAGCAACGGGTACCAACAGAATGCTTCGACACCCGCCTCAGGAAACGCCTCCGCAAACTCATGGACAGGGCCGAAAAGTGCATCAGAATTATCCACAGGTGACTGCAAAGTTGACTGCACAGGCGGGCTTTCTGCTGGTAGGCCAGGCACTGGTTCGCCACTGCCTGCGCCTGCCCGTTCCCATCCTCTGACGAGCTGGAGGGACCTGCTGCGAGCTGACACCGCTTCCCCGCATCAGGGCGCAGAAGAGATCGCGCACTACGGATAAGGAAACCTCCGAGTAAAGTGCCGACCGCCACTGCGGGTCGGCACCCCCTCGGAGGTCTGTTGTCGAGAGTCGCCGTGCGGGCTCCGGCTCAGCCGGTGCCGGCCAGCTCAGCCACCCGATCCTGATCGTCGCCGTCACCGTCCGGATCGTCGACGAGTTCGTAACCCTGGTCCTCGGCCCGGATCGGCATGCCGTCGGCATCGAGTTCGACGGAACCGGAGAAGCTGTTCTTGCGCTTCTTGAACTCCGCGGTGCCCCGGGACAGGTCATGACCGATGGACTCCGGCTCGATCTCGTAGGCGATGTGGTTCGCCTCGTCCTTGACGTACTGCCGGGAGAAGATCCGCCCGCTGACCACCACCGGATCGCCCTTCTTGAGCGAGGCGGCGACGTTCTCGGCGAACTCGCGCCAGAAGGTGACGGACACGAAGAGCTTGTGGCCGTCCACCCACTTGCCGGTGTCGCGGTCCTTGCGGCGCTGGGTGCTGGCCACCCGGAACGACACCCGGGACAGGCCCGAGGTGGTGGGACGGTTGGCGACCTCGTCGACCACATTGCCGACGATGGTGATGCTGGTTCCTGACACGATGAGCTCCTTAGATATCCGGGCAAGCCCGGGCCCCATTCGGGTTGGGGCAACTCAATCGCGCGGGGCGGCGGGCCGGCGGCCGTGGAGGTCGAATGTGGAAACCACCGGCGCCCTGTGGACAGCGCCGACCGTCCGTGGCCAGGCCCGAGATTCAGGCCTGTCAGACCGGCGAACCGGTGGCGGAGAACGACCGGCGGTAGGCAGTCGGTGCGACTCCGGTGTGGCGCTGGAAGTGGTGGCGCAGCAGGGCCGCCGTTCCGAACCCGGACCGGCGCGCGATCAGCTCGATCGGTTCGTGCCCGGCTTCGAGCTGGCGCCGGGCCAGCAGCACCCGCTGGCGCAGCAGCCAGGCGTGCGGGGTGGTGCCGGTGGTCTCGGCGAAGCGGCGCGCGAACGTCCGCGGGCTCATGTTCACCCGGGCCGCCATCGAGTTCACGGTGTGCTCGGCCGGCAGTTCAGCAAGCAGCGCGTCCATCAGCTCAGACAGCCCGTCCGAGCCGCTGGGCGGCAGTGGCGCCTCGATGTACTGCGCCTGGCCGCCGGCCCGGTGCGCCGGCATCACCATCCGCCGGGCGACCGCGTTGGCCACCCGGGCGCCGTGCTCGGTGCGCATGATGTGCAGGCACAGGTCCAGGCCGGCCGCGGTGCCCGCGGAGGTGTACACCCGGCCGTCACAGACGTAGAGGACGTTCGGGTCCACCTCGGCGGCCGGGAACCGGGCCGCCAGTTCGGCGGCGTGCAGCCAGTGGGTGGTGCACCGGCGGCCGTCCAGCAAACCTGCCTCGCCTAGTGCGAAGGCGCCGCTGCACAGGCCCGTCACCACCGCCCCGTTGGCGTGCGCGGCGACCAGGACGGCAAGCGCCGCGGGTGGGGTGCTGGTATCCGCGCCGGCAGAGACGATCACCAGGTCGGCGTCGAGGGCCTCCTCGAAGCGATGGCCGGTCGTAACGGTGAAGCCGTTGGACATCGGGATCGGCTTGTCGGTCTCGGATGCCACGACGAAGTCATAGACCGGCAGGCCGTCATCGGAGCGGTCGATCCCGAAGGCTTCGCAGGCGACCCCGAACTCGAACGGGTTCACGCCCGGGTAGATCAGCAGGACAATTTTGTGCAGCGACATGCCCCGATCATGCGCCGTCGGAGTGGCAGAATTCCAGCGGTCGGCAGTTTTTCTGCCAAAACTGGCACGAACACACCCGCTCCGGTGCGGCTGACAGCGGCGGGTCGGTCTGTCGATTAGACCGGTTGCACCCAGGACGACCCGGCTAGCATGGTTCCTCGGAAGCCCTCGTAGCTCAGCGGATAGAGCTCCCGCCTTCTAAGCGGGCTGTCGCAGGTTCGAACCCTGCCGAGGGCGCCGATAGACCGCTACGAATTCGCGGCCCAGGCGGAGCGCCACGTCGGCGGACAGGTCGAAGCCAGGTATAGACATGATGAAGGTGGAAACCTCAGGTCTTGCCGCTGCGGTGGCCTCAATAATCCATTCTCCGGCGTGTCAATAGCTGCGTTTACCCTGCGTCACGCCATTCCGCTGGCACACCAGTGCGCCGTGCAACGATGAATACGCATCATGACTATCGGTGAATCACCACAATCCCCACACCTAGGTGCTGCAACCTTCAGTAGCCCACCAGCCGGTACGATGCCGACATGACACGTCTTGACGATGAGTCAGCCAGCTTCCTGACGGTGCTGTTACCCGGAGTGAGTGCCCTCTACCAGGCCGAAGCAGTTTTAAACGATTTCGCCGCCTCCGAGACGGCGCACCACGAGGCCGCACACACCGCGCTATCGGTCTTGTGTACAAATCTCGGCGCTTTTCGAGGGCATAGTAGTAAATCCTTGTCCAAACTTGGCTTCCCGAGTCCGAGGACCCAGCTAGCGGACATCGGTTGGCTTGACGCGTTGGGTCGGCGCTTAGACGAGGTATTGCGAAGTGCCGATGATCCCAACCTCGTCTGGCCGCCGCCTGATCAAGATCCCCCCTCACTCGTATGTGACTTGCGCACGATCTATGACTCCGCATGTCGGTCCACTCGCCGATTCCGCCGGATTGATGCCCAAACCTTACAAACCATACTGGAGCCGATACAGTCGAAGGCTTGCTCACTGTCATCTGCGAAATGGCCCGATTCTCCGCGCCAAGAAATGCTTGATGCTCGTCAGGCAGCCTCAGTCGGAAATAGGGTAAGTAAGAGCCTTGCTGTGCTGGTAGGGCTCATCGGGTTCCTGCAGGGCCCGTCGGCCGTGAGCAACTTCGTCCCCGACAGCCTCGCCCTTGAAAGACAGTCAAGGGAATTATTATCTGTCGTAGTCCATGAGGTATTGGATGCCACTACCGACTTGGGGCGTCAATTATCTACTAATCCGGCACTCTACTCTGATCCTTCATATGCTCTCGACAGACGACCTGGCTTGGATGTGCCATAAACCAGCTGCCTGCTAGCGACCGAAGCTGCGTGGCGGTTGTTGGCAGCTCTTACCGGATCAGCTCAGGCGGTCGATGATCGCGTCCAGCTCGCGGGCCAGTTCCAGATCCAGTCCGGTCAACCCGCCCGCCGAGTGCGTCGACAGGCTCAGCTCGACGGTTCGCCAGGACAGCCGCAGATCGGGGTGATGATCCAGCCGCTCAGCGACCGGAGCCAGCTCGTCGATAAAGCGCACGGCGGTCAGGAACGAGTCGAACTCGACGTTTCTCACCAATGTTTTCCCGGCCGCCGACCAGCTCGGAGCAAGCCCGCGCAGGCCGTCCTGCACCTCGTCCGCGGTCAACAACGTCCTGGACATCTTGCCCACCTCCTGGTCGCTCTACCCTGGTAGCGGCTCACACCGGTGAATTCTGCTCTACGCTTCGGCGTCGTGACCGAAAGAGACCTGAAGGACGACAAGCTGGTCTGGATCGACTGCGAGATGACCGGGCTGGAACTCAGCCGGGACGCGCTGATCGAGATCGCCGTGCTGGTGACCGACTCCGAGTTGAACGTGCTCGACGACGGCCTGGATATCGTGATCGGCTGCGCCGACGACGTGCTGGAGACGATGGTCCCGTTCGTGCAGCAGATGCACGAGACGTCCGGCCTCACCGAGCTGGTCCGGCAGTCCACCGTGACCCTCGGCCAGGCCGAGCAGCAGGTGCTCGACTACATCAAGCGGTTCGTGCCCGAGCCACGGACCGCGCCGCTGTGCGGTAACTCGATCGCCACCGACCGCGGCTTCATCATCCGGGACATGCCCGAACTCGATGCGCACCTGCATTACCGGATGATCGACGTCTCCTCGATCAAGGAGCTGGCCAGGCGCTGGTACCGCCGGGTGTACTTCGGCCAGCCGGCCAAGGGCCTGGCGCACCGGGCGCTGGCTGACATCCACGAGAGCGTCCAGGAGCTGCGCTACTACCGGGCGACGATCTTCGTACCACCGCCCGGGCCGACCAGCGAGGAGGCCGCTGCGGCGGCGGCGGCCGTCCTGGGTGTCCCGATCGACGCGCTCCCGGCACCGGATGCCGCACTCGATGACGCCGCCGCAGCCGACGCCGCGACACCTGAGGACGCGACAGCCGGTGCATCCGCCGGCGCGGACACCGACGCTGCGATTCGGACGGCTGAGGCTGCCGCCGTCCTCGGCGCCGCGGCGGGCGCGGGCGCGGCGGCCGGTCCCAGCCTGGCCGCCGGGGCCGCCAGCGCGCTCGCCGCCGAGGCCGGCCCTCCGTCACCTAACGGCCCTGCGGCCGCAGCCGAGGCCGGCCACCCGGTCGTGCCGGAGCCCGGCCAGCCGCTAGACTGATCGGGCTGTGCCGGGCGCCGCCGCGGCCGGCACAGCGATGGTGGGCGTAGCTCAGCTGGTAGAGCGCCGCGTTGTGGTCGCGGATGTCGCGGGTTCGAGTCCCGTCGCTCACCACACGTGAGAGCCCCCGGTCCGCAGGTGTGCGGCCGGGGGCTCTGTCGTCCCGCTCGGTCATATCTGCTCTCCCCAGTTCGGCGGCGAGCCCTACCGGTGCTCGAAGGCCTCAGCCCTACTTGACCTCCGAGCGCAGCAGGGTCACCAGACCCACGACCAGGGGAAGCACCAGCCAGACCGCTGAGGTGACCCCCAGTTGAGCCCATTGCTGGCCATCGAACCCGCCGTTGAACAGGGCGTCCTGGCTGTAGTTGGGGTCGATCCACGGCTGCGCGTCGCGGAACCATGCCTGGTTCAGGGCCAGGAAGGTGAGCAGCGTGGGGACGACGAACCCGTAGAGGAAGTACGCCACGATCGCGCCCGCGGACCCGCGGATGAGAACGCCCAGCATGAACCCGACCAGAACCAGCAGCGTGTTGGCCAGCAGCAGGTACAGCAGGTCGACCGCGTCCTGGTCCCACACGAGCGGGCTGGCGTGGATCGCCGCGCCCGCCACGTTGCCCACCGCCCCCACCAGGAAGGCGACGATCATCGAGGCGATCGCGACCGACACGGCGCCGATGGCCTTGGCGAGCACGACCCGGCCACGATGGGGCACCAGCGTGAACGTCGTGAGGCCGCTGCGCTGGCTCCACTCGGCGGTGACCGACAGCACCGCGATGATCGGCAGGATCACCGAGATCGGGTAGCCGATGGCCAGCGTGAAGGTGCTGTATGTCAGCTCGTCGGTGGCTGCGAACGCGATGACGGCGACGGTGGCGAGCAGGGACGCGATGCCGATGCTGGCGAGCAGCCAGAATCCGGCCCGGGTGTCGAAGGACTTGCGCAGCTCGACGGCCACGATCCGGGAGAGCGGGATCGGTGCGGGATCGGTGCGGGCCGGGCGCGGGACGGCGGTGCCGGCCAGGATCTCCGGGGCTAACGTGCTCATGCTGCTGCTCCTTCTCGTTGGGTGTCCGCGGTGAGTTCCAGGAACATCTCTTCCAGGCCAGCGCCCTCCGCGGCGCGGAGCTCCAGGAGCGCCACTCCGGCCTGGTGGGCCAGCCGTCCGACCAGTTCGGGTTCGGCCTCGGCCCGCAGGGTGCCGCTGCTGCTGGTCGCCCGGTGCTGGGTGAACTTGATACCGGCGGCTGCCAGCGCGGTGCCGAGCTGGCCCACGGCCCGGGTCCGGACGAGCGTTCCGGCGGTGGCGAGCAGGTCGGCCTTGGCGCCCTGGGCGACGACCCGGCCGTGGCCGATCACCACGAGGTCGTCGGCGATCACCTCGATCTCGTGCAGCAGGTGCGAGGACAGCAGGACGGTCGCGCCGCGGTCGGCGTAGCCGCGCAGCAGGTCGCGCATCCAGCGGATGCCGGCCGGGTCCAGGCCGTTGGCCGGCTCGTCGAGGATGAGTACCTCGGGATCCCCCATCAGGGCGGCGGCGATGCCGAGCCGCTGTCGCATGCCGAGGGAGTAGTCACGCACCCGGCGGCCGGCTTCGATGGGCGTCAGGCTGACGGTGTCGAGCATCTCCTCGACCCGGCGGGCGGGCAGTCCCATCAGCTGCTGGGTCACGGTGAGGATCTCGCGGCCGGTGCGACCGGCGTGCTGCGCCGAGGCGTCCAGGAGCACTCCGACTTCGAGTCCGGGGTTGGGCAGGTCGGCGAACCTGCGCCCGGAGATCGCGGCGGTGCCGGAGGTGGCCCGGGTGAGCCCGACCATGATCCGCATGGTGGTCGACTTGCCGGCCCCGTTCGGGCCGAGGAAGCCGGTTACCCGGCCGGGTGCCGCGGTGAAGGTCACGTCGTCCACGGCAACGGCGCTTCCGTACTTCTTGGTGAGCCTGTCGATGGTGATCATGAGGCGGTTCCTGTCAGTGGTGGGTGTCGGGTGGGCCGCTCGCGAAGGCTGCGGAATCAGGCGACCGGGACCAGCGAGCGGCCGGCCTCGGACGGGACGGCGGCCGCGGTGATGGGCGACGGCCTGAAGCCCTTGACGACCATCCAGACGCCGACCGAGAACTCCCAGGCAGCCACCGGAAGCACCGCGATGCCGAACAGGCCGTGCTCCGCGAGGCCGAAGAAGCTCATGCCGGTGACGGCGAGCCAGAACGGGGCTCCGATGAGTCCCATCGCGGGGATGATGCGCGGCACCAGCCGGGACCGGTACATCAGCGAGCCGAGCAGGAGCGCGTTCACGGCAGCCATCAGGTTCGGGCCGAGCAGGAATGTCCAGTCCCGGACCGCGACGAGCGCCTGGCCGACGGTGGTGAGGGTGGCCGGGTCGGTGCCCGGGGTGCCGGCGACGTCCTGGCGCAGCGTGACGACGGCAAGCAGGCTCACGACGCCGATCAGGATGACCGCGGCCTCGAACATCCGGCTGGTGACGAAGCCCAGCGCGACGGCGTGGTTCTGCTTCTTGACCACCGGGTAGAGGGCTACGGCGCTGCCGATGCCGGTCAGGGCGGTGACCACGTCCAGGACGCAGCCCCACAGCACCCGGGTGTCGCTGCCGGCACTGACGATGTAGTCCGGGTGGTTCAGCACCGGGCTGAGCAGGACCAGCGCGGGGATGGAGGCTGCGAAGGTGAGCAGGTAGAAGATGCCCGCGATGAGGGCGGTTCGCCGGGTGGAGTCCATCCGAACTCGCCGGGTGGCGGTGCTCGGGGCAGTGGCTGTGGTTCGTGCGGTGCTGGTCATGTCGGTCTCCTTGGTCTGAGCGGTCTTGGGGTGGTGGTCAGCGTTCGGTGGTGGGCACGTCGGCCGGAGTGGCCGGCTCGATCTGGGTGACCGAGAGCAGCGGCAGGCCGATGTCGCGCAGGGTGCGCAGCAGCCCGTGCAGGGCGGCCTGGTCGACGACGGGGCCCTCGATGAGAGTGCTGCCGTCGCTCTGGTGAGTCAGCGTCATTCCGTCGAACCAGGAGGCCCAGCGGGCGCCCAGGTGCCCCTTGAGACGGATCTGGTACCCGCCGGAGGTGTGCCGATGATCGGCGGGGCGCTGCGGGTGATCTGCCTGACCCTGCGGGTCATCGGCGGACGTGTGGCTCATGAACCGAAAGCTAGGAGCCGATGTGGTGAGCGGACATCACCACATGTGGTGAAAGGCGTGGTGAATTATCGCCGCGGCAGGCGCGGAGGTCAGCGGGCGCGGCGGCGCGACAGCAGGTTGAGCTCGGCGGCTTGACGCACCGCGGCCCGGCGGTTGTTGACGCCGAGCTTGGCGTAGATGTTCTTGGTGTGGGTCCGCAGCGTGTTCAGCGACACGCTCAGCTCCCGCGCGATGTCAGGGCCGTCCAGGTCGGACCCGAGCAGCCGGAGCACGTCCAGCTCCCGCTCGCTGAGCGGCTCGACGAGGCCTTGGGGAGCGGGTGCGGCGGGGATGCCTGCGCCGGTCTGGCTGCCGCCGACATCGCCGCCGGCCTGACTGCCGCTGGCGGGACTGCAGGCGTCCAGCAGTCGACGGGCATAGCTCGACTCGGTCCGCTGCTTCAAGATCGTTCTCAGCAGCGGCGCCATGGCCGGTCCGGCACCGACGAACATCCGGACGTAGCCCTCCGGTTCGGCCATCCGCAGCGCGCGCTCCAGCGCCGCCAGCGCGGCCGCACCGTCGCCGCGGGCCTGGCACGTGAGCGCCTGCAGCACCAGGATCTCGATCACGTTGCCGGCCCGCTCCCCCGCCTCGGCCGCCTGCAGGAGTCGCTCCAGCAGCTGGGCAACCTCCCGCGCGAGCGGCTCGGAGCGCTCGGTCCTGAACTGCGCCAGCAGCACCCGGGCCAGGGTGATGTGCTCGAACTCCCGCAGGTAGGACAGCTCGTCCGCGGCCGACAGGCCCTGCTCCCGCGCCCACGCCAGGGCTTCGGACAGCCGCCCCTGTGCGGCCAGCACCCGGGCCCGCACCGCCGGGACCGGTCGGACGTTCGGGGAGAAGTCACCCACGTACACCCGCTGCGCCTCGTCGAGCAGGTCGAGGGCGCTGTCGGGATCTCCTGCCGCCTCGCGGATTGCAGCCATCGCGACCCGCCAGCGGTACGGGTTCTGCGGCAACCAGGTGTGCTCGCCGAGTTCCTGGGCGCGCTGCAGGTGCTGGCCGGCGGCCTGCAGGTCGTTCCGCTCGAAGGCGATCTGGCTCAACCCCACGTACATGTCGGCCGTTCCACGCAGCACCGGGCCGGTCTCGCCGGCGGCGAGCCGCAGCGCCTCCTGATAGGTGCGCAGGGCATCACCCAGCCGGCCCTGGGTGATCCGCAGGTCCGCCAACGTGATCGAACAGGCGAGGACGTCCGCGATGTGCCCGGCCCGCCGCAGCCCCTCGACACACGCCGAGTACGCCCGGTGCGCCGCCTCGAGATCCCCGCCACCCCAGAGCGCCAGGCCCAACAGGGCCGAGGCCGAGGCGCGGCCGACATCGTCGGCAGCCGCACGGTCGATGGCCCGTTCGGCGTGCCGGATGGTGGCTGCCGCGTCACCCCGGACCAGGGCGAGCGCCGCACGGTACATCTCGATCACCACCGGCAGCCGGGCGAACTCGTCGAAGTCGACGACAACGATCTCCGCCGCCGGGGTCGCCACGGGTGCGCCGGTGGGTTCCAGGCACCGCTCGATGTCCCGCAGCCGGCTCTCGACCCCGTCGAACTCATTGCCCACCATCAGCGCGCCGACGAAGCCGATCGCAAGCACCGGCCGGCGGCGAACCACCTCCTCGGGGATGGCGTCGAGCCAGCCACGGATGGTGGCCTCCTGCCTGTTCTTGCGAAGGCCGGGAATCGCCAATTCCATCAGCTCCGCCGCCCGTTCGACGTCCCCGGCGGCCAGCGCATGCCGGACCGCCTGGGGCGGCTGGGCGTTCTCCTCGTACCACCGGCTGGCCCGGCGGTGCAGTTCGGCAACCTCGTCGGCTTGTGAGTCCACCAGGTGGGTCCGCAGCAGGTCGGCGAACAGGTGGTGGTAGCGGTACCACCGGCGGCTGTCGTCGAGCGGGACCACGAAGAGGTTTCCGCGGTCCAGCGCTTCGAGCATGGCCTTGCCACCGTGCTGCCCGGTCACGGCGTCGCACAGCGGGCCGCTGAGCCGGTCCAGGACGGAGGTCTGGAGCAGGAAGCTCCGGACCTGGTCGGGCTGCCGGTCCAGAACCTCCTCGACCAGGTAGTCGACGATGTAGCGGTCGTCCCCGGCGAAGCCGGCGATGAAGGCCGTGACGTCGTCGCGTCCCTGCATCGACAGCGCCGCGAGTTGGAGCGCGGCGATCCAGCCCTCGGTGCGCCCGGCCAACGCCGCGATGTCCGTCGCGGCCACGTCCAGTCCGAGAACCTCGTTCAGGTACGCCGCCACCTCCTCGCGGGTGAAGCGCAGATCGGCGGCGCGGACCTCGACCAGCTCGCCGCGGGCCCGCAGCCGAGCCAGCGGCAGCGCCGGGTCGGCTCGGGTGCTGAGCACCAGGTGCACGTGCGGCGGGAGGTGCTCGAGCAGGAACGCCATGCCGGCCTGCAGCTCCGGCCCGTCGACCAGGTGGTAGTCGTCGAGCACCAGATCCAGCTCCCGCGGCACGGTGCTCAGCTCGTTGAGCAGCGTGGCCAGCACGGTCTCGATCGGCGCCTGCCCCGACTGCAGCAGCGCAAGCGCACCGGCCCCGACACCCGGCGCCGCGACCTGGAGCGCGGTGATGAGATAGCTCCAGAACGCGGCCGGCTGGCGGTCGCTCTCCTCCAGGGACAGCCAGGCCACCGCCCGGTTGTCAGCCGAGCCCGTGGCCAGCCACTCGGCCAGCGAAGTGGTCTTGCCGAACCCGGCCGGGGCGGAGACGAGGGTCAACCTGGACTCGGCCCCCCGGCGCAGCCGCTCGCTGAGTCGCGGGCGCGCGACCAGGGACCGTCGCGGCTTGGGGATGTAGAGCTTGGTCTGAACCACAGGGCTTGCCATGCCAGCCCCCTCGTCCGCTCTCCAGGTGGAGTGGCACGAGAGTAGAGCACCGGCCGGGAGGTCAGCCCCGACTGAGCAACCGGACGCGCAGCCGGTGCAGGTGCGGCATCAGGCCGTAGATGACGATCGGCACCGCAACGGTGGCCAGGACGAACGTGCGCAGTACCGGCGACATCGGCGCCAACCAGTCGCCCAGTGCCAGGTTGATGGCGGTCAGGGTCGGGAAGACGCAGACCCAGATCATCAGTGCCAGCTGATGCTTGCTGGGCGGTGACACCCGTGCGCGGCTCGTGGTGGTGACGGGGTTCGCGAGCGCGGTGCGGTTCGGGATCGTGGGATCGGACATGGGAACTCCCTGGGATTTCACTCGTGGATGGTCGGTGGGGTTGCGGGCAGAGCGCGCCCGACGGTCAGGGCAGGAAGCCCTGGTTGAAGTCGTGGACGGCGATCCGGACGTCCTCGTCCACCAGGTCGGCGTTGATGGCGATGGCGGCCGCGGATCCTTCGCCGGCGGCGGTGATGAGCTGGGCTCGGGGGTTGGCCACGTTGCCCGCCACCCACACGCCCGGGACGCTGGTCTGGCCGTTGGCGCCGGTGACCACCCACCCGTCCGCATCGATGTCGCAGCCCAGTCCGAGGAGGGCGTCGTTGTTCGGCACGAACCGCGGCGGCACGAACAGCGCGTTCCGGCGGACGACCCGGCCGTCGTCCAGCTGGACACCGCACACCCGGTCGTCCTCGACCAGCACTCGGGTGACGGCCCCTTCGACGACCCCGACGGCCCTGGCCACCAGCTGCGAGCGATCGGCGTTGGTGAGCGTCCCGGACGGTGCGAAGAACACCACGTCCGCCGCCCACTGCCGCACGATCTGGGCGTAGTGGACGGAGCCGGGCGCGCCACCGAGGACGCCGAGCTGCTGATCGCGCACCTCGTAGCCGTGGCAGTACGGGCAGTGCAGCACGTCCCGGCCCCACCGCTCGCGCAGGCCCGGGATGTCGGGCAGCTCGTCACGCAGGCCGGTCGCCACCAGCAGCCGCCGCGCCGACAGCCGCCGGCCGTCGGACAGCAGTACCGCGAACCCGGACCGGCCACACCGGATCAGCTCCGCGACGTTGCCGTCGCACACCGTGCCGCCGTAGCCGCGCACCTCGTCCCGCCCGGCGGCCAGCAGCTCGCCGGGTGGCAGGCCGTCCCGCGAGAGGTAGCCGTGCAGGTGCGCCGCGGGGGCGTTGCGCGGGGCGCCGGCGTCCACCACGAGAACCCGGCGGCGGGCCCGGGCCAGCACCAGTGCCGCGGACAGTCCGGCAGCGCCGCCGCCGATGATCACTACGTCGTATTCGCTCATGTGGGCAAGAGTGGCCGAGCGGTTCCCGGACTGACAACAATCGTTGCTGTTTCCGGGAAGCCGGTGTGCAATGGGGCGATGCAGGACACCTCAGCAGCGATCGCGGCCGCGCTCGACCAGGTCGGTCCGCGGCTGAAACAGCTGCGCACCCAGCGCGGGGTGACCCTGACGGCTCTG
>NZ_DASVQG010000212.1:0-13334 GCF_036389215.1 Jatrophihabitans sp.
ACGAGGTCCGCGCACTGGTCAACGATCCCCGGGTCAGCAAGGACGGCCGGCGGATGAATGAGCTGTTCGCCCGGCACTCAGGTCTGGAGTTCGAGCCCGACACCGACGAGGCAGCCGGTGTCGGCTTCGACGACGACCTGGCAGCGCACATGCTCAACAGCGATCCGCCACGGCACACCCGGTTGCGTGCGCTGGTCAGCAAGGCGTTCACCCCTCAGCGAGTGGCGAAGCTACGGCCGCGCATCGAGCAGGTGGTCGAGCAGCTGCTGGACACCTTCGAGTCCCGCTCGGAAGTGGAGCTGGTCTCGGAGTTCGCGGTGCGACTGCCGATCACCATCATCTGCGACCTGTGCGGCATGCACGAGGACGACCGGGAGAACTTCCGGCAGTGGTCGCTGAAACTCGTCGGCGCCGGCCAGGATCCGGAGGAGGTCGCCGCTGCCTCCAAGAAGATGGTCGACTACGCGCACTCGCTGATCGACAGCAAGCGAGCGGCCCCGGGCGATGACCTGATCAGCGAGCTGGTGCAGGTCACCGACGGCACCGACCGGCTGACCCAGGGCGAACTGGTCGCGATGATCTTCGTGCTGGCAGTGGCCGGTCACATCACGACGATCTACTCGATCGGCAACGCCGCCGCCAACCTGCTGAGGCATCCCGAGGAATTGGCTCGGCTGCGTGCCGACCTCTCCCTGATGCCGGCAGCCGTGGATGAGCTGCTGCGCTTCGACGGCCCTTCCGCGGTAGGCACGTTCAGGTTCACCAGGGAAGCGATCCCGGTAGGCGACAAGGTCATACCGGCGGGTGAGATCCTGGCCCTGTCCTGGCATTCGGCCAACCGCGACAGCAGCCACTTCCCGGACGCCGACCGCCTCGACCTGACCCGCCGTCCGGTCGGCCCCATGTCCTTCGGCCACGGGCTGCACTACTGCATAGGTGTGCCGCTGGCCAAGATGCAGATCGAGATCGCGCTGAGCCGGCTGATCACCCGCTATCCGCACTTGCGACTCGCCGTCGACCCGGAGGAGCTGCGTTGGGACCACAGCGCGCTGCTGCGTGGTCTGCTGGCGCTTCCCGTCCTGGTGTCGCCGCCGTGCTGACACTGACACCCCTGAAGATCTGCGCACCCGAGGTGGAACGTTGGGTTCTGATGCCGGCAACGGGCCTGGAGGATATTGATGACAAGGCGTGAGGTCGAACTGCTTGCGATCGGAGCCGGACCGTCCAATCTTGGGCTGGCGGCAGCGCTGGAGGAACTCGCACCCGATCTGGCCGACAACACCCTGATCATCGATCGCAATCCGACGATCGAGTGGCAGTCGGGGTTGCTGCTGCCGTGGGCCAAGAGCCAGGTGTCCTTCCTCAAGGATCTGGTGACGCTGCGCAATCCGCGCAGCCGGTTCACGTTTCTGAACTTCCTGAAGTCGACCGGCCGGCTGGACGACTTCATCAACCTGGGCAACCAGAGCCCGTACCGCCTGGAGATCTCGGCCTATCTGAACTGGGTGGCCGAGTCGCTGGCCAGGGTCAGGGTGGAGCTCGGCCAGACCTGCGTCAGCATCGACCCGGTCCGCTCGGCCACGGGTACCTTGACCGGCTGGGTCACCAGGCTCGCCGACGGATCCTCGATCGCCAGCCGCTACCTCGTGATCGCCACCGGACGCGACCCCAACATCCCGCCGGTGCTGGCCGGCCTGCCGCCGAACCGGGTCATCCACAGCACCCGGTACCGGCCGGGGATCGCCGGCCTGCAGCGGCAGTTGCCCTACCGGCTGGCGCTGATCGGAAGCTCGCAGAGCGCTGCGGAGGTGTTCCGCGCACTCCGCACAGACCTGCCCGACAGCGATGTGGCCTGGGTGATGCGCTCGATCGGTCCTACCGCGGATCCGTCCAGCAAGTTCACCAACGAGCTCTATTACCCCTCCTACGTCGATGAGTTCTTCGACACGCCAGCCACCGGCAGGGCGCTCATCCGGCAGGAGCTGTACAAGACCAACTACTCCTGCATGACGCCTGCGATGTTGCAGAGCCTCTACACCGACTTCTACCGGGACCGCCTGAATCACCGGTACGACCGCCGGTTGATCACGATGACCGAGGTCACCGCCGCTCGCGAGGACAACGGTGAGGTGGTGCTCGAACTGACCGACCGCAAGAGTGGCGCCGTCAGCGAACTCCGTCGCGACATGGTGTTCCTTGGCACCGGTTTCAACTGGCAGCCGCCGAAGCTGGTCCAGGGGCTCGCCGACGCGATCGGGCTCGACAGGGTCGAGGTGACGCGGGGCTACCGGCTGCAGATCGACGAGCCGACCGAGGCCGCCTGCTACCTGCAGGGTATCAACGAGGCAACCCACGGAATCGGTGATTCGCTGCTCAGCGTCCTGGCCCACCGTGCCAAGGACATCACGCTCGACGTCCTGGCCCACCGGGCGGCGATGCAGGACGGCACCGGCGTGCGAGCCACCGCGCACGGCGCGAACACCCTTGAACAGATTGCGGGAAGGTAGAAATGGCAGTCGACATCGTCCACCTCCAATCGGACAACCTCCTGTACGAATACGGGCTGCACACCCAGCGGCTCCAGCCGTGGAACGTGCTGAACGCCCCGTTCGAGAGTTCCTGGGCACTGGCCCTTCCGGGCACCCGATCGACCCTGCACTCCCATCACGAGCATGAGATCTTCATCGCGGTGCGCGGCTCGGCCGTGATCGAGTGCGACGGTGACGAGACCCCGTTCGCCGCCGGCGATGTGGCGTTCTTCCGGCCGGGCAAGAAGCACCGGCTGCTGAACGACGGCGAGGAGGAGTTCATGTTCTACAGCGTGTGGTGGGACGAGGAGATGTCCGAACGCTTCCTCAGCCAGAACCGCGCGAAGACCCAGGCGTGAGGCCGCCACGCCCTGCCGAGGATGACCGTCCCGTCCTGGTCCTCGGCCCCAACCCGACGCCCAACGGCGGGATGCACCTGGGCCACATCGCCGGGCCGTACCTGGCCGGCGACGTCTACGCGCGCTACCAGCGAGCGCGCGGCCGCAAGGTCGTCTTCACCACCGGCACAGATGACAGCCAGACCTTCGTGGTGGCCTCGGCCCAGCGGCTCGGTGTCGGACCGGAGGAGCTGTGCCGCACGTCCACCGAGCTCATCCGCGAGGCACTGACCGCGATCGGCATCTCCTTCGACGGGTTCGGCCCGTTCGACCAGACCTACCAGCAGACGGTTCTGGACTACTTCCGGGCACTGCACGCCGCCGGCAAGTTCCGGCTCAAGACCGTGCGGATGCCCTATCTCGAACGAACCGGGGAGTTCATCGTCGAAGGCCTGATCGAGGGTGAGTGCCCGGTCTGCCTGGCGACCTGTCGCGGCGGGCTGTGCGAGACCTGCTGCCATCCCAACAACTTCGACGAGCTGCTCAACCCGCACTCCACGATCGATCCCCGCGACGTGCCGGTAGTCCGGGAGACGACGATCCTGGTGCTGCCGATGGAGGAGTACCGGGAGGAACTCACCGCCTACCACGAGCAGTGGTCCTCCTACTGGCGCCCGCACCTGGTGCAGATGGTGCGCGACGTCCTGTCGCGCCCGTTGCAGGACCTGCCGATCACCTACCCGCTCGCCTGGGGCATGCCGGCGCCGTTCCCCGAGACTCCCGGACAGGTGCTCAACGCCTGGCTCGAGCTGATACCGGCCGGCATGTACACCTCCTCCTACGCCGCGGCGCAGCTGGGCCGCCAGACCACTCCCGGACAGCTGTGGCTGCCCGAGGAGAACATGCGCATCGTGCACTTCCTCGGCTTCGACAACGCCTACTTCTTCGCGCTCACGCACATGGCGCTGCTGATGGCCCACGGCCAGAAGTACATCCGGCCGGAATGGGTGCTGACGAACGAGTTCTACGAGCTGGAGAGTGAGAAGTTCTCCACCAGCAAGAGGCACGTCCTGTCGGTCCAGGAGTTGCTGGAAGAGATGCCCAGGGATCCGGCACGGCTGTACCTGGCGCTGACCGCGCCGGAGTACCAGCGAACCACTTTCAGCCGTGCCGGCCTGGACAAGGTCAGCCGGGAACGGCTGGTCGAGCCGTGGAACAGGCTGGCCGACATCATCGGCAAGGCAGTGGCCAATGCCAGCGGCGCCACGCCGGTGCTGCCGGTGTCGGCGGTGGGCCGGGCCCGGGTCGCGACGATGCTGGCACGCTTCGACTTCAACTACGAGATGCCCAACTACAGCCTGAACCGGTGCGCCGACACGATCCTGACCCAGATCGGCCGGTTGGGCAGGCTCGCGGACACCTTGGACGGGCACGGCCTGGACGACGAGCCCGAGGCTTGGGGCGATCTGATCCTGCAGGTATCTGCGCTGCTGGCGCTCAGCGCTCCGATCCTGATCGACCTGGCCGAAGCGGCGCGGCAGGCCGGGGGCTTCGACGGCGTGCTCAGCCCCGCGGCGTTCGACGTCGCCGAGGTCGCGGCGTTCGTCCCCCCGCTGCTGTCCCTAGCCGCGACCGCTGCCGGGGCTGCCTCCGTAGCGGGCAGGTGAGTCGGGTGCGGGTCGTAGTGGTGGGGGGCGGCGTGATCGGCCTGCTCACCGCTGTGGAGTGTGTTCGCTCCGGAGCGCAGGTCGATCTGGTGGAGCAGTCGGCGATCCCGTCGCCGGTGGCCACCTCCTACGACCAGCACCGGGTGATCCGCACGCTCCACCGAGGCGAACCGCGGCTGTCGATCGCGGCCGCCGGCTTGCATGAGGCGTGGGTGGAGACCGAGCGCCGGCTCGGCGGCCGGTTCTACCACCGCACCGGAGTGCTCACCGTCGTGACGGACATCGAGGCCGAGCTGGCGCTGCTGTCCGAAACGCGCGTGCCGGTCCGGGCACTGACCGGCCGGGAGCTGCCGGCGCGGTATCCGCAGCTCCGGTTGAAGGCAGGACAGCATGCCATCCTGGAGCCGGCCGCCGGCACCGTGCTGGCTGACCGGGCGCTGCTGGCGGCGGCTCGCTGGCTGCGCGGCCATCCCGCCGTACGCACCCACCCGCACTGCCGGGTCACCCAGCTGACCGACTCCGCGACCGTCGGGTTCGCCAATGGTCGCACCCTGTCCGCGGACAGCGTCGTGGTGGCGGCCGGACCGTGGTCGCGCAACCTGCTGCCGGCCGGGCTCGCGGCGAGCCTGACCTTGAAGCGCCAGACGATGCTGTCCTACTCCCCGAGCTGGTTTCCCGCCGCATGGTCCAGATCACCGGCCGTGCTGGGGCTGGGCAGCACGGGCGACGCCTGGATGATGCCGCCGGTAGCCGGCACCTCGGTTCGGCTCAGCGCGGCCAGCGCGTGCCGCACGGTGGCCGACCTCACCGATCGCCAGACCCCCGGCACCTGGCGCACCCACCTGACCCGCCGGTTCGGCACCCTGCTCACCGCGTTCGAACCGGGCGCGGTGACCGGTGCGACAGAGGGTTACTACCTCACCGACGAGGCCGGGCAGGGCCCGCTGCTGGTGCGCCTGGGCGACGAGGTATGGGCATTCGCCGCCTGCGGGGGGATGTCGTTCAAGTTCGCTCCGGTGCTTGCCCGGGCGCTGGCCGACCGGGCGCTGGGAAACCCGGCACGACCGACCGGCCTGGAGTCGGTCGACCTGCCTCGGCAACTCGCCGGCGATCTCCGAGGCGGAGCATGAGCCCGATGCCGTTGGCGGCCGGCTTCGCTCCGCTTCCGCAGCCGGCCGGCCACGACCTGCTGGTGTTCCTGATCCAGCTGGGCGCGCTGCTGGCGTTGGCGTTGGCGCTGGGGCGGCTCGCGGCTCGCGTCGGGCTGCCGGCGGTGGTGGGCGAGCTGTTGACCGGAGTGCTGGTAGGGCCGTCCCTGCTCGGCCACCTGGCACCCGGGCTGTGGCACTGGCTGTTCCCGTCCAGTGCGCCGCAGGCGAACATGATCAACGCGGTGGCCCAGGTGGGCGTGCTGCTGCTGGTCGGCCTTTCGGGAATGCACGTCGACCTGGGCCTGATCCGGCGGCGCGGCGCCACCGCGGTCAGGATCAGCCTCGGCGGCCTGCTGATTCCGCTCGTCCTCGGGGTGTCGCTGGGTACGGTGCTGCCGGCCACCATGAGATCGGCCGGCACCGACCGCGCGACCTTCGCCTGTTTCCTCGGCGTGGCCATGTGCGTCAGCGCCATCCCCGTGATCGCCAAGACGTTGCTGGACATGAAGCTGCTGCACCGCGACGTCGGCCAGTTGACCCTCGCCGCGGGCGCCGTCGACGACGCCGTCGGCTGGTGCCTGCTGTCGGTCGTGTCGGCGATGGCCATCGGCGGCGTGCACGGCTGGCGGATCGCCCTGACCGTGGCCGAGATCCTCGCCTTCCTGATCGCGGCAGCCTTCATCGGCCGACCGGTGGCCCGGGCGCTGTTCACCCTGGCGGGCCGCAGCTCCGACCAGGGCCCTGGCGTGGCCGTCGCCGTGGCGATGATCATCGGCGGTGCGGCCACCACCCAGGCACTCGGGCTCGAGCCCGCGTTCGGCGCCTTCGTCGCCGGCATGCTGCTGAGCGCGACCCGGGTACGGCAGGTCATCGACCCGGCCCGGTTGGCGCCACTGCGGACCTTCGTGCTGTGGGTCGGGGCGCCGGTCTTCCTCGCTACCGCGGGCCTGCGGATGGATCTGGCATCGCTGGCGCATCCAACGGTGCTGCTCTCGGCGCTGATCGTGCTGAGCGTGGCGGTGCTCGGCAAGTTCGCGGGCGCGTATCTCGGCGCGCGGCTGTCCCGGCTCTCGGCTCGTGAGGGATTCGCGCTGGGCGCCGGGATGAACGCGCGGGGCGTGGTGGAAGTCGTCGTCGCCATGGCAGGCCTGCGGCTCGGCGTGATCACCACCTCCACCTACACCATCATCGTGCTGGTCGCCGTGGTCACATCGGTGATGGCGCCGCCACTGTTGCGACGGGCGATGGCGGGGCTGGACCACAACGCCGACGAGCGGATCCGCGAGCTCGAGCATGCCCGCTGGTCGGGCACGACCGAACGAGCTTCCTCAGGTCCTGGCGGCTGAACCGTGTGCCGCTAACCGGACGGGTGTATCCATCCACCCGTCAACAGCCCTCTCCTAAGTGGAGAACTCCTTTCAGTGCAAGGCCAAACCGACCCAGCTGGAGCAGTCTATGAGCGACATCTACCCCACCCAGGTCTGTCTCAACGAGCAGGAGCAGGACGCGTTCCGGCTGCTGGCCGACGAGCTCGCCGGCTATGACCCGGTTGCCGAGACGGAGAGTTTCGTGATGGCCGCGCAGTTGCTCAGCGCGCGGCTGCCCGAGCGGATCCGGCGAGCGGCCCTGAACTTCCGCCGTAACGGTGACAGCGCCGGCGGCATGCTGCTGCGCAACCTGCCGGTGGACCCGCTGCCACCGACCCCCGACCATGCCGACTACGGCCTGGGCATCCGGTTGCCGGCGGCCCGGGTGTTCAGCCTGGCCTCCGCCCTGGTGGGTGAGCAGTTCGGTTTCCAGCCCGAACTCGCCGGCCAGATCATCCAGGACATCCTGCCGGTCAAGGGATTCGAGGACACCCAGCAGTCGATCTCCAGCAGGGCGCTGCTGGAACTGCACTGCGAGACGGTCTTCACCGAGTACCGGGCGGACGTGATCGGCCTGCTCTGCCTGCGGCCGGATCCCGAGCGCTTCGCGCGCACGGTGCTCGCCCCGACCGCCGTCCTGCTGCCACTGCTGGATGCCCGGACGCTGGAGATCTTGAGCGAGCTGCGCTTCAGCACCACGGTGGACGGCTCGTTCCTGCGCGGGTCCGGGCTCAGCGACCCGATCGTGATCGGCCCGGTCCGGGTTCTGGACGGCGATCCCCGGCGCCCGCGGATCCGCTGCGACTTCGCCGAGACCCGAGGCCTGGACGACGAGGCACAGGCTGCCCTGGACAAGCTGTATGCCGTCGCCTCCGACGCGGTGATCGATACCCGGCTGGAGGCGGGTGACCTGCTGTTCATCGACAACCACGATTCCTTCCACGGCCGCAGCTCCTTCCGTTACCACGGCGATGGCCAGGACCGTTGGCTGTTGCGCACCTTCATCACCAAGGACCTGTCGCGCAGCCGGGTGCACCGGCCCGGTGACGGTCGGATCGTCGACACCGACTACGCGGTGGGCGCCAACGTCATGGTCCTCACCAGCTGAACCCACCCCGTGACCCTGGCGAGCCGGCCCAGGCCGTGGGCCGGTTCGCCAGTCTGTTGCCCTCTTCCAGTCAACGTGTAATTATGTAATCACAGCGTTGATGTAATGAAGAGGAGATTGTCATGAACACTGCCGAAGAGGGCCCGCAGCACGGCCCGGAAGGCGAAGACGGGCCGGGCTTCGGGCCCGGTCGTGGCCGGCGCGGCCCGGGTGGCCCGCGCCGTGGTCACCGTGGCGGCGGGTTCGGCCGTCCAGGTGGCTGGCAGCAGGCCGAACTGCCGCCGGCCGATGATGCGGCGGCCTGGTTCACCGGCCGATTGCCCTCGGACTGGTTCGTCGGTCCTGCCTCGGTCAGCGTGGACCGCGAGGAGATCATCGTGATCGGCCAACTGCCGCCGGTCGGCGCGCAGGCAGCCGACGCCGAGGAATCCGAGGCCCAGAGCGACGCGGCGGCGGCCGGCCGGATCAGCCGGTTCCGCGAGGACACCCGGCTCGAACGGATGAAGATCGCGGCGGAGGCCGAGGCCCGCTATGGCCGCAAGGTCGCCTGGGGTGCCCAGTTGGGTAACACCCAGGCGCTGTTCACACACCTGTCGGTTCCGGTGATGACACGGTTGCGCCAGCCGGAACGCCAGGTGCTCGACACCCTCGTCGACGCCGGGGTCGCCCGGTCGCGGTCAGAGGCGCTGGCCTGGGCGGTCAACCTGGTCGGCCAGCACACCGACGAGTGGTTGACCAGCCTGCGCCAGGCCATGTCAGAGGTCGACAAGCTGCGCGCCCAGGGCCCCGACCTGTAGTCGCTGTCCATCGTGCGGCCTGGGCGGTCCCCCGATCGGTTGCCGGGGCGACATCCCAGGCCGCGCCATGGACTACAGCCGGGTTATGGCTACTGGCTGGCCTTGAACCGGGTGCCGCGCTGGCGCTGGCGATCCTGCTGGGACAGGGTCACCTTGCGGATCCGCACCGTCTCCGGCGTGACCTCGACGCACTCGTCCTCGCGGCAGAACTCCAGCGACTGCTCCAGCGACAGCCGGCGTGGCGGCACCAGGTGCTGGAACTCATCCGAGGTCGAGGACCGCATGTTGGTCAGCTTCTTCTCCTTGGTGATGTTGACATCCATGTCGTCGGCGCGGGAGTTCTCGCCGACCAGCATGCCCTCATAGACCTCGGTGGCGGGCTCCACGAACAGCGTGCCGCGCTCCTGGAGGTTGATCATCGCGAACGGTGTCGTCATGCCCGGCCGGTCGGCGACCAGCGAGCCCGAGCCGCGGGTGCGCAGCTCGCCGAACCACGGCTCGTACTTCTCGAAGACGTGGTGCACGATGCCGGTCCCGCGGGTGTCGGTCAGGAACTCGGTACGAAAGCCGATCAGGCCGCGCGAGGGCACCAGGAACTCCATCCTGACCCAGCCGGTGCCGTGATTGGTCATGATCTCCATCCGGCCCTTGCGCACTGCCAGCAGCTGGGTGACGGCGCCCAGGTACTCCTCCGGCGCGTCCACGGTGAGCCGCTCGACCGGCTCGTGGATCTTGCCGCCGATGGTCTTGGTGACCACCTGGGGCTTGCCGACGGTGAGCTCGAAGCCCTCCCGGCGCATCTGCTCGACCAGGATGGCCAGGGCCAGCTCACCCCGGCCCTGCACCTCCCAGGCGTCCGGGCGTTCGGTCGGCAGGATCCGCAGCGAGACGTTGCCGACCAGTTCCCGGTCCAGCCGGTCCTTGACCAGCCGCGCGGTGACCTTCGATCCCTTGACCCGGCCGGCCAGCGGAGAGGTGTTGGTGCCGATCGTCATCGAGATGGCGGGCTCGTCCACGGTGATCAGCGGCAGCGGCACCGGGTCCTCCAGATCGGCCAGCGTGTCGCCGATCATGATCTCGGGGATGCCGGCGATCGCGATGATGTCACCGGGGCCGGCGGACTCGGCCGGCTTGCGCTCCAGCGCCTCGGTCATCAGCAGCTCGGTGATCCTGACACTGGAGATGGTGCCGTCATGGCGGCACCAGGCGACCTGCTGGCCCTTGCGGATGGTGCCCTGGAAGACCCGGCAGAGCGCGATCCGGCCCAGGAACGGCGAGGCGTCCAGGTTGGTGACGTGCGCCTGCAGCGGCGCGCCGGTCCGGTAGGCCGGGGCCGGGATGGTGTCGAGGATGGTGCTGAACAGCGGCTGCAGATCATCGGACTTCGGCACGGTGCCGTCCTCGGGACGGTCCAGTGAGGCCTTGCCGTCCCGGGCGCAGGCGTAGACGATCGGGAAGTCGATCTGGTCCTCGGTGGCGTCGAGGTCCAGGAACAGCTCGTAGGTCTCGTCGATGACCTCGGCGATCCGGGCATCCGGCCGGTCCACCTTGTTGATCACCAGGATCACCGGCAGCTTGGCGTCCAGGGCCTTGCGCAGCACGAACCTGGTCTGCGGCAACGGCCCCTCCGAGGCGTCGACCAGCAGCACGATGCCATCGACCATGGACAACCCGCGCTCGACCTCGCCGCCGAAGTCCGCGTGGCCCGGGGTGTCGATGATGTTGATGATCATCTTCTGCCCGCCGGGCGCGACATAGTTCACCGCGGTGTTCTTGGCCAGGATCGTGATGCCCTTCTCGCGCTCGAGGTCGTTGGAGTCCATCGCCCGCTCGTCGACGTGCTCGTGCGCCCCGAAGGCACCCGACTGCCACAACATCGCATCGACCAGGGTGGTCTTGCCGTGGTCGACGTGCGCGACGATCGCGACATTGCGTATCGAGGACCGAATGGCATCGTTGCCGACTTGGGCAGCGCTGTGGTTGGACATGACTCTTCTTTCGTCAGCCGCGAACTCCGCGCGGCGGGCGGATACCCCGCCGCGGCCGCGGTCGCGGCGGGCTTGTGCGGCGGCACCACTCGTGCCGCCATCGGTCCTGCAGGTCTTGCCTTCTGGTGCGGATCTGCCTCTAGTGTTCCCGATCCCGCCGGGAGCCGCGCACCAAGGAACCCATCAGACCCAGGTAGGTCACACCGCCGAGGGCCGCGATGACCGAGGGCGTCGGGTCCCAGTGGCCCGGTAGCGCGGTCACCTCGACACTGCCCGGGTCATACACCACATGGTGCACGTCCTCCGAATGCCAGCGGGGATCACCGAGCAACGGCAGGTTCTTGATGCTGCCGTCGTCACTGGTGAACAAGCCACCGAAGGAGCAGATTCCCTGCCCGCAGGTGCGCGGGCTCACCACGAAACTGCCCCGGATGCCGGTGGGCCGGTCCCCGATATGCACGGCGACGTTGACCACCGCCATCGCGATGGCCGCCAGGCACAGCGCCGGGAACACCACCCAGAACAGCCAGCCCGCCACCCGCCGGGCACCCGGAAACGACATCGGGACCAGCTCGCCGGAGGCTCCGGCGAGCTGGCTGGCGGTCCCGGGTGGGGGGCTCGGCCGGCTTGGTTGGATGGACTGGTCGGCTGGCATCACCGCACATCATCACATCTGTCGAGCGACCGGCTGCGCGCCACTCATCCCGACCGGCTGCGCGCCACTCGTCGCGAGCAGCGGAGCGAGCCGCCCACGGCGGTCACCGACGAGTTTCGACACCCCCGCCGGTCACGGCCCGTGGCGGCAGCTCCGGCGCCCGGCGCGAGGGACGCTGGGCCAGATCCGGCCTGGCCGGCGCGGGCTGGTTCTTCAGCTCGGCGAGCAGGTAGTCGATGCCGGCCTGCAGCTGCGGATCGACACCCTGGTCCCACGCGTGCGGCGGCAGTTCCACCACGATGTCCGGGTCCACGCCGTGGTTCTCCACACCCCAGCCGTAGTTGGAGAACCAGTAGGAGTACCGGGGCTGGGTGACCTGGGTTCCGTCGACGAGCTGGTACCGGTTGTCGATCCCGATCACGCCGCCCCAGGTCCGGGTGCCGATCACCGGCCCGAGTTCCATGGCCTGGAAGGCGGCGTTGACGATGTCGCCGTCGGAGCCGGACCACTCGTTGGCCAGCGACACCAGCGGCCCCCGGGGCGCGCCGGAGGGGTAGGAGTCGGTGGGGGCGTGCCGGGCGGTGGACCAGCCCAGCACCCGGCGGGCCAGCTTCTCGATGATCAACTGGGAGTTATTGCCTCCGCTGTTGTCACGGGTGTCGACCACCAGCGCGTCCCTGGCGATCTCGACCCGCAAGTCGCGGTGGAAGGCCGCCCAGCCGCTGGAGACCATGTCCGGCACGTGCACGTAGCCGACCCTGCCTTCGCTGGCCCGGTGCACCGCTGCCCGCCGGCTGGCGACCCAGTCGAGGTAGCGCAGTTCCCGCTCGCCGCTCAGCGGCCGCAGCACCACCGACCGCTCGACGCCGTCGCGGGACAGGCGCAACTCCACCGGCTTGTCGGCGGTGCCGCGCAACAGCTCAGCGGGGCCGGCCGGCCCTACCGGACGGCCGTTGACGGCAAGGATCAGCTCGCCGGGCCGCGCGGCCACCCCGGGTGCGGTCAACGGCGAGCGGGCGTCGCGGGAGGAGTTGTCGCCGGCGATGATGCGGGCGATCCGCCACCGGCCCTGCTCGTCACGGTCGAGGTCAGCACCCAGGAACGCCGGTGCCAGCACCGGGTCGGCCATCGCGGGAGGCGGCGCCTCGTAGGCGTGCGAGGAACCGGTTTCGCCGTTGATCTCCCACAGCAGGTCCGAGAGGTCATCCCGGCTGCCCAACTGGTCCACCAGCGGACGGTACTTGGCCACCTCAGCATCCCAGTCGATGCCGGCCATGTCCTCGATCCAGTAGTGATCGCGCATCAACCTGGCGGTCTCGTCCACCATCTGACGCCACTCGGCCGGCGGGTCGACCATCAGCCGGACCCGGTCGAGGTCGATCGAGACGGTGTCCTCGCCACCCTCGGCGGGCTTGCGGTCAGCAGGGACCAGGTTGAGCGCCTTGGCGTCCCGGACCACCAGCTTGGCGCCGTTGCCGGACACCGCGAAGTCATCGACCCTGGCCGCCAGTTCGATCCGCTTGCGCTTGCCGAAGTCCCAGCGCTGCAGCGAGGGCCGGATGTCGTCGTCAGGATTGCGGGACTCCCCCAGATCACCGGCCACCGGGCTGTCGGTCCAGATCATGCCGCCTTTGGCCGCCCGCAGGTCCGCCAACCGGCCGGCCGCCACCGGAAACGGCACCACGCGCCCGACAAGGCCGGTCAGCTCGACGGTGATCGGCGGCACCGCGCCGTC
>NZ_DASVQG010000213.1:0-18335 GCF_036389215.1 Jatrophihabitans sp.
CGCTGGCGGTGGACAAGAGGTTCCTGAAGAGCCTGCGGATCATCCAGGCCGACCTCGCCGATTACCTGACCGCCGACCTCTGGTATCAGGGCTACGCGGCCGACCACCCGGCCGCCCCGAAGGCGATCGGCTACTTCTCACCGGAGTTCGGTATCACCGAGGTGCTGCCGCAGTACTCCGGCGGCCTCGGCATCCTGGCCGGTGATCACCTCAAGGCAGCCTCGGACCTTGGCGCGCCGATCATCGGGGTCGGGCTGCTGTACCGGGCCGGGTACTTCTCCCAGTCACTGTCCCGGGAGGGCTGGCAGCAGGAGCGCTACCCGTCCCTGGATCCGCAGGGCCTGCCGCTGACACCGCTGCGCGACAGCGACGGCAACCCGGCCCGGGTGGCGCTGGCACTGCCCGAGGAGCGGACCCTGCACGCCCAGATCTGGCTGGCCTCGGTCGGCAGGGTGCCGCTGCTGCTGCTGGACTCCGACGTCGAGGAGAACGACGCGGCAGCCCGCGGGGTCACCGACCGGCTCTACGGCGGCGGCCCCGAGCACCGGCTGCTGCAGGAGCTGCTGCTGGGCATCGGCGGTGTCCGGGCGCTGCGGCTGTACTGCTCGATCACCGGCCACCTGGCGCCCGAGGTCTTCCACACCAACGAGGGCCACGCCGGCTTCCTGGGCATCGAGCGGATCAGCGAGCTCAGTGACGGCCCGGCCAAGCTGAACTTCGACGAGGCGCTGACCGCGGTCCGGGCCGGCACGGTGTTCACCACCCACACCCCGGTGCCGGCCGGCATCGACCGTTTCGACCGCGACCTGGTCCGCGCCTACCTCGGCCAGGTGCCCGGGGTGCCGGTGGACCGGATCCTGGCACTCGGGGCCGAGGAGGACCCGACCAAGTTCAACATGGCCCACATGGGGCTGCGGCTGGGCCAGCGCGCCAACGGCGTCGCCCAGTTGCACGGCCGGGTCAGCCGGTCGATGTTCAACGACCTGTGGCCGGGCTTCGACGCCCAGGAGGTGCCGATCACCTCGATCACCAACGGCGTGCATGCCCCGACCTGGATGGCCCGGGAGTTCCTCGACCTCGCCGAGCGCACCGCCGGCTCCGATGACCTCGCCTCCGGCGATGGGTGGGACGCCATCGACCAGATCTCCGACGCCGAGCTGTGGGAACTCAAGCACGAGCTGCGGGAGCGGCTGGTCGGCGAGATCCGCCGCCGGATCCGCAAGTCCGGCCTTGAGCGCGGCTTCTCCGGCATGGAGCTGGCCTGGACCGCGACCGCCTTCGACCCGGACGTGCTGACCATCGGGTTCGCCCGCCGGGTGCCGTCCTACAAGCGGCTGACCCTGATGCTGCGCGACCCGGCCCGGCTGAAGAAGATCCTCACCGATCCCGAGCGCCCGGTGCAGATCGTGGTCGCGGGCAAGTCGCACCCCGCCGATGACGGCGGCAAGGAGCTGATCGCCCAGCTGGTCCGGTTCACCGACGACCCCGAGGTCCGCGGCCGGATCGCCTTCCTGCCCGACTACGACATCGGCATGGCTCGCTACCTCTACTGGGGCAGCGATGTCTGGCTGAACAACCCGCTGCGCCCGCTGGAGGCGTGCGGCACGTCCGGCATGAAGGCGGCGCTGAACGGTGGCCTGAACCTGTCCATCAAGGACGGCTGGTGGGACGAGTGGTGCGAGGACGGCAAGAACGGCTGGGAGATCCCGTCGGCCAACGACTCGCTGACCGGTACCACCGACGACCACCGGGACGCGGTCGAGGCGGCCGGGCTCTATGACCTGATCGAGCACCAGGTGGCGCAGCGCTTCTACGCCCGCGACGGCCGAGGCATCCCGGCGCAGTGGGTGGCGATGGTGCGCTACACGCTCAAGTCGCTGGGTCCGAAGGTCGTCGCGACCCGGATGGTGCGCGACTACATCCGCCGGCTGTACGCCCCGGCCGGGCAGGCCGCGGCGCTGATGGTGGCCGATGACTTCCGGGCCGCGAAGGACCTGGCGGCCTGGAAGAGCTGGGTGGCCAGCAGCTGGCGCGAGGTCGCGGTCCGCCATGTCGACTCCCTGGTCGAGGGCGACCCGAGCCTGGGTGGCTTCCTGCAGCTGCGCGCCGAGGTGGCGCTGTCGAACCTGACCGCGGGCGACGTCGAGGTGCAGGCCGTGTACGGCCCGGTGGATTCGGACAACCGGCTGACCTCGTTCGAGATGCTGCCGTTGACGCTGGCCGACGAGCGCGACCACACCGGGTTCTTCGCCGGCGACATCCCGCTGAAGAAGGCCGGGCCGTTCGGCTACACCGTCCGGGTGCTGCCCAAGCACAAGCTGCTGGCCAATCTCGCCGAGACCGGGCTGGTCGCGACCGCCACGCAGGTCTGAGCCGTGCGCGTCCTGGTCACCGGCGCCCGCGGCAAGGTGGGGCGAGCGGCGGTCACCGAGCTGGTGGCCGCCGGGCACCAGGTGGTGTGCACCGACCTCGGCACGCCGACCTACGAGCGGGCCGAGGCTGGCATGCCGCCCTACGTCCGGGCCGATCTGACCGATGCCGGGGCGGCGTTCCAGCTGGTGCGTGGGATGGACGCGGTGCTGCACTGCGCGGCGATTCCCGAGCCTTCGCAGGACATCGCGCACGCGGTGTTCGCCAACAACCTGCTGGCCGTCTTCAACGTGATCGAGGCGTGCGTCCGGTTCGGGGTCGGCCGGCTGGTGAACCTGTCGTCGGAGACGGTGCCCGGCATGATGTTCGCCGAGCGGCCGTTCGAGCCGGCCTACTTTCCGATCGACGAGGATCATCCGGTGCTGCCGCAGGATCCGTACGCGCTGGGCAAGTACTTCGGCGAGCAGCTGTGCGACGCGGCGGTGCGGCGTTCTGAGCTGCGCTGCATCACGATCCGGCCGACCTGGGTGCAGGATTCCGGGTCGTACGCGCGCAACCTGGGGCCGATGATCCGGGGCGCTGCGGCTGGGGCACCGGAAGCGACTTTCAACGGCTGGTCCTACATCGACGCCTACGACCTGGCGGTGGCGCTTCGGCTGGCGGTGGAATCCTCGCTGCCGGGCCATGAGGTGATGTACGTCTGCTCGCCGGATTCGGCCGGGGTGGCCGACACCGTTGCCGCGCTGCGGGCGCAGTACGGCGACCGGGTGGAGTACCGCCCGTTCGCGCGACCCGATGCCAGCGGAACCTCGGCGGCCAAGGCGGAACGGTTGCTCGGCTGGCAGCCGACCCGCAGCTGGCGCGATTACCTCGACGATGACGGCCAACCGCTGTCTCAGTAACGTTGCAAGATCCTTCGCGCGATAAGGTGCACGTCAGCTGTGATGGTGCAGTTCTCCTGACTCCGGAGGTCAAATCTGCTTCGCAACGTGACTGTGGCAGGCTTAGGGGCTATGGCTAGTGAAGATCTTCGGCGTCGGTTACAGCAGTTGCATGACGATTTACAGCAGCTCGTCGCGGCTGACTCGGAGCAGGAGGTGTTGGGCGCCGCCTTGTCGCTGATGGACCAGCTTGTTACAGAAGCCCGGTCGTATCTTCCTCAGCCGCTTAGAGATCAACTGCGAGACTTCGTCACTCCGGAACTCATCGCCGCTAGCAACGCCGTCCGCGCTGCTGATGCAGTGGTCATTACCGGGCAGATGCTTTCCTCTTTGCCTGCGGTAACAACACCTTCACCTAGTGAGGAGCTCTCTCCGCCCCCTCCCGATCCCTCCGGCGATGGTGCGGACCCGGTTGCTAAATCAAGCACGGCCGCTGACAGCGCACTCAAGGCGGCCTTCGATGCAGTGGACGCTCATAAGCCAGAAGACGTTGTCAGCGCTCTCGCAGAGTGGGTTAAGGAGGGTAATGATGAATTAAGTACTGTGCACCGCCAAAGTGTAGTCGCCTCTTTGAGATTTCAGGCTGGTGATACTAACGCTTTTGAAGAGATTCATGATCGTGCGTACCGAAAAGAGTCACGAGACGAGCTGACTATTCGCCATTACGCACAGGCGTTGAAAGTCTTGGGTGAAGAGGCATCTGCTGCCCGCGAAGTAGAGGTATTGTCCAACGGGTTGCCTAGCGACGTTCAAGCGGAACTGCGGCTTTTGGTAGCCAAGTTGCTGCAAGATGCAGGTAGAGAAGGTGACGCAAATAACAAGCTGATGGCTTTAGCAGTCGACTCTGATGCGCCTGATTCGATTCGGTCACGGGCGTTGAAGGAGTTGGCTGCCCATCTCGGCAGAGAATGCAACGTTGTCTCTGGTTTACCGCGAGATGGCTCTCGCGCTGACGCCGCTCGACCAACGCTTGCGTTTCGACACGGCTTACGCTTACTCTCAAAACGGGCAGCCAGGTGCCGCAGTATTTCACTATGAGCGGTTGAGAGATGCTGGCCAGGCGAGTTCCGTTGCCCTGAACAATTTAGGAGTCGAGCTCAGTACGATCGGTGCGCCAATCCAAGGGAATGCCATGTATCTAGAGGCGATTGCAGCTGGATCCGCTCTTGCAGCAGCTAACCTGGCATTTGGCGCACTGAGTAGCGGTGATTTGCCCAAAGCACAAGAATGGCTTGAGCGCGGAAGGTTGCTTGACGAGAGTCAGCCAAATCTTCTAGCCGCACAATCCGCAGTGCAAGACCGTCAAGATGCTGAGAAGCAAATCAAGGCGCAAGCGATCGCCCAAGGGCGAGAAGTGCAATTTGTGATGCGCGCAGTCGATTTAGGGCAAACCCCTTCACTTCCCACCGGCGATTGGCAGTGGATCGGCGATCGCCTCACCTTCATCCAAGACGGTAATACTTCGCTGGCTGAGGGTGCCAATGAGTTGAGTATTCTAATGACATTGGAACCGCCACTCATCAAGGTAAAAGTTACCAAAGGGAAGTATTTTTCGAAGACGTACACCGGAATTGCATTGCAGACTGGACCAGATGCTTACAAGCTTTGGTTGCGCGATTGGCCTACAGACGGCCGATCGGGCGTTGGAGAACTTCACCGAGATCCGGTTACCGGGACCAGAATTTGATAGGGTGCGCCATCCCGTAGGGCGCTGTGTATGCCTAAGCGAGGGGTCAGCGATTGCCGAGGCTTGTCGCCCGGCTCACCTGGACAGCAGCGGCACCAGCAGCTCGGCATCAGTGAGCGCACCGTGATGGCCGATCAGCGAAGCGTTGCGGGACTCGACCTTGCGGCGCACGACCGCCAGCTCCGACACCGACACCGCGATCAGGTCACCGATCCGGTGCCGCGCCGGTTCGCTGACGTGCGGGCCGAACCAGCCGTAGCCGATCGCCTCGTCCCGGGTAAGCACTGCCATCCGGTCACCGACCAGGTGGATCCACCGCGAGCGCACCGCGTCCAGTTCGCCGGGTGCGACGTGCAGGTACCGCACCCGGGCCTCACCCGCCAGCATGTCCACACCGTCCTGAAGCGACGGCTCGCCGTCATAGTCGATCTTGGCGTCCTCCGGGACGTCCACCATGCCGTGATCGGCCGTGACCAGTAGCCGAGCCCCCGCGGGCAGCCGTTCGGCCAGCAGCTGCGCAGCCCGGTCGATGAGCTGTAGCTGTACCCGCCAGGCCTCGGACCGGCAGCCGTGGACGTGCCCGATCAGGTCCACTTCCGAGTTGTAGCAGTAGATCAGGCCGCCACGGGTCCGTGCGATCGCGGCAACTCCGGTCGCCGCGTCCGCCGCGGTGAACGCCCGCTGGTAGTGCGCGCCGCGCAACGCTGCCAGCGTGAGCCCGCTGGCCTTGAAGGCCGGCGCCGACACCACCGACGCCCTCACCCCAGCCCGTTCGGCCCGCTCGAAGGCGGTGGCCACCGGCTGGACCCGCTCGGGTGGCTGATCGCCGAGCAGGTCCACACCGGAGCGGGCGGTGCGCCAGGTCAGCCAGTTGACCGGCTCGCTCAGCCCGTCCGCCCGGGTCAGGTAGCCGGTGATGCCGTGCTGCCCGGGCGGAACTCCGGTGCCGAGTGAGGTGACGCTGACCGCGGTGGTGGTCGGGAACCCCGCGGTCAGCGGGCGGGCCGCCAGGCTGGACAGGAACGGGGCATGGCCGGCGTGCTCGCGCAGCAGCTGCCACCCCAGGCCGTCGACCAGCAGGACCACGATGCAGTCGGCCGGCTCGATCCCGAGCACGTTGGGCTCCCCGGCGACACCGAGCGCCGCGAGCGCGGACGGCAGCACGTCCGACAGCGACGACTCGCCGTACCGGACGATGCCGGCGGCCGGTGCCGGTGCGGTGGGCATGGCCCCATCCTGGCATCGAGCAGGAACGGCTGCGGCGGGGCGTCCGGCGATCAGCCCCGGCGAGAGGACCTGCGGCGTAGCGTGCATCGCGTGCCGGTCAACGGAAGAGGTCGGTTCCGCCGCGCGCGACGGTCCGTGGCGGTGCTGGCGCTCGCTGTCGCGCTCAGCGGCTGCGGGCAGATCCGTGGCGGGCATCGGCAAGGCGGCCCGGCGACCAGCAGCTCGCCGCACGATTCGGTCGCCGCGCCGGTCACGGGCGTCTCAAGCACTGGACCCTCGGCCGCTGGCGCGCCGACTTCTGGAACCCCGACCGCTGGGCCGCCCACCTCCGGGACCCCGGGCGGCACGGGTGGTTCGTCGCCGTCAGCTCCGAAGCCCGGTCCGCGCACGGTGACCGTGCTCGGCTCGGGCGACGTGCTGATCCACCCGGAGCTCTGGCAGCAGGCGGCGGCGGATGCCAGGGCGCAAGGAAAACCCGGCTATGACTTCGGCCCGATCTACGCCGGCATCGCGCCGACCACCCGAGCGGCCGACCTGGCGATCTGCGAACTCGAGACCCCGCTCGCCCCGCCGCAGGGCCCGTTCGCCGGCTGGCCGAACTTCAACGCCCCGCCGCAGGTTCTGACCGCCTTGACGGCGGCCGGCTACGACAGCTGCACGACGGCCTCGAACCACACCCTGGACCAGGGGTACGCCGGGGTGAAGCGCACCCTGGACCAGCTGGACGCGGCCGGCCTGAAGCACACCGGCAGCGCCCGGTCGGCAGCCGAGGCCGGCCGGGCGCTGATCGTGACCACGAGCAACGGCGTGCGCGTCGCCCAGCTCGCGTTCAGCTTCGGGTTCAACGGCATCGCGGTGCCGGCCGGGCAGCCGTGGCTGGCCAACACCATCGACCTGCCGGCGATCCTGGCGGCGGCGCACCGGGCCAGGAGCGCCGGTGCCGACCTCGTGGTGCTGAGCATGCACTGGGGCACCGAGTACGACCATGACCCGACCGAGGAGCAGGCTAGCCAGGCCGACCGGCTGCTGGCCTCGCCGGACGTCGACGTGATCCTGGGTGACCATGCCCATGTGGTGCAGCCGTTTCAGAAGCTGCACGGCAAATGGGTCGCCTATTGCATGGGAAACCAGATCTCGCGGCACGCGGTGCAGGATGTCGGCAACCGCGAAGGGGTGATGCCGCGCTTCACCTTCACCGAGGTGGCGCCGCACCATTTCGTCACCACCAGGGCCGAGGCGATCGCCACCTTCATGGAGTACTCGCCCCGGCTGCGGCTGATCGAGTTGCGTTCGGCGATCGCCGATCTGTGGACCTCCGCCGAGGCGCGCGCCGGCTACCGAGCGGCGCTGGCGCGCATCACCGGCTATCTCGACTCGCTCGGCGCGCGGCGCAACGGTCTGATCGTCGGCTGACTGGCAGCTGAGGGGGCAAGCTCAGGCGACTGAGTAGCGACTGAGGGCAAGTCGAGGCGACTGGGTAGCGGGTGCGGGCGACCTGCCGCCGCTGCTACTTCTTCCCCGGGCGGTGCTGGTAGATAATCGTATGGTGCGAGGTCCGGGTTTCGAGAACATGGCGACGGTGCTGGTCAACCCTGCCGTGCTGGGCGACTTCGAGCTGGACCTGATGTCCCATGACTTCCGGGTCTGGACGGTGCACACCGCCTCGACGTTTCCCGACGCACCGCAGGCGGCGATGCAGATCCGCCGGGCGCTGATCGACTGGAGCAACGGCCGGTGGAACGTGGCGGCGAACTGGACCGTGGTCTGGATAACCTTCGGTGACAGCTGGCTCGACGGCGACAACCCGATCCCGTGGCCCGCGCATGCCGCGCTGTGGAAGAAGTTGGCCGAATACTCCGAGAACGTCCGCTACAACCTGGGATTGGGCGGCATGCCGAAGATCCGGGTGCCACGGGAATCCCGCTGACCTGCTGCCGTCAGCCCACCCGCACGGACCCGAGCGCCGGGCCCGCCATGACCAGCGCCGCACCGTCGTTGGCCAGCGCGTCAGCACGCTCGTTGCCGGCATCCCCGGAATGCCCCTTGACCCACCGCCAGTCGATGGTGTGAGCGGCCGACACCTCCTCCAGCGCGCGCCACAGGTCGGCGTTCTTGACCGGCTGCTTCACCGAGTTCTGCCAGCCGTTGCGCTTCCAGCCGTGGATCCAGCTGGTGATGCCCTGCAGCACGTACCGGCTGTCGGTGTGGAGCACCACCGTGCACGGCCTGGTCAGCGCGGTCAGCGCCTGGATCGCCGCGGTCAGCTCCATCCGCTGGTTGGTGGTCTGCGGCTCGCCGCCGAACAGCTCCTTCTGGTGGTTGCCGCTGGACAGCCACACCCCCCAGCCACCGGGCCCCGGGTTGCCCTTGCAGGCCCCGTCGGTGTAGATCACGACGGGCGGTCGAGCGGGCTCGGCTGGCCGGGGCGCGTTCGCAGGATCGACACTCACCCGCAGCACGCTACCGGCGCATCACGACTTCCAGGCGGAGGCAGCTCATGGCAAGGATGCTCTACTCGGCGACCATGTCGCTGGACGGCTTCATCGCGGGCCCCGGCGGTGACATGTCCTGGCTCACCTCCTACCTCGGCCCGAACCCGACCGCCGACGGACTGGTCGACCAGATCGGTGCCCTGCTGATCGGCCGGCGCACCTTCGGCGGCGACGATCCGAACCGCGGGACGGACAAGGAGGGGCCGTTCGGCGGCGCCTGGACCGGGCCGCAATTCGTGCTGACCCATCAGATCCCGGGCGCCGCGCAGGTGAGTGAGCATCGCAGCGAGCGAGGAGCGGAGCGAACAGTAGCTACGCCCGGCATCACCTTCCTCGACGACCTGGATGCCGCGGTCGCCGCGGCCAAGGCCGCCGCCGGGGAGAAGTACGTCAACATCCTCGGTGCCGACGTCGCCCGGCAGTGCCTGCAGGCCGGCGTGCTCGACGAGATCCTGGTCTTCCTCGCCCCCGTCCTGCTCGGCGACGGCGTCCGGCTGCTCGACCAGCCCGGCGGCACCAACGTCAGGCTCGAGCGCCTCAGCCTGAGCCAGGCGCCGCTGGCGACGGGTGTCTGGTTCCGGGTGCTCGGCTGAACCTGAGCTCACCGTGAGGGTCGGCCCTGGTCGTCCTTGCGGGCAGCGCCCTTGCCGGCTAACCCGATCAGCAGGCTCACCACCAGGTAGACCATGGGCACCACCGGCCAGACGAACCACCCCAGCATGCTGTAGATGTCGAGCCGCTCGACGTTCAGCAGTTGCCAGCCGATCCCGGCCGGCATCCACCCCCAGAGCAGCAGCCAGATGCTCCGTTGCCACGGCTCTGGCATCTGGGCTGCCCACCCGCCTTCGGATCAGCTCGGGCCCGCCGTCCGCCGTAACGAGACGGCAGCCGGCGGGCCCGAGACTCGGCTACTTGCGCTGCTCGGGCGGCCCGGCACGCAGCAGCCCGGACCCGTGATCGCGGCGGACGCCCGAGGACAGCCCACCGGTGAGCCGGCTGGCCCCGCCACTGGCCATCGCCACGTCCCGAGCCGACAGCGGCTTGGCAATGTTCTCCAGGGATTGCCGCTCGGCGTTGACGCCGTAGATGAAAGCTGTCAGGCCACCGATGAACATCAGGACCGCGCCGATCGTGTAACCCCAGAAGAGCGGATTGCGATTCGGGACCGGGCCGTCGCCGGCCGCGCCGACCAGCTTGCCGAACAGGAACGGCGCGATCACGCCACCGAAGAACTGCGACACCGCGAAGAACAGCGAGATCGCTTTGGCCCGCACTTCCAGGGGAAAGATCTCGCTGACCGTGAGGTAGGCCGACGATGCCGCTGCCGAGGCGATGAAGAAGATGATGCACCACAGGATGGTCTGGGTGGTGGCGTTGAGCGAACCGTTCTTGAACAGCAGGCCGGTGATGAACAGCAGGATGGCCGACGAGCAGTACGTCCCGCCGATCATGATCCGCCGGCCGACGGTGTCGAACAGCTTGCCGAGCAGTACCGGACCCAGCAGGTTGCCCACGGCGAACGGGAAGATGAAGTAACCCACCGCGCCGCCGCTGATGCCGTAGAACTTGCCCAGGATCAAGGCGAAGGTGAAGAAGATCGCGTTGTACAGGAACGACTGGGTGACCATCAGCATGAAGCCGAGGAACGCCCGGCTGGGGTATTCCCGAACGATCAGTTGGGCAAGCTCCTTGTAGCCGGGATCCTCGCGTTCCTCGACCAGCAGCGCGGAGCCCGGGTCGACGGGTGACAGCGTCTTGCCCTCGGCCTCGATGTCGCGCTCGATCCCGTCGACGATCCGGTCCGCTTCCTCTGACTGCCCGTGGGTGAGCAGCCATCTGGGGCTCTCCGGGATATGCCTGCGCAATCCCCAGATCGCGACACCGATCAGCGGGCCGATCAGCAGGCCCAGCCGCCAGCCGAGATTGATGTCGAAGAGGTCCGGGTTGAGGAAGGCGATGTTGGCCGCGGCGCCGATCATCGCACCGAGCCAGTAGGTTCCGTTGATCGCGAGATCCACCCGGCCGCGGTAGTCGGCCGGGATCAGCTCGTCGATGGCGGAGTTGATCGCGGCGTACTCGCCGCCGATACCGAGTCCGGCGATGAACCTGGTGGCGATGAAGAAGAGGAAGCTGAAGGAGAATGCGGTGAGCAGGTTACCGATCAGGTAGATGCCCAACGTGATGATGAACAGCTTGCGACGCCCGAGCTTGTCGGCCAGCCGCCCGAAGTACAGCGCGCCGACCACCTCGCCGAGCAGGTAGATCGACGCCGCGAGGCCGATCTGCCCAGCGGTGAAGTGCAGCGTCCCCTCTTCGGTCAACCGTTCCCCGATGGCACCGGCGACGGTGATCTCGATGCCGTCGAGCACCCAGGTGATCCCCAGCGCGATGACGACCCGCCAATGGAACTTCGACCAGGGCAGTCGATCCATGCGGGCCGGGACAAGACTCTGAATAGGTTGGGCAATGGAGCCCGGAACCGTCATGGGCCTCGGCCTTCCTGACGTGTTAACGCAGAGTGAATCTCTAGTTCTCAGATGATCACTCCATGTTCGTAAGTACCACTTGCCCGGTTGGAGCGTCAAGCAACCTGGCCGCTCAGAGCCCGAGGTGCTCAGGGGCCGACATGCTCAGAGCCGCGAGGTGCTCAGGGCCGACATGCTCAGAGCCCGAGGTAGGTCCGTAGCTGCCGCTCGAGGTGGGCCAGCTCGCTTCGGTGCACCAGCCCCCGGCGCTTTCGGCAGCTGCTCCTGGCGACCGGGCGCAGCCCGGTAATGTCGGCGTAGGACTCGTCGTACCGGCTCAGCCCCGCCTCGGCGGCCAGCGGGATGTGCGTTGCGTCCGGTCCCCGAGTCCCGGTGATCGGAATGACCGCCACGTGGCCGAGACGCGAGTTCAGCGCGTTCACGCTCAGCACTACCGCTGGGTGCAGGCCGATGCCTGGCAGGTGGACGTCCCAGATCTCTCCTCGAAGTGGCTCAGGATTCGCCATTGCCGCCGTCGGACACACCCAGCGGCAATGGCGGCGTCGCGCCGCCGTAGAAGTCGTCGATGCTGGTGGCCATCCGGTGTTCGGCGGCCTGCCGGTGGAGCAACTCCAGCGCGGCTTTCACGATCGCGGTCCGCCCGGTCAACCCGAGGACCTCAGCGTCAGCACGCAACTCGGCTGCGAGCTCTGCTCCGATCCGAGCCTGCCAGACCTCGGAGGTGCCTGTGCTGCTACCCGGCTCCCGGATCTCCATGCGGGCTGTCCGGTCACGGCGATCGCCCTGCAGCAAGGCGCTGGGAGCGGTACCGGCTTGAGCACGCGTGCCGGCGGGATTCTTGCCCGTGCGTTGGTTGCTGGCGGGATTCTTAACGCTGCGGGCCACTTGTATACGATCTGTCGTACAGCACTGAATGTCAAGCGACCGGCGTCCGGAGATCAGATGAACGGTCGTCGGGGCGTCAGTCTCAGCCGCCCGCAGGCTCGGGTTCGTCGTGGTGAACTTCGCCGGTGCCGGGCAGCCTGCGCACCGCGGCGCTCAGGCGGCGCGGGTGAGGATGACGACCGGGATCTCGCGCTCGACCGCCTGCTCGTGCTCGGCGAAGAACGGGTAGGTCTGCTTGAGCATGCTCCACAGCCGGTCCCGCTCGGCGCCCTCGGCGGTGCTGGCGATCGCGTCGTAGCGCTCGTCGCCGACCTCGACGGTGACCCGCGGGTTCGCGACCAGGTTCAGGTACCAGTGCGGGTGCCGCGGCGCGCCGCTGTTCGAGGCGATCACCAGCAGCCGTTCACCGTCGGGGTGGAACATCATGGGAGTGGTGCGCGGCTGGCCGGTCCTGGCGCCGGTGGTGGTCAGCAGCAGCAGCCGCTCGCGGTGCATGCCCTCGATCGGGCCGCCGGCCCGGAACTGCTCGATCACCCGTTGGTTGATCTGGCTGATGTCCATGCCGGAGTTCCCTTCTGCTGTGCATGTGAATACTTCCAGCCGGGCGACTCCCGCGCTCAGCCCACCGCCAGCCGCAGCGCCAGCACGCCGATCAGGACGCCCGAGGCGAGGGCGGTCACCCTGCGCCCTCGATCGCCGGTGAGCACCCGGCCGAGCAGCGCGCCGCCGCAGGCCAGCAGCAGTTGCCAGCTGGCCGAGGCGGCGAAGGCGGCGGCCACGAACATGATCTCGCCGAGGGCACCGGGGTTCGACCCGGCTCGAAGGCCGACCACCAGGGCCACGAAGTAGATCAGCGTGGTGGGGTTCACCAGCGTCAGGCCGGCCAGGGTGGCATAGGCCCGGGCCGGGCTGAGGATCCGCACCGGCCGGCCGGCAGGCACCTGCTCGCCAGGCACTTGCTGCGCGGGCGCCGGTCGAAGGCCGGACCAGACCGCGCGCGCCGCCACGCCGGCCAGCACCGCCACCGACAGCCAGTGCAGCACGCCCAGTGCCGGCCGGATCAGCTCGGCCAGTGCGGTGCCGCCGAGCGTGGCCGCGACCGCGTACAGCCCGTCCACGGTGGCGATTCCCAGCGCCGCGGCCATGCCCACCCGAACCGAGGTCCCGGCGGTCAGCGCGACCAGGTAGGTGGCCATCGGGCCGATCGGCACGGCGACCGAGTAACCCGCCAGCAGCCCGGCGAGCAACTCCGCGGTCACGGCTGGGCCGGGCTGGACCTCCAACCAGGGCAGGGCTGCTGGCAGGTGGCCGCCGCGGAGGCACCCGAACCCGTCATAGCCCGCCCATCGTCAGTGGTCATGGCGAACGATGATGGGGCAGCCGCCACCCCGGAGCAACCGGGTTTCCGGTCGACCCTACGAGGAGGGCTGCTCGCCGGCGATGTTCACCAGCCAGGTGATGCCGTACCGGTCGATGCACATGCCGAAGAGATCGCCCCAGGGTGCCTTCTCCAGCGGCATGCCGACGTTGCCGCCGTCGGACAGCTTGTCCCAGTAGCCGCGCAGCTCGCCCTCGTCCTCGCCGCTGAGCGAGATGGAGAAGTTGTTGCCGGGTGTCAGCTCCATGCTGTTCGGCAGGTCGGCAGCCATCAGCGTCAGGCCCTGCTCGGTGACCAGCTGCGAGTGCATGATCTTGTCCTGCTCGGCGGGGTCCTCGCTGGCGTGCAACTCGGCGAAGGTGCTCATGGTGAGCTCGCCACCGAACACCGAGTGGTAGAACTCCATCGCCTCGCGCGTCGTGTCGCGGAAGTTGAGGTAGGGGTTGAGCCGGGTCGTCATGATGGTGCCCCTTCACTGGTCGATGGCTGACAGGCGATGCCCTCGATTCTGTCCCGGCCGGGTACCGGTCCGGTAGTGGGGTCGACCGGGTTGGGCAGTGCGTCTAGCGGCTAGTCGCGGTCGGCGCGCAGCAGCAGCACCGAGCGGCCGCTGAGCGCGATCTTGGTGCCGCCGTCGACCGGTTCGGCGAGCGAGGTCCCGCCGACCTCGGCGGTGTCGATGACGACCTGGTAGCGATCGGCCCAGGGCAGCCCCGGCAGCGCGAATTCGACCGGCTGCTCACCGGAGTGCAGCAGCAGCAGGTAGGACTGGTCCCGGATGGTCTCGCCGCGCCGGCCGCGGTGGCGCAAACCACGGCCGTCGAGGTACATGCCGATGGTGCGCAGGTCCGGGTCGAACCAGTCCCGGGCGCCGAGTTCGCCGCCGGCCGGATGGAACCAGGCCAGATCCTTGCAGCCGTCCTCGTCCACCGCCCGGCCTTCGAAGAACGCCCGTTGCCGCAGCACCGGCGAGCTCCGGCGCAGCGCGATCAGCCGCCGGGTGAGCTCGAGGAGGTCCGCGCTCGCCGGGGTGTCCTCCCAGTCCAGCCAGGAGACCTCGTTGTCCTGGACGTAGGCGTTGTTGTTGCCGCCCTGGGTGCGGTACCGCTCGTCCCCGGCCACCAGCATCGGCGCCCCGGTCGAGAGCAGCAGCGTGGTGAGCAGGTTGCGAACCTGCTGGAGCCGCAGCCCGGTCACCGTCGGGTCGGTGGTCTCGCCCTCGATCCCGAAGTTGATCGAGCGGTTGTCGTCGGTGCCGTCGAGGTTGCCCTCACCGTTGGCCTCGTTGTGCTTGCGCAGGTAACTGGCCAGGTCGCGCATGGTGAAACCGTCGTGCGCGGTGACGAAGTTGATCGAGGCGAACGGCAGCCGGCCGTCGTCGGCGTAGAGGTCCGAGGACCCGGTCAGCCGGAACGCCAGATCCCGCACGCCGCCGGCTCCGTGCGCCCAGAAGTCCCTTACCGTGTCACGGTATTTGCCGTTCCACTCGGTCCACAGCGGTGGGAACTCGCCCACCTGGTAACCCCCGTCGCCGATGTCCCACGGTTCGGCGATCAGCTTCACCCGGCTGATCACCGGGTCCTGGTGAATGGTGTCGAAGAACGAGGACAGCTTGTCGACGTCGTGCAGCGACCGGGCCAGCGCCGAGGCCAGGTCGAACCGGAAGCCGTCGACGTGCATCTCGGTGACCCAGTAGCGCAGCGAGTCCATCACCAGTTGCAGGACGGCCGGCGTCCGGACGTCCAGGGTGTTGCCGCAGCCGGTGTAGTCCAGGTACCTGGCGGCGTTCGTCGGGTCGACCCGGTAGTAACCGCTGTTGTCGATGCCGCGGAACGACAGCATCGGGCCGTCCGGGGTGCCCTCGCCGGTGTGGTTGTAGACCACGTCCAGGATCACCTCGATGCCGGCGGCGTGCAGGGCCCGCACCATCGCCTTGAACTCGCGCACCTGGTTGCCGCCCAGCCGGCCGGTGTGGGTGGCGTAGGCGGCGTGCGGGGCGAAGAAGCCGATCGAGTTGTAGCCCCAGTAGTTCTTCATGCCGCGCCGCTGCAGCGCGGGCTCGGTGACGAAGTGGTGGATCGGCAGCAGCTCGACGGCGGTGATGCCCAGCTCCTTGAGATAGGAGATGGCGGCCGGGTGGCCGAGACCGGCGTAGGTGCCGCGCAGGTCGGAGGGGATGCCGGGATGGCGCGCGGTGAAGCCCTTGACGTGCAGCTCGTAGATGACGGTGTCTTCCCAGGCCGTGTTCGGCCGGGGGTCGGTGCCCCACGGAAAGCCGTCGAGGGACACCACCGAGCGCGGCACGTACGGCGCGGAATCGAGGTCGTTGGCCGCGTAGCAGGCGACGTTCTCCACGAAGTCGCCCTCGATGGCGCGGGCGTAGGGGTCGATCAGCAGCTTGGCCGGATTGTGCTGCTGGCCGGCCGCCGGGTGGTGCGGCCCGTCGAGCCGGAACCCGTAGCGCTGGCCCGGGTTGACCCCGGGCAGGTAGCCGTGCCAGATGTGGAAGCTCTTCTCCGCCAGCTGCACCCGGGTCTCGGCGCCGGTGCCGGCGAACAGGCACACCTCGGCCCGGGTGGCGGTCGGTGACCAGATGCTGAAATTGGTGCCCTCGCCGTCCCAGCTGGCGCCCAGCGGGAACGGCGCACCAGGCCAGGCCACCAGGTTGCCTGGGCTGGCGCCCAGCTGATGCGCCAGGCGATGGCTGAGGTCGGGTGCGGGTTCCATAGCTCAGGCGACCTTACGCCGCCTCAGGCGTGCCGTTCTCTCGCCCGTTGTGAACGTACGGTTGGATGGGGGCGTGGCAGGCCCAGACTTCGAACCAGACCCCGACGCCATCCTGCAGCTGAGACAGGTGACGGTCCGGCGGGGCAGCAAGCTGCTGCTCGACTCCGTCGACTGGACGGTGGAGGAGGACGAGCGCTGGGCCGTGCTCGGGCCCAACGGCGCGGGCAAGACCACGCTGCTGCAACTGGCCGCCACCACCATGCATCCGACCACCGGCACGGTCGCGGTGTTCGGCGAGCGGCTGGGCTCGGTGGACGTCTTCGAGCTGCGGCCCCGGATCGGGCTGTCCTCGGCGGCGCTGGCGCAGCGGATCCCACCGGGCGAGCTGGTGATCGACGTGGTGGTCTCGGCCGGCTACGCCGTGATCGGGCGCTGGCGTGAGGCCTACGGGCGCCTGGACGTCCGGCGGGCCCGGATCCTGCTGGCCCGGTTCGGGGTGGCCGAGCTCGCCGAGCGCAGCTACGGCACGTTGAGCGAGGGGGAGCGCAAGCGGGTGCAGATCGCCCGGGCGATGATGACCGACCCGGAGCTGCTGCTGCTGGACGAGCCGGCCGCAGGCATGGATCTGGGTGGCCGGGAGGACCTGCTGCGCCGGCTGGCCAGGCTGGCTGCCGACCCGGAGGCGCCGGCGATGATCCTGGTGACCCACCACGTCGAGGAGATCCCGCTAGGCATCAGCCACGCGCTGCTGCTGGGCGAGGGCAAGGTGGTCGCGCAGGGGTTGATCGGCGAGGTGCTGACCTCGCAGAACCTGTCCCGCGCCTTCCAGCTGGAGCTCACCGTCGAGCAGCAGGACGGCCGGTACTTCGCCCGTGCCCGTTGAGGCGCAGCGCGCGCGGTAAGTCCAGCGGGCCTCGGTAGGCTCTGCGGCCATGACTGAGTTCGTAGCGCTCGAGGTCGCCGACGGGGTGGCCACCATCCGGATCGACCGGGCCCCGGTGAACGCCCTGAACACCCAGGTCCAGGAGGAGCTGCGCGAGGCCGCCGCCGAGTGTGACCGGCGCGACGACGTCCGGGCCGTCATCCTCTGGGGCGGCCCCAAGGTGTTCGTGGCCGGGGCGGACGTCAAGGAGTTCCACACCATGTCGGCCCAGGACATGCAGCGCCGGGCCGGCGCGCTGTCCTCGTCGCTGGATGCCATCGCCCAGCTGCCCATGCCGGTCATCGCGGCGGTGACCGGCTACGCCCTCGGCGGTGGCTGCGAGCTGGCGCTGGCCGCCGACTTCCGGGTCAGCGCCGACAACGCGAAGTGGGGCCAGCCCGAGATCCTGCTGGGCGTGATCCCGGGCGCCGGCGGTACCCAGCGGCTGGCCCGGCTGATCGGCCCGGCCCGCGCCAAGGACCTGGTCTTCACCGGCCGGTTCGTCGACGCTGCCGAGGCGCTGGGGCTGGGCCTGGTGGATGCCGTGGTCGCCGCCGACGACGTGTACCCGACGGCGCAGGCGATGGCCGCGAAGTTCGCCCGGGGGCCGGCGCTGGCGCTGCGGGCGGCCAAGCTCGCTATCGACGGTGGCCTGCAGACCGACCTGGCCAGCGGGCTGAAGCTGGAGTCCCAGCTGTTCGCCGGGCTGTTCGCCACCGAGGACAAGCAGCGCGGAATGGCCTCCTTCATCGAATCCGGGCCCGGCAAGGCCGAGTTCGTCGGGAACTGAGCATGGCTAGCCACCCAGCCGGCACCGCGGCCCCGATCACGCATCAGCCGAGCGTCGGCGTCGCCAGCGCCGAACAGGTCGAGGCGGCCTGGCATGACCCGAAGCTCGCCAACGTGCTCTACCACGACTGGGAAGCCGGCAGCTACGACGAGAAGTGGTCGATCAGCTTCGACCAGCGCTGCATCGACTACGCCCGCGACCGGTTCGCCCACGTCGCCGGCACGTCGGGCTGGCCGTACGGTCGGGCGCTGGAACTGGGCTGCGGCACCGGGTTCTTCCTGCTCAACCTCATGCAGGCCGGGGTGGCGACGAAGGGTTCGGTCACCGACATCAGCCCGGGCATGGTCGAGGTCGCGCTGCGCAACGCGGCCGGGCTCGGTCTGGACGTGGACGGGCGGGTCGCCGACGCCGAGACGATCCCGTACGAGGA
>NZ_DASVQG010000214.1:0-2257 GCF_036389215.1 Jatrophihabitans sp.
CGCGGCCGTTCTGGTCGCGGCCCTCGCGGCCTGCGGCGGTGGCGACGACGAGAGCGGCGGCGGCAGCGGCACCGGCAAGACGCTCAACGTACTGATCGCCGCGAACACCCAATATCCCGAAGAGTTCCAGGCCTGGCAGAAGTCGATCAGCGACAAGTTCAAGGCGCAGACCGGTGCCACCGTCAAGTTCGAGACGTTCGCGAGCGCCCAGGACGAGCTGACGAAGATCCAGACCTCGGTCGTGTCGGGCCAGGGTCCCCACGTCTACGCGGTCGGCACCACGTTCACCCCCACCGCCTTCTCGACAGGCGCCTTCGTCAAGCTGGACGAGGAGGCGTGGCAGAAGGTCGGCGGCAAGAACAGGTTCGTGCCGGCGACGCTGGGCATCTCCGGCCCGGACGAGAACAACCAGGTCGGCATCCCGTGGGTCAGCCGGCCGTTCGTCATGGCATACAACACCGAGCTGCTCAAGGCGGCCGGCATCAGCAAGCCGGCGACCACGTGGGACGAGCTCACCGAGCAGGCCAAGAAGCTCACGAAGGGCGGCCAGTACGGCCTCGCGGTGGGCTACAAGGACAACTTCGACCCGTGGAAGTTCATCTGGGGCATGTCCATCCAGGCGGGCAACAAGCTGGTGGACGGCAAGACCGCCAAGCTCCAGGACCCGACCGTCAAGAAGGCGTACCAGACCTACTTCGGATGGGTCAGCACCGACAAGGTCGTCGACCCGGCCGCCATCGGCTGGTCGAACACGCAGGCGCTCGCGGCGTTCGCCAAGGGCAAGACCGGCTACTTCGCGCTGACCACCCCGACGGCGATCAATTCCCTCGACCAGGGGGCGGTCAAGGGGAAGTGGTCCTTCGCGCTGCTGCCGACCGTGCCTCCGGGGGCCAGCAGCCGCCCGGCGAACGGGGTCGAGGCGGCCAGCATCCTGTCCGGTGACAACCTCGTCGTGGCCGACTACTCCAAGAACAAGGACCTGGCGCTCCAGCTCGTGAAGCTGATCACGGAGAAGGACAACCAGCTCGAGTACTACAAGAAGTTCGGCAGCATGCCGGCGAACGCCGAGGCGCTGCAGACGTTGACGTCGGACAAGAGGCTCGCGGTGGTGGCCGAGGCGGCCAAGAAGTCGGTGGCGACCCCGTTCACCGGTGCCTGGGGCGACATCCAGCTGGCACTGACCAACGTGGCGGTGCAGTCCCTCCCCGAGCTCGCCTCGGGGGGCGTCAACGATGCTCAGCTCGACGCCCGGCTGGCGACGGCGCAGAAGGCCGCCCAATCGGCACTGGCCCGGGCGAAGTAGCCCGCGATGACCGACGACGGCACCACCACCACGCGATCCCCCCGGCGCGGCTCGGCGGCCCCTGCGGCCGCCGGGCCGGGCCCGGCCATCCCCCCGCAGAGCCGGCGGGAGCGGCGCCGCCGCGGTGTCACCGAACGGCAGCGGCCGCTCTGGATGCTCATCCCCGGCGGCTTGCTGATGACGCTGATCGTCGTCATCCCGCTGCTGCTGGCGATCTACATCTCGCTGATCGACCTCGACCAGTACACGCTGCGCCGGTGGCTGGAGGCGAGTTTCATCGGCCTCCAGAACTACTCCGAGGCGTTCTCGTCCGGCCTGCCGCATGCCATCTGGATCAGCGTCTCGTTCGCCGTGATCTCCACCATCGGGACCGTTCCGTTCGGCGTGGCCGCCGCGGTGGCCACCCAGAACCGGTTCCGCGGCCGCGGCCTCGTCCGGGCGGTGTTCCTCATCCCGTACGTGCTGCCGTCGTTCGTGGTGGCCTCGGTCTGGCGGACGATGCTGCAGCCCGACGGCATCGTCAACCAGCTGCTGGCCGATGTCGGCATCAAGGGCGGGCTGTGGCTGTCGGGCCCGAAGTCCTACTGGACGCTCATCCTCGTCGAGATCTGGGCGGCCTGGCCGTTCATCTACCTCATGTCCCTGAGCGCGCTGCAGAGCGTGGACCACGAGGTCCAGGAGGCCGCCGCCATGGACGGGGCGAAGTGGTGGCCGAAGCTGCGCTACGTGATCCTGCCCTACCTGCGTGGCCCGGTGCTGCTGGCGTGCCTGCTGGCCACGCTCAGCCACATCAACAACTTCACGCTGCCGTTCGTCCTGTTCGGGGCGCCCCCGCCGGACGCCGTCAACGTGATGCCGATGATCGTCTACGTCACGAGCTTCCAGAGCCTGCGGTTCGGTCTCAGCGCTGCGATGGCGATCGTCTCGCTCCTGCTCATCGCGATCCCCCTGTTC
>NZ_DASVQG010000215.1:0-6264 GCF_036389215.1 Jatrophihabitans sp.
CATCGGCGTGGTCCACGAGGTCGGGTCATCGGTGCGGAACCTGAGACCCGGCGACCGCGTCATGGTGCCGTTCAACGTCTTCTGCGGGTCGTGCTACTTCTGCGCCCGTGGGCTGTACTCCAACTGTCACAACGTGAACCCGAACGCCACGGCGGTGGGCGGCATCTACGGCTACTCGCACACCTGCGGGGGCTACGACGGCGGGCAGGCCGAGTTCGTGCGGGTGCCGTTCGCCGACGTCGGACCCAGCCTCATCCCGGACTGGATGGAGGACGAGGACGCGGTGCTGCTCACCGACGCGCTGGCGACCGGCTACTTCGGGGCCCAGCTGGGCGACATCGCCGAAGGCGACGTGGTCGCGGTGTTCGGCGCCGGTCCGGTGGGGTTGTTCGCGGCCAAGTCGGCGTGGCTGATGGGCGCCGGCCGGGTGATCGTCATCGATCACCTGCAGTACCGGTTGGACAAGGCGCAGTCCTTCGCGCATGCCGAGACTTATAACTTCACCGAGTACGACGACATCGTGGTGGAGATGAAGAAGGCGACCGACCATCTCGGTGCCGACGTCGTCATCGACGCGGTGGGCGCCGAGGCGGACGGCAACTTCCTGCAGCACGTGATGGCCTCGAAGTTCAAGCTACAGGGCGGCTCTCCCGTCGCGCTGAACTGGGCGATCGACTCGGTGCGCAAGGGCGGCACGGTCTCGGTGATGGGCGCGTACGGCCCGATCTTCAGCGCGGTGAAGTTCGGTGACGCGATGAACAAGGGGTTGACGCTCCGGATGAACCAGTGCCCGGTGAAACGGCAGTGGCCCCGGTTGTTCGAGCACATCCGCAACGGCTATCTCAAGCCCAGCGACATCGTCACCCACCGCATCCCCCTGGAGCACATAGCCGAGGGGTACCACATCTTCTCAGCCAAGCTCGACAACTGCATCAAGCCACTCATCGTCCAGAACGCCGCGTAGGGAGAGCAACCATGGCTTACACGCCTGACAAGCCGGCACTACCGGTGTCGATCGATGAGCTGCGCACCCGCATTCCCGGCTGGGGCGCAGACCTCGACCCCAGGGACCGGCCCTCGGTGCCGCGCGAGCGGTTCGATCCCGGCGCAAGCGGCGCGCACTGGGACTTCCCCGACCGCCAACCCGAGAAGTGGCCGCGGGAGCGCTCGATCGAGCATGCCTTCCTGACACCGGTCTTCGGCACATCCTGCCCGCCCGCCGGGCTCTCCGGAGCGATCCGCAAGTACGCCTACCGACGGTACAGCGAGGGACGGGCCGCCCACTGGCTGCTGCTGATCGCGGCGGACCGGGTGAACTCGGTAGAGGCCAACCTCGCGTCCATGGTGAGCAGGCGTCCGGATAACCCGATCACCGAGACCGGCATCCTGAGCGAGTTCTCCCACCACGGGCTGTCCTCCCGCTTCGGCAAGAAACGCACCGACGTCAAGCACCAGTGGCTGGACCCGATCATCGTCACCGCCCCGTGGGCGCTGCGCGGCGTGCTCGCCTACCGCCTGGGCAGGGGCGTGCTCAGGCGCACCAGGCTGGTGCGGGGGTAGCTGCGCACGCTGGCTGTCGGCTACCTCGCGCAGCCCCGCTCACCGAACACTGATCACCGTGATGCAGCCATGACCGAACTCGTTCTCAGGCACACCGGGCAGCTGGAGGCAGCCGTCCTGGCCACGGCCCGCGAGCTGCTCGAGCAGGTCTTCGACGGAGAATTCACCGACCACGACTGGGAACACTGCCTGGGTGGGGTGCATGCCCTGTTGTGGGATGGCGCTGAGCTGCTCGGGCATGCCGCCTTGATCCAGCGACGACTGCTGCACAGCGGCCGGGCGTTACGCACCGGCTACGTCGAAGGCGTCGGAGTGCGCGCCGCGGCTCGGCGGCGTGGGCACGGCGCGGCGCTGATGGCGGCGGTGGAGCAGGTGGCGCGCAACGCCTACGAGCTGGCCGCCCTGGGCGCGACCGAGGAGGCGGCAACCTTCTACGCCAGGCGCGGATGGCGCCCGTGGCAAGGACCCACCTCGGCGCTTACCCCGGCCGGCATCGTTCGGACCGAAGAAGATGACGGCTGGGTGTACGTCCTGCCGATAACGGCCGAGCTGGATCTCCGGGGTGAGCTTGTCTGCGACTGGCGCGACGGCGATGCCTGGTGAATCCGCGCCGGCTTCCCTCATCGATGAGGCGCGACGGCTACCAAGCGACTCATCCAAGCGACGTCATTCACGTGACGTCGTCCAAATGACGTCATCCAAGCGACGTCATTCACGTGACGTCATCCGGGCGACCGGCTGAGCGCCCGGTCCACCGCCGCGGCGGAGAACACCTCCTGCCGCACCAGCGCCGCGGCACCGGCGATGCCTGCCTCGTCACCGAGCTTGCTGGTGCTGACCAGCAGGTGCCGGATGGCCAGCGGTTGGGTGCGCTGGTAGAGAACCTCCCGCAGCCCGCTGAGAAAGTGGTCGTCGGTCAGTGACAGGTCGCCTCCCAGGATGAGTGCCGAGGGGTTGAACAGGCTGACCGCGGTGGCGATCACCTCACCCAGGATCTGGCCGGCCCGGCGAGTGAGCGCCACCGCCTCCGGATCCCCCTGCTGCACCAGCTGGACGACGTCCCGGCTGGTGCTCACCGCCCGGCCAGCGGCGGCGAGCTGGCGGACCAGCGCCGCGCCGCTGGACACGGCGGCCAGGCAACCCTCGGCGCCGCAGGAGCATCGCAGCCCCGCGGCGGCCGGCACCTTGACATGCCCGATGTCACCGGCGCCGCCGGCCGCGCCGCTGTAAATCCGCCCGTCCAGGATCAGGCCGGCTCCGATGCCGGTCGCAACCTTGACCAGCAGCAACGACGGGAGTGTGGGATGCACCAGCTGCGACTCCCCCAGGGCCATCAGGTTGGCGTCGTTCTCCACGAACGCCGGCACGTCGAAATGCCGGCCGAGGTACTCCCGGATCGGATGGTCATGCCATCCCGGCATGATCGGCGGCTGCACCAGCCTGCCGGTCTCGGCGTCGACCGGCCCCGGCAACCCGAGTCCGATACCGCACAGCGAGGACAGCTCGCGGCCGGACCTGCGCAGCAGCTTCTGCCACTGCCTTACCAGGCGGGCCAGCACCGCCGCCGGCCCGGACTGGATACGCGACTCCAGCGCGGTCTCCACGATGATCGTCCCTGCGCCGTCCAGCACCGCGATCCTGCCGTGGGTCGCTCCCAGGTCGGCGGCCAGAATCGTCTTGGCCTCCAGGTTGGGCACCAGGATCTTGGGCGGCCGGCCCCCGGTGGACAGGTTCTCGCCGGCTTCACGCAGCAAGCCGGCCTCGATCAGCGCATCGACCCGGCCGGTGACCGTGGAACGGGCCAGGCCGCTGTACTGAATCAACTCGCGCCTGGTGCGCACGATCCCCGCCCGGAACAGCTGGAAGACCTCGCCGGCCGAGTTGGAGAGCGCGGCTGGGCCATCCCCCGACCAATCTTCGCTCATCTCCCCGTACCCTCTCCGCCCTGGCTCTGGTCCGGCTGGCTCTGGCCCGGCTAGCCCCAGCCCGGCTAGCCCTTGTCCGCCCCGGCGGTCAGACCTTCGGTCAGCAACCGTTCGGAGAGGAAGAACAGGATGAGAATAGGCAGGGTGAGGATGACCGATCCGGCCATCAGAACGGTGGTCGGGATCTCGATGCTGCCCGAGAGCTGCGCCAGGCCGAGTGACACGGTCCACCTCTCGCGGTTCTCTACCAGGAACAACAGGGCGAACAGGTACTCGTTCCAGGCGATCATGAACACGTACAGCGAGGTTGCCATGATCGCTGGCTTCGCCAGCGGCAAGGACACGCTCCAGAGGATGCGCAGCCGGCTGCAACCATCCACCGCCGCGGCTTCCTCCAAGCTGCGTGGGATCGTCTCGAAGTAGTTGCGCAGCATGTAGACGGCGACGGGCACGGTCTGTGAGATGTAGACGATCACCAGCCCGACCAGGCTGCCCCGCAGGCCGATCCGGGTGAACAGAACGAACAGCGGAATGGCCAGCACGATGCTCGGGAACAGGTAGACCGCCAGGAACAGGAAGTGCACCTGCCGGCGACCGGCGAAGCGCAGCCGGCTGACCGCGTACGAACCCGGGATCGAGACAAGCAGCGTGACCAGCACCGTGAGGATCGAGATGATGCCGCTGTTCTTCATCAGAGTGAGAAAGCCCTGTCCCCCGGCATCCACGGATTTCAACACCGAGGTGTAGGTGGAGAGCGTCAGCTCGCGGCGCGACGGCAGCAATCGGCTCGGCTCCAGCAACAGCTGCTGGATGCTGCGCAGCGACAGCAACACCATGTAGTAGAAGGGGAACAGGCAGACGACGACGAAGCCGGCGATGACCAACCAGCGGAGCACCTTGAACACCGCCGTCTCCACGGTGTCCCTGCTCCAGTGTCGCGGCGGCCTGGCACGCCGCCGCGCCGCCTCGGTTGTGGCGCGCCCGGGCATCGCGCGGATCCCGGTCATTCGGACTCCCCCATGCCCTGGTTCCGGCCGAAGAAGATGAAGTACCCGGTAAGGCAGATCACCAGGATCACGGCCAGCACGGTCGCCTGCGCCGCGGCACCGCCGACGTCGGCCTGCGCGGTCAGCAACTGGTACACCCGCACGCTGACCACTTCGGTGCCCGCGCCACCACCGGTCAGCAGGTAGACGTCATCGAACTTGTTGAACGTCCAGATGAATCGCAGCACGGCCAGCATCGCGATGACCGGGCGCAGCTGCGGCCAGATCAGGTAGGCGAACCGCTGCGTCGGGGTTGCCCCGTCCACCCGGGCGGCCTCCTCCAGCTCTCTGGGCATCGCCTGGATCCGGGCCAGGATGAACAGGAACGCGAACGGGAAGTACCGCCAGGCCTCGAACGCGATGACCGTGATCAGCGCGGTGGGAACCGACAGCTGCCAGCCGAACAGCGACAGCTGCCCGGTCTCTTCGGACAGGAACGGGATCGCGTGGTCCCAACCCAGGACGTTGACGCCAACCTCGTTGGCGATGCCGAACTGCGGATTGAGCATGATCTGCCAGACGAAGGTGACCGCCACCACCGGCGCCACGTAGGGCAGCAGCATGATGCCGCGCACCATCGTCCGGCCGCGAAAGGGGGCCCGGACCGAGAGCGCGGCGACCAGACCCAACCCGATCGAGGCCACCGTTCCGCCGATCGTGTAGACCAGTGTGTTCGTCAGGGATTGCCTGAAGTCCGGTGAGCTGAGCACGTCCTTGACGTTGTTCAGCGTGTAGGAGCTGAAGATTCCGGCCGTTCGGATGTTGAGCAGCCTGATGTGCTGGAAGGCCAGCATGATGGTCCACAACACCGGGACGATCACGACCACGAAGATGATTACGACCGTCGGGAAGATCAGCGCCAGGCCCGAGCGGGATTCCTGCTGGGCCAGGGTGCGGGTGCTCGTTCGGCGCGCCCGGGCGGGCGCTGAGCTCGTGGTCGTCATGCGCCTCCTCCTTGCTGTGCGCGGTCCGGGTGGCCTGTCGAGCAGGCCCCCGGACCGGCGTTGGGAAGGGAACTACTTCAGCGAGGACTGAAGCTTGGACACTGCTTGCTGGGCCTGCTGTGCGGCCTGCTCGGCCGAGAGGCCGCCGCTGGTGGCAGCGTTGACCGCCTTGGGCACCGGCAACGGCCCCAGGGTTGCCCCAAGTAGAGCACCCTGGCCCTGCGGCAGCGCCCAGCGAGCGATCGAGGCCGGGCTCTGCTTCAACGCGTCCAGCACGTCCTGCGGGTAGAACTGGGACAGCGGCGCCTTGCGATCCACCCCGGTCTGTAGCTTCGCCCAAGCGTCGGCGAACTGCTTCGGGGCGTCGGCGGTTCCCTGCCGAACCGGGAACTTGCCCTCAGGCGACAGTCCGAGCCAGCCCGAGTAGCCGTCGTTGAGCATGTATTCGACAAACTTCTTGGATGCGTCGGCGTTGCCGGACTTGGTGATCGTCCAGGACCCGATCTCTCCGAACTGGGCGGGCTTGGTGCCGTCGCCGCCCTGCAGCGAGGTCACGATGCCGCTGTTCTTGGCCAGGTAGGACGGATCGGACTTGCATTCGGCGCAGGTAGGCAGCGCGTCGTTACGCAGGCCGGCCATCTCGTCCAGGATGAAGGAGGACCAGACGAACATGGCGGCCTTGCCGGCGAAGTAGGTTGCCCGGGTCGTGTCGACATCCTGGTTCCCCCGCACCGAGTCGTTCTTGATCAGGTCGGCATAGGTGCCGAAGGTGTCGACACAGGCGGCGCT
>NZ_DASVQG010000216.1:0-61377 GCF_036389215.1 Jatrophihabitans sp.
CACGCAGCGGCCCCACCAGCAGCTGGAGGTTGATCTTGGCGGGAACCCGGACGCGCACCTGGGCGGCAGTTCGGGACACGGCTGCGATGCTAGTGCGCGGCCCCGGCACCCCGATCAGCACGCCGGTGGCGGTGCGCCATACCGGGCTACCCGATTTCCCCGGCGCTCGGCTTGGCTTGTAGGATCGCAGGGTTGCCTCGGCGAGGGAGTCCACAGACCGATCGGCTGAGCCTCTGGCTCGGTAGGCCGTTCTTGTGGGGCCCGTTATCGACGCGGTGCTTGCCGGCGCTGTGTTGTGACCTGGTGTGGCCCGCGGTCCTCGACCGCAGGTGCGCCAGCCGCGCTCTCGGGCAACACCGCGTTCGGACAACAGCAATATGACCGCCGTCACACAGTCAGCACGCTTGACTGAGCAACACCCCTCACGATCCACGAACCAACTTCCGTACGACTTGATCCAACAGGAGCGCCCCCGTGTCTGAAGTCCGTTTGGCCGCCGAAGTACGTACCGAGTTCGGCAAGGGTGGCGCTCGCCGTACCCGTCGTTCCGGCAAGATCCCCGCCGTCATCTACGGCCACGGGGCCGACCCGCGGCATGTCTCGCTGCCGGCGCGCGAGTTCGCCCAGGCCATCAAGCGGGGTGGCGGCAACGTGCTGCTGACGATCACCCTCGACGGCAAGGACGAGTTCACCATTCCCAAGGCCGTCCAGCGGCACCCGATCCGCGGCGACTTCGAGCACGTCGACCTGATCGCCGTCCGCCGCGGCGAGCGGGTCACCATCGACGTCCCGCTGCTGATCACCGGCGACGTCGCCCCCGGCGCGATGCTCGGCCAGGAGCACACCACGGTGCAGGTCGAGGCCGAGGCCACCCACCTGCCCAGCGAGATCGAGGTCTCGGTCGAGGGCCTGGACGCCGGCGCGCACGTCACCGCCGGTGACCTGACGCTGCCGGCCGGCGCGACGCTGGTCACCGATCCCGAGACACTGCTGCTCAACGTCAGCACCGCGCCGACCGCCGAGGACATCGAAGCCGACACTGCCGAGTCGATCGCCGAGCTGGGCATCGTCGAGGAGCCGGCCGGGGACGACACCACCGACGAGGGGCCGGCCGCGGGCGACGCCGCGACGACGGACGAGGCGTAGGACTGACCGTCGCCGGCTGGCGGCGCCGGTTACGGCTGCTTGCGCTGCCCGATCGACCTAGCCGCCATAGCCCAGAGGCCCGGATTGCCATGACTGACGAGCGTTTCCTGATCGTCGGGCTCGGCAACCCGGGCCCTCGCTATGCCGGCACCCGGCACAACGCCGGGTTCCTGGTCGCCGACGAGCTGGCCGCCCGGATGGGCGGGTCCTTCAAGGCTCACCGGAGCCGCACCGACGTGGTCGAGGGCCGGCTGGCCGGTCAGCCCGTGGTGCTGGCCAAGCCGAAGTCCTACATGAACGAATCCGGCGGTCCGATCGTGGGGATCAGCCGGTTCCACAAGGTGGGTGTCGAGCGGATCATCGTCGTGCACGACGAGTTGGACCTGCCGTTCGGCGGGTTGCGGCTCAAGCGCGGAGGCGGCGAGGGTGGCCACAACGGCCTGAAGTCCACCAGCGCGGCGCTGGGTTCCAAGGACTACCTGCGGGTGCGGTTCGGCATCGGCCGGCCGCCCGGGCGCCAGGACCCGGCGGACTACGTGCTGCGCGAGTTCGCCGCCGCCGAGCGCAAGGAGCTGGCCTTCCTGATCGACCGGGCCGCCGACGCGGTGGAGGCGCTGCTCGTCAAGGGCCTGGAAGCGGCCCAGAACGAGTTCAACTCCTGACAGCCGCGCGCAGGCCGGCCCCGGCTGCGATACCGTCCACCCGCAGTTGTCGTACGGGGATGGCCGGGCAGTGCCCGGAAGGAGTCGCAATGAGAGCCGTCCTCGGGCTGGCAACCGCCGTGCTCACCGGGCTGGCGGGCACCGTCGTGGCCGTGCTGGCGCCGCCGCTGGCCGGGACCGCGGACGCGGCCACCCCGCCCGACCAGGTCATCACCGTGCAGGCGAGCAGTTCCAGCTCCACCACCGCCCGGTTCGACCTGTGGACCCGCCTCAGCACGGGCGGGTTCCGCCACCACTCCGGCCCGATCACCGCCTACCTCGGCCGCAACGGCATCGGGGCGACCCGGGAGGGGCTGGCCCGGACGCCGGCCGGCGTCTTCGGCCTCACCCAGGCCTTCGGCAACCAGCCCACCAACGGCACCCGGCTGCCGTACTTCCAGGCCACCCGGGCGGACTGGTGGAACGAGGTCTCCAGCAGCCCGGCCTACAACACCCATGTGCGCCAGACCTACTCACCGGGCTGGCCGAGTGAGAACCTCTACACCGCCGGCGCGGTGTACTCCCATGCCGTGGTGATCGACTACAACCGATTCCCGGTACGGGCCGGCGCCGGTTCCGGCTTCTTCCTGCACGTCACCAACGGCCATCCCACCGCCGGTTGCGTCGCGATCGCCGCCTCGTCGCTGTACTACGTGATGCGCTGGCTGAACCCGGCCGCGCACCCGGTGATCTCGATGGGGGTGGGCAGCCAGGCGACCAGCATCATCACCCAGGCCAACGCCGCCGCCGCCAAGCACAACCCGCAGGGCCACCTCGACTCGGTCACCGGAGGCCGGGGCACCGTACGAGCGGTCGGCTGGGCGGCGGACCCGGACTCGCCGTCAGCCCGGCTCTGGATCGACATCTACATCGACGGCCGGATGGCGGGCCGGTACGGCACCGGCGTGTACCGCCCGGACGTCGCGGCCGCCAGGCCGTTCGGCCCGAACCAGGGCTTCGACTTCACCCTGACCGGCGTGATCAACGGCTGGCACACGGTCTGCGTCTACGCGCTCAACATCTCCCTGGGCACCGGCAACCCGAGGCTGGGCTGCCGCGACATCCCGGTCAACCCGGCGTGAGCAGGTCCGGCCCGTCGAGCTACCCCACGCCCAGTGGGGTGAGCTGTCCCGGCAGATGACCCGCGTCCTGTCGTTCCCGCCGCACGCGGTGCCGCCTGCGTTGCACGTGCAGATCGTGGCCTTGCAGGACCAGGCGTGGCCGCGGGGCACTGGTGAGCCATCGACCGACCACGACCCGGCGCTGCAGCCGGTGACCATGCTGCTCGTCGACGACCGTGAGATCGTGTTGGCCTCGCTGGCCATCCTGTCCAAGGAGATCACTCATGACGGCCGGCGCTACGCCGCCAGCGGGCTCAGCACCGTCGTCACCGACCAGGCGCAACGCAAACGTGGACACGGCCACCGTCTGGTCACCGCGGCCCGTGAGCGGATCGCCGCCAGCGGGGCCGACCTGGGCATCTTCACCTGCGACCGGGCCCTGGCCACGTTCTACCGCCGCGCCGGCTGGCGGATCCTGCCCGGCACGGTGCTCATCGGCGGCACCCCGGAAAACCCGTTCCCCAGCGACCGGTTGGACAAAGTCGTTGTGGCTGAACTGTTCACCGATCACGCCCGCGAGCACGCCGCCAGCTTCGACCAGGCCCATATCGAGCTCTACCCAGGTGACATCGACAAGCTATGGTGACCCGGATACGAGGGATCACCTGATAGAGCTGAGTCCTGCTGTCGCCTGTTCGTGGTCGAGTAGCCAGCGCTTGGCGGAGAAGCCGCCGGCGTAGCCGACCAGCTTGCCGTCGCTGCCCACCACCCGGTGGCACGGGACGATGATCGAGATCGGATTGCGGCTGTTGGCCGAACCGACCGCCCGGACCGCCTTGGGGTTGCCGATCTGCTCGGCCACCTGCCGGTAGCTCATCGTGGAGCCGTAGCGGATCTGGCGCAGCGCCTGCCACACCGCCCGCTGGAAGGCGGTGCCCGGGGCGTGCAGCGGAAGGTCGAAGTCATCGCGCTCGCCGGCGAAGTACTCATCGAGCTGGGTCCGGGCCTCGGTGAACTCCTCATCCGCCCGGTGGCCCAGCTCGGTCGGCGGCCGGCCGTGCTGGTCGGTGTACAGGCCGGTGAGGCCCTCGCCGTCGCCGGTCAGCAGCAGCGGGCCCAGCGGTGAGTCGACATAGCTGTGAATGATCATTTCCCGTCCTTGTTCGGTGAGGAGCCCTTGTCCAGAAGAGGTTCATGCTCGGGAGGCGCCGGCTGGGGATCGCCCAGACTTGCCCACAGGTGATGGGTCAGGTAGCTGCGCCAGGGTGCGGTGGCGCTGGCGTCCAGCGCGGTGGCGCCGGGCAGCCGCGCCAGCGCCTGCCGGATGCCGAGGTCGGTGCCCAGGTAGACGTCCGGGTCACCGATCGCGCGCATCAGCAGGTAGTCCGCGGTCCACGCTCCGATGCCGGGCAGCCGGAGCAGCGCGGCCCGGGCCTCGGCACGATCGGAGCCCGGCCCCAGGACCAGGGCGCGGGTGGCCATCGCGGCGGCCAGCGCGACCAGGCTGCGCCCGCGTGCCCGCGGCATCGGCAATGCGGCCGGGTCCAGGGCCGCGATCGCCGCGGGCTCGGGGAACAGCCGCCAGTCGGGGTTGCCCTCGAAGGCCGGCCGGCCGTGCTCGGCGACCAGCCGGCCCAGCACGGTCCGCGCCGCGGCCACCGAGACCTGCTGCCCGACCACCGCCCGGACCGCCATCTCGAAGCCGTCCACCGCGCCCGGCGAGCGCAACCCCGGCCGCCGGGCCACCAGCCCGGTCAGCGCCGGTTGCCCGGCGAGCACCTCGTCCACCGCCTGCGGATCGGCGTCGAGGTCCAGCAACCTGCGGACCCGGGCCACCGCGGCGGCCAGATCCCGGTGGTCGGCCAGCCGCAGCCGGGCGGCCACGTAGCCGGCGGCCGGGGCCAGTGAGACCAGGCCGGCGCCGTGCGGCAGTCGCAGCGTCCTGGTCAGGGTCGTCCCGTCGTAGCTCTCCAGGCCGGTGACCGCCCGGCCGGCCAGGTAGCGCAGCGAGGTGGTGAGGTCCATCGGCGACCGGTAGGCCAGCCGCAGGTCGATGGTGCCGGGCTCGCCACCCGTCCGGGCGCGGCTGGCCCGCAGCCCGCTCGGGGTGCTGGCGAACACCTCCCGGATGGTGTCGTTGAACTGCCGGATGCTGGCGAAGCCGGCCGCGAAGGCGATCTCGGAGGCCGCCAGGTCGGTGGTCTCCAGCAGGATCCGGGCGGTCTGGGCACGCTGGGCCCGGGCCAGCGCCAGTGGCGGCGCGCCGAGCGTGGCGACCAGCGCCCGGTTGAGCTGGCGCTCGGAGTACCCCAGTTCCCGGGCCAGCCCCGCGACCCCGTCCCGGTCGACCACCCCGTCGGCGATCAGCCGGACGGCCCGGCCGGTCAGGTCCGCGCGGCTGTTCCAGTCCGCCGAACCCGGCGTGGCGTCCGGACGGCACATCTTGCAGGCCCGGAAGCCGGCCCGCTGGGCAGCCGCCGAGCTCGGGTAGAAGCCGACGTTGCGCCGGTGCGGGGTGCGGGCCGAGCACGACGGCCGGCAGTAGATCCCGGTCGTGCGGACGCCGGTGTAGAACATCCCGTCGAAGCGGGCGTCACGGCTGCGCACAGCCCGGTACGCGGCGTCCTCATCGATCGGCATGCCTCCAGTCTGCCCTGCCCCGGTCCGGCTGACTGGCGGTTTTCGGACAGCGTGTTTTCCGAATCAGCCGGTGTCAGCCGGTGTTGCGCAGCCCGGCCGCCACGCCGTTCATGGTCAGCAGCAGGGCCCGGCGCAGCTGTTCGGCGGCGCCGCCGTCCGCGGCCGGTGGCGCGACCTCACCGGAACGGACCCGCGACAGCAGGTCCACCTGGGCGTAGGAGATCGGGTCCAGGTAGGCGTCCCGAACGCTCAGGGTTCGCTGCAGCAGGGGTTGGTCATCGAGCAGGAACTGCTCACCGCTGACCCGCAGCACCTCATCTACCGTCAGCTCGTGCTCTGCCTTGACCAGCTCGAACAGCCGGCGCAGCTCGGTGGGGACCAGGCTCGAGACGTAGTGCGAGGCGATCTCCAGGTCGGTCTTGGCCAGCGTCATCTCGACGTTGGAGATGAACGTCCGGAAGAAGTGCCAGTTGGCGTGCATGTCTGCCAGCGCGTCCGCCAGGCCCGCCTCGCGGGCAGCCCGCAGCCCGGAACCGACGCCGAACCAGCCCGGCACGATCTGGCGGGACTGGGTCCAGCCGAACACCCACGGGATGGCACGCAGCCCTGAGATGCCGCTGCCCGAATCCGGACGCCGGGACGGCCGGGACCCGATGTTGAGCGAGCCGAGCTGCTCGACCGGCGTGGAGGCGAGGAAGTAGGCCGGCAGGCCGGGGTCGTCGACGAACCTGCGGTAGGTGGTGAAGGCGGCCTCGCTGACCAGCTCCATGGTGTGGTCCCAGGTCTGCAGCTGGTCCGGCCGCTGGCGCGGCGTCAGGTGCAGCGCCGAGGCCCGCAGCACCGCGGCCACGGTCAGTTCCAGGTTCTCGCGGGCCAGCTCGGGCAGCGAGTACTTGTCGCTGATCACCTCGCCCTGCTCGGTGAACTTGATCTCACCGACCAGCACTCCCCAGGGCTGGGCCAGGATCGAGTCGTAGGTGGGCCCGCCGCCCCGGCCGACGGTCCCGCCACGGCCGTGGAAGAGCCGCAGCCGGACCCCGTGCCGGGCCGCGACGTCGCGCAGGGTGCGCTGGGTCTTGTGGATCTCCCACTGCGAGGTGGTGATGCCCGCGTCCTTGTTGGAGTCGGAGTAGCCGAGCATCACCTCCTGGACGTCCCCGCGCAGCCGGACGATCAGCCGGTAGGTCGGGTCCGACAGCAGCTCGTCGAGCACGTCACCGCTGTGGCGGAGCTCCTCGACGGTCTCCAGCAGCGGGACGAAGCCGATCCGGGCCACCGGCCGCCGGTCGACCTCCGGATCACCGGGGCCACCGGTGCCGTGCACGTCCACGAGCCCGGCCTCGCGGGCCAGCACCACGGCGGCGAGCACGTCGTCGGCACCCTTGGTCATCGACACGATGTAGCTCTCGATCACCTCGACGCCGTAGGTGTCCAGTGCCTGGCGGATCTCGGTGAAGACGGCGAACGTCCTGGCGCCGGCAGCGTCCAGCGGCGGTGGCGTCTGGGCCAGCGGCCGGCGGGAGGCCAGCTCCTTGGACAGCAGCCGCCGCCGGTAGTCCCGGGGCAGATCGGCGTAGAGCCAGTGCTCCTCCTTGAGCCGATCGATCAACTGGCCGACGGCGTGGTGGTGGGCGTCGGCGTGCTCGCGGATGTCCAGGGTTGCCAGGTGCAGCCCGAAGATCGAGACGGTCCGCTCCACCCGGGCCAGCAGCCCGGCGGCGATCAGCTCGCCGGAGTGCTGCCGCAGCGAGGTCGCGATCAACCGCAGCTCGGCCAGCAGCTCCGAGCGGCCCAGGTAGTCCCGGCCGGGCACGTGCCGGCTGCCGACATCGATCCGCTGCCGGGTGTTGAGGATCTTGTGCCTGATGCAGGACAGCTTCAGCCGGTACGGCTCGGTCTCGTTCACCACCCGGATCCGCGGGTCGAGTTCGGGCAGGTTGGCGAGGTCGGTATCGATCGAGGCGAGCAGTTCCGGCGACACCCCGACGATCGAGCTGGAGGAGGATAGCTCGCCGATCAGCGCGTCGACCTCCGCCAATACCGAGCGGGCGGCCACGTGGTGTTGCAGCCGCAGCACCTCGCTGGTGACTGCGGCGGTGACGTTCGGATTGCCGTCCCGGTCACCGCCGATCCAGGAGCCGAAGGTCAGCGGCCGGGCCTCGGTGTCCAGCTGCGCGCCGTGGCGGGCGAGCTCGGCGGCGAGGTCGCTGGTGAAGTCCGGCACGGTCTCGTCGATCAGCTCCTGCAGGTAGTAGACCGCGTTGCGCGCCTCGTCGACCGGGGTGGGCTGGTGCCGGCGCAGCTCGTCGGTCTGCCAGATCAGGTCGATGATCTCGGCCAGGCTGCGGTCCTGGCGCTGGCGGGCGGCGGTGCCGGGCTCGGTCGGGTCGGCGAGCACGTCGGCCAGCCGGCGCAGCTTGCTCAGGATGGACCGGCGGCTGGCCTCGGTGGGGTGCGCGGTGAACACCGGGCGCACCGCGAGGGCGTGCACCGCCTGGCTGAGGCCGTCCGGACCGGCCTTGGCCGCCACCGCGGCGACCGAGCTGGCCAGCCAGCCCTCCTCGGCCGGCCGGTCCCGCAGGCTGCGTACCCGGTGCACCTGCTCGGCGACGTTGGCGAGGTGGAAGTAGGCCGAGAACGCCCGCACCAGCGCCGAGACGGTGTCGGTCGGCAACCCGGCCAGCAGGGCCCGCACCTCGTCGCGGGCCGCGGTGCGGTCCTCGCTGCGTACCGCGTCCTTGCTCTGCTTGGTCAGCGCCCGGACCTGCTCGACCAGGTCGAGCAGCGCGGGGCCGTGCTGGCGGACCAGCGAGTCGCCCAGCAACTGGCCGACCCGCCGGACGTCGCGGCGCAGGGGTGTGTCGTCGTCGCTCAGCCGGGTCAGCTCGGACAGCTCGGGGGAGGTGGTGCGGGTAGTCACCCTCCAATCTTCTCCCATGAACCGCCGCGGGCATGACCTCCAGGATTACCGGCTCGTGAACACCCGGTCGGAAGAAGGGCGTTTTGGAGTGTTTTGGTAACGGTGCGCAGACACCTGATTACAGAGAGCGCAAACAGTGGCGTTAGGATAAAATATGTTGGTAGTTAAAGGAATTTAGCGCTTCCCAAACGCTCACTTCACCAGCTATAAACGTCTTGTTACAGACGTCGATCGGGGGACGGCGGGAAGTAACGTTTTGCCCCGAGGTGCGTTGTTGATGTTCGTACAGGAGTCATCCGGACAGCAGATTCCGGCTGACGCACTTGGGGAGATGCAGGCCGGTCCAGGCCGCCTGCGACAACGGGGGAAAGATGTACACGTCAGGCCTAGACGTCGCGGGTGGGGATAATGGCGATCGATCGGCTTCCAGCAGGCTGGCGGTCGCCGGTTCGCCGGCCGGCGCCGAGTCGACAGCCAAGGATGATCGGGCCGAATTGACCACCACGTTCTCCGACGGCCTGCAGCCGCCCGTCATCGCAGGCTGGACCGATCCCAGCGCGCTCGAACCCGCTCCCGAAGACTCCGGCGTCCAGCGCCGCACCCGCTGGCTTCGCCGGTACCAGCGCGGCCTGGTCATCACCGACCTCGTCACCGCCTGGGCGGCGATCGCCACCGCCTACCTGCTGCGCTTCGGCCTGGGCGCCTCCGCGCCGTTGAACCTGCTGGTTGCCGTGATGCTGCCGTTGGGCTGGGTTGCCCTGATCGGGATCAACCACGGCTACGGCGCCCGGCTGGTCGGTGTCGGCGCCGCGGAGTTCCAGCGGATCTTCCGCGCCTTCCTGCACATGACCGCGCTGATCGCGTTCATCGCGTTCGTGACCGATGCCGAGTTCGCCCGGGGTTTCATCCTGGTCGCACTGCCACTGGCGCTGGCCATGAACCTGCTGGCCCGCTACGCCGCCCGCAAGTGGCTGCATGCCCAGCGCGCCCGGGGCCGGGCGATGAAGTCGGTGCTGCTGGTCGGCGACGCCGAGGCGATCAGCAAGTTCAGCATGGTGCTGCGGCGCGACGACTACGCCGGCCTCCGGGTGGTCGGCGCCTGCGTGCCGTCGGAGTCGATCGCCGACATGCGGACCATCGACACCCTCGGCGAAGCCGAGGTCCCGCTGCTCGGTGACGTGGACTCGATCGTCAGCGCGGTGCGGCTCAGCGGTGCCGACACGGTCGCGGTGGTGTCCTCCGGCGCGATCGGCCCGGAGAAGCTGCGCTGGGTGTCCTGGCAGCTGGAGGGCAGCTCGACCGACCTGATGGTGTCGCCCGGCCTGACCGAGGTGGCCGGTCCGCGTCTGCACATCATGCCGGTCGCGGGGCTGCCGCTGCTGCACGTGGAGGAGCCCAAGTTCACCGGGGTCCGGCGGGTGTTCAAGGGCGCCTTCGACCGCAGCGTGGCCGCCGTGGCGCTGTTGCTGCTCTCGCCGCTGTTCCTGGTGCTCGTCCTGGCGGTCCGGCTCACCAGTTCCGGGCCGGCGCTGTTCCGCCAGATCCGGGTCGGGCGGGCCGGCAGCACCTTCGTGATGCTCAAGTTCCGTTCGATGTACGCCGACGCCGAGGAGCGGCTGGCCAGCCTGCGGGACCAGAGCGACCACGGCGACGGCGTGCTGTTCAAGATGCGCGAGGATCCCCGGGTCACCCGGGTCGGCAAGTTCTTGCGCAAGTACTCCCTGGACGAGCTGCCGCAGCTGATCAACGTCCTGCTGGGCACCATGTCCCTGGTCGGCCCCCGGCCGCCGCTGCCGCTGGAGGTGGCCCGTTACGAGGACCACGTGCACCGCCGGCTGCTGGTCAAGCCGGGCCTGACCGGACTGTGGCAGATCAGCGGGCGCAGCGACCTCAGCTGGGACGAGTCGGTCCAGCTGGACCTGCGCTACGTGGAGAACTGGTCCCTGGGCGAGGACCTCTTCATCCTCTGGAAGACCGCACGTGCCGTCGCCGCTGGTTCCGGAGCGTACTGAGCCAGTAGCAGACGGTAACCAAAGATTGCCCTTGTCACATAAGGCTAAAATCAATTCATACCAGCTTTACACAGTGCGAGCGGTGGGCTAGCCTTGATCCCACCGCTTAGCACCGATTTTACGAGCGGCTGACAAATGCATATGCAGGATCGCGCTCGTGGCGGCTCTAGGTAGGGGAAGAACGAATGCTCAGCAGTGGCAATGCACAGACCGCCTCCGGCATGCTGTCCCGACGTGCCCGCGCGCTGCTGGGCACCGTGGTGCTGGCGGCCAGCGTGCTGGCCGGCGGCCTGGTCGGGCTCACCCCGGCGGCTGCCGCCACCACGGCCCAGCTGGACGGTTCGCAGTCCTGGCTCGCCGCGCCGTCCTGCTGGGCCATCAAGCAGCAGAAGCCGACCAGCGTGGACGGCGTCTACTGGCTGCAGACACCCCAGCTCATCGCTCCGGAGCAGTTCTACTGTGACATGACCACCGACGGTGGCGGTTGGGTGCTCATCGGCCGCGGCCGGGACGGCTGGACCTGGGCCTACAACGGCCAGGGAACCGCGGGTGCGGTGCGCACCACCCCGACCGGTACCGGCGCGTTCGCGCCCGCCACGCTTCCGGCGGCCACGGTTGAGGGCCTGCTGGGGGGCGGCCGGGTCGACGCCCTTGCCGACGGCATCCGGGTCCGCCGGGCCACGAACACCGGCGGAACCGCCTATCAGGAGCTGCGCCTCAAGACCACCAGCCGGGCCGACTGGACCTGGACCATCGGCGGTGGCGTGCGGGTGTCCGGGATCTCGGTCAACGGCACCAGCTACACCGCCAGCAACACCCAGAGCTGGGCGCCCACCACCACTGAGAAGGGCCTGCTCCGGCTCTACACCACCGAGTCGATCAAGCACAACTACCGGATGGGCTTCGCCTACGGCGACGGCACCGCCAGTGGCAGCCCGGCCGTCAACAACAGCACCGTGGCCGGGCAGAACAACGCCACCAGCTACCTCTGGCAGTACGCCAGCGAGAACGGGGCGCTGCCCTTCGCCCAGGTGTTCCTGCGGCCCAAGCTGACGAGCGCCAGCTACACCGCGATCCCGGCCGGCGGGCTGCCGGCCAGCACCGTCCGCCCGCTGGCCTCCTCGACGACCTCGCCCAACACGCCCTGGGGTGTCACCGGCATCCTCGGCGCGAAGAGCGAGCTGAACATGGAGGTCGAGACCTTCGCCCAGATCGGCAACATCATGTATGTCGGCGGCGGCTTCCAGTACGTGCAGAAGGGTGCCACTCCGGCGGCGGCCGACAAGATCGCCCAGCCCTGGCTGGCCGGTTTCGACGTCAACACCGGCCAGTGGCTCTCCAGCTTCCGGCCGAGCGTGAACGCGATGGTCTGGGACCTGCAGGCCACCCCGGACGGCAAGCTGGTGGTGGGCGGTGAGTTCACCTCGGTCAACGGCGTGGTGGGCATGAACGGGCTCGCCGAGCTCGACCCGGTCACCGGGGCGACGGTTGCCGGCTGGAGCGCCTCGGTCGACTACGTCACCACCGATACCAGCCCGGCGCAGGTCAAGGCCATCGACTACCAGGACGGCTACCTCTACATCGGCGGCCGTTTCAACCGGGTCACCGGTGGCACCCCCGTCAAGGGCCCGGTCACGGTCGGCCGGGCGGCCCGGCTGCGGGTCTCCGACGGCCAGCCCGACGGCGCCTGGAAGCCCAACTTCGACGGCTCGATCGTCGAGCTGGACGCCAGCGCGCAGGGTGACCGGGTTTACTTCTCGGGCTACTTCGACAACGTCAACGGGGTCTCCTCGCCGAAGGTGGGCGTGGTGAGCACCGCCACCGGCGCGCCGTCGGTGACCGGCCTGCAGCCCTGGCAGCCGAGCCTCGGATCGATCGGACCCCACGGTGAGGACTGGCGCTACCAGCAGGCCATCAAGGAAGACGGCAACGGCGTCTGGACGGGCGGCTCGCAGCACATCCTGAGCCTGTACGACCGGGACACCTTCGCCCGCCAGATCTCGCACATCACCAAGTCCGGCGGTGACATCCAGACCATTGGGATCTACAACGGCGTGGTCTATGCCAGCTGCCACTGCGGCAACTACAACTACTCGGGCACCTACGACTACGGCAACCCGATCCCGAACGCCTCGGACGTGAACAACATCAAGTACATCGGCGCCTGGGACGAGGCGACCGGGGCGTACCTGCCCGACTTCTGGCCCGGTGCACTCAACACCCGGTCCGGCATCGGCGGCTGGGAGCTGACGCCCGACTCCAACGGCTGCCTGTGGTTCGGCGGCGACTTCATCCAGGGCTCCTACCAGGGCACCGGCTACCAGTGGCTGGGCGGCTTCGGCAAGTTCTGCCAGCGTGACTCGGTGGCGCCGTCGGTGCCCGGCAACTTCCGGTCCAGCACCGCCACCACCGGCCTCAAGCTCAGCTGGGACGCCGCGACCGACAACGCCGGCTCGGTTCGCTACGAGGTGCTGCGTGACGACCGGGTGATCGCGACCACCAGCGGCCTGTCCTACATCGACACCGCCGGCTCGGTGCCCGCCAACTACTGGGTCCGGGCGATCGACGACGGCGGCAACCGGTCCGCCACCTCCACCAGGGTGGCCGTGCTGCCGCCCGACACCGTCGCGCCGACGGCCACCATCACCAGCCCGGCCGACGGCACCACCGCCTACGGCCCGGTGACGGTGACCGCCACCGCCAGCGACGACCAGGAGGTCGCCTCGGTCGAGCTGCTGGTCGACGGCACCGTGGTCGGCTCGTCGACGACCGCCCCGTACAGCTTCAGCTGGTCGGCCACCACGACCGGCAGCCACACCCTGCAGGTGCGGGCCCGCGATGCCGTGGGCAACACCGGGACGTCGGCGCCGGTGACGGTGACCGTGCCGGCCGACACCACCGCGCCGACCGCACCCGGTTCGCTGGCCAGCACCGGGGTCACCACCACGGCGGCGACGCTGAACTGGGCGGCGGCCACCGATGACCGTGGGGTCACCGACTACCAGGTGCTGCGCGACGGCGTGCAGGTCGGGCAGACCACCGCCCTGAACTGGACCGACGCCGGCCTGACCCCGGGCGCCACCTACAGCTACACCGTCACCGCGGTGGACGCGGCGGGCAACGTCGGGCCGGCCAGTGACCCGGTGTCGGTCACCACGCTGAGCGAGGTGGCTCCGATCTTCACCGACGCCTTCTCCGGCGCCGACGGGGCGGCGTGGGCGCCGGCCTGGACGGCCGGTGCGGGCAGCGGCACGGTCGACATCCAGTCCGGGGCCGGCTCCATCGCGGTGACCGACGTGTCCGGCGCGTACGCCAGGGCACAGCTGACCGGTCTTGCCACCCGCACCGACAGCGAGTTGCTGACGTCCTTCACCTGGTCCTCGAACACCGCGCTGAGCTACCTGAGCGTCTACCTGCGAGGCTCGGGCGGCTGGCAGAACGCCTACCGGCCCAAGAACGGCTACGGCCTGCAGCTGCAGTCGAACCTGGCCACGGTGACGGTGCAGAAGAACGTCAACGGCGTCACCACCAACCTCCAGTCGGTGACCGGTGGCCAGGCCGTGACGACCGCCAAGCAGTGGCTGCGGCTGCGGGTGACCGGCTCGACGATCCAGTTCAAGATCTGGACCGACGGCACCGCCGAACCGACCATCTGGAAGGGGGCCACCACCGATACCGAGGTGACGGCTGCCGGCCAGCTGTTCCTCTCGGTGGTACGCGGTGGCACCAATGTCGGTGCCAAGTCGGTCTCCTTCGACGACCTGGCGATCCGGGACGGTCAGTAAGGACGGCCCCTGATCCGGCTGGTCGCTGATCCGGCCGGTCGCTGATCCGGCCGGAGGACGCCCAGCGTCCTGACGCGAGCAATCACCCGAAGCCCCTCCTGAGACCTCAGGAGGGGCTTCGGCGTGTCACGGCGGCCGATGCCGGAAGCCGGCCGGGCCAACCGCTGAGGCGCCCGAGCCGGTTAGTCACTGAGTTACATCACTGTAAGTAACTACTGTCTGCATACCGTCCCACCGATCGAGGTCGGAGAGGTAGCTGGCAAGCGTTGACGGGCGGTTACCGCTCTGGGCTGTTGAGCCACATGATGTTGGGCCTGACGACCTCATAAGGCACCCAATACCGACGGATCGGTATCTAGAAATATACGTAGCGTAAGGGCTCAGTTAAGTAGCGGTGCGGACGATAAGTCCGGGTAACCGACTACTAGGAGTGATCAATGTCTCGCCAGCACCGTGAGCGTCCGAGCTCAATCAGAAGGTCTTGGGCCGGCGCGGCGCTGGTCGCACTGGTCGGCGCGGGTGCGATCACCGCCCTGAACCTGTCCACCACCGGCGCGGTGGCCGGCGCCTCCACCGTCAACCTGGTCGCCGACCCGACGCTGAGCAAGGGCACCGCGTCCTGGTTCACCGGCTCGGGTGGTGCGCTCAGCGTCGTCACCGGTCACAACGGGCACCTTGCCGTCCGGATGCGCAACGCGACGGCCGCGCCGCTGACCCTGGCCCTCAACGACCGGGTGAACACCGTGCAGGCCACCGTCGCAGGTGCGACCTACCAGGCCGGCGCCTGGATCCGGACCGACGCCCCCGGCGTCACGGCGGCGGTACGCCAGATGGAGTACCAGCGCCTGGTCTACCGCGGCAACAAGGTCACCAGCGCCTGGCTGCGCACCACCGACTGGGTGCACGTCAGCGTGAACTACACCGCCACGGCGAACCTGAGCACCATCGACTTCAACGTGCTGGCCTGGGCGCTGCCCAGCGGCAAGAGCGTGCTGGTCAGCGAGCCCAGCCTGATCCTGCTGTCGCTGCCCAGCCAGCCGGCCCCGGTGGGCATACCGCCGTCGTCGGCCCCGGCCAGCTCCCCGGCCCCCGCTCCCTCGGCCCCCGCCACCAGCGCGGCCCCGACCAGTTCGGCACCGAAGCCGACCACCAGCGCCCCCACCAGCTCGGCACCGGCCCCCACCAGCTCGGCACCGAAGCCGACCACCAGCGCCCCCTCCAGCTCCGCGCCGGCCCCCACCAGCTCGGCACCCGCTCCGTCCCCGACCACCTCGGCGCCGGCTCCCAGCGGCTACAAGCTGGTCTTCAACGAGGACTTCAACGTCATCGACCGCACCAAGTGGAACGTCCGCAACAACTCCTGGGCCAACAACGAGGAATCGATCGTCACCTCCCGGGCGGCCAACGTCTTCACAAGCAACGGCGCGCTGACCCTGCGGGCGATCAAGGAGAGCTACACCGTCGGCAGCACCACCAAGCAGTACACCTCCGGTTACCTCGACACCATCGGGCGCGAGTCGTGGCAGTACGGCCGCATCGAGATGCGCGCCAAGCTGCCCACCGCACAGGGCATGTGGCCCGCCTTCTGGCTGCGCGACAACACCAACCTCGGTGAGCTCGACATCATGGAGGCCGTCGGCGGCCTGCCCACCAAGACGGTGCAGACGATCCACCAGTCCACCAACGGCGGCATGGCCAAGGCGGGTCACGAGGACGTCCTGCCCAGCGGCACCACCTCCACCTGGCACACCTACGCGGTGGACCGCGAGCCCGGCTCGGTGAAGTGGTACGTCGATGACCGGCTGGTGTTCTCCAAGACCCAGACGCTGCTCACCTGGCTGGACCCCACCTTCAACGAGCCGATGAACCTACGGCTGAACCTGCAGGTCGGGGGCAGCATGCCCGCCTGGTACGGGATGCCGGTCAACGGCGCACCGCTCGGCGCCAGCGACTACGTGATCGACTACGTCCGGGTGTACCAGCAGAGCTGAGCGAGCCGGACTCAGCGATCCAGCTCCTGACATATGCTTCCGGGGTCCCGTCCCAAGATCCAAGGACGGGACCCCGGAAGCAGAGACATGTGTGATGGATAACCTGACATCGGCGCCGGCCGGCAGCACCCCGCAGGCAACGGCGCCCAGGCGGCCGGCCTCCGGCCGCCGATGGCTGGTGGCGGCGGCGGTCGCGCTGCTGCTGGCGGCCACGGTGACCGCCGTGAAGGTGTTCCGGGCCGAGACCAAGCCCGGCTGGCAGCTGGCCTGGTCAGACGACTTCAACGGTTCCACCCTCGACCGCTCCAAGTGGAGCCCGGAAGACCACTCCACCTTCGGCGACGGCAACAAGGAGCTGGCCTGCCTGATGAGCCGCCGGGCGAACGTCGAGGTGGCCGGCGGCATGCTGACCCTGCGGGCCATCCGGGAGAAGACACCCAGGATCTGTGGCGACAACGACTCCCGGTTCCCGAACGGGCGCCCCTACACCTCGGCGATGCTGAGTACCGAGGGCAAGGCGTCCTGGCATCAGGGCCGTTTCGAGATGCGGGCGAAGCTGCCGCTGGTGGCCGGAAAATCCAAGGGCCTGTGGCCGGCGTTCTGGATGCGCCCGGTCGACGGCTCCGCAGACGGTGAGCTGGACATCATGGAGGCGATCGGCACCTCCGACAGCCAGGACCCCGAAGCCCGCTCGGTGCACCAGACGCTGTGGTACGACGGCAAGGGCACCTATCCCAAGCAGTCTCATGTCGCCGAAGTACAGGGCGGCCCGGCGAGCGGGTTCCACACCTACGCCGCCGAGTGGCAGGCCGGGGTGATGCGCTGGTACGTCGACGGGCAGCTGAGCTTCGAACGCGACAGCTCGACCGCGCCGTGGATCGACGAGGCCTTCGCCGGCCAGTTCTACCTCCGGCTCAACATGGCGGTCGGGGGAACCTTCCCCGGGAGCCCGAACGCCGACACCGCGTTGCCGGCAGACATGGTGGTGGACTGGGTGAAGGTATTCCAATGGCGCTGACGGTTCCCGGCTCCGCGCCACGGTATGTTCGGCCCGGCCGGCCGGCAACCGGCCACGGCCGGCTACCCCGCGGACGGACGGTATGAGCGAGCTGAGCCTCTCCCCGAACACCTCAGGCTGGCGGTCGGACCCGGCGGTCTGGCCGCTGGTCACCGCGGTCATCCCCACCAAGGACCGCCCGCAGCTGCTGGCCCGCGCCGTCCAGTCGGTGATCGACCAGGATTACCCCGCGGACATCGAGTGCCTGGTCGTCTACGACGGCACCGAGCCGGTGATGCCCGAGGTCCGCCTGCGCGAGGGCCGCACGGTGCAGGTGCTGGTCAACAACCGGACCCCGGGGCTGGCCGGCAACCGCAACACCGGCTACCTCGCCGCGGCCGGTGAGCTGGTGGGCTCCTGCGACGACGACGACGAGTGGCTGCCCGGCAAGCTGCGGGCCCAGGTCGAGCTGCTGCGCGAGCACCCGCGGGCCAGCGCCGCGGCCTCGGGCTTTCTCTACCACTACCGCGGCAAGGACATTCCGCGGCTGGCCGAGCTGCCGGTGCTGACCTTCGCCGACCTGCTCAACGACCGGCACCTGGAGGCCAACGCCTCCACCTACCTCATACCGCGGGCCGAGCTGCTCACCGAGATCGGCCTGGTCGACGAGCAGCTGCCGGGCAGCTACGCCGAGGACTACGAGCTGCTGCTGCGGGCGGCCCGGCTGGGGGACATCGTCTGCGTCAAGGAACCCCAGTCCCGGGTGTACCTGCACGACTCGTCGTTCTTCGCCAGCCGCTGGCAGACCATCTCCGACGCCCTGGCCTACCTGCTGGAGCGGGTTCCGGAGTTCCGGCAGGACCCGGCCGGCCTGGCCCGGATCGAGGGCCAGATCGCGTTCGCCCACGCGGCCCTGGGCCGCCGGATGCCGGCGGCGAGGTGGGCGCTGCGGTCGCTGCGCAAGTCCCGGGGCGCCCGGCAGAGCTATGCGGCGCTGGTGGTCGCCACCGGCCTGGTCAGCGCCGACCGGGTGCTGGCCACCGCCCGCCGGTTCGGTCGCGGGATCTGAGCATGTCCTCGGTGTCCGTGCCGCCGTCCAGATCCCGGCAGCTGCCGGCCTGGCCGGTGTACGCGCTGTTCGCCGGCTTCCCGATCTGGTGGGTCCTCGGGCTCGGCGCGTTCGCGGTGCTGGTCATCGCGATCCCGATGTTCCTGCTGCTGGTGCAGCGCCGCAACGTCGAGGTGCCGGGGGCGTTCTGGTTGTGGATCGGCTTCGTGGTGTGGGCCTGCGTGGCCGCGCTGGAGCTGTCCTCGGGCTCGCGGCTGGTCGGCTTCAGCGTCCGGATGGGCAATTACGTCGGCTCCAGCGTCGTCTTCCTCTACCTGTACAACGGCCGGGGCCGGCTGAACAACCGGACGGTGCTGCGCGCCCTGGTGCTGTTCTTCGCGGTCGTGGTGGCCGGTGGTTACCTCGGCGTGCTGGTGCCGCGGGGCAGCCTGTCGACCCCGGTGCAGGCGCTGCTGCCGCTGAACATCAGCAACAACGAGTACGTGCACGCCCTGGTGCACCCGTCCTTCGCCGAGGTGCAGCGTCCCTACGGCTCGCCGCGCACCTTCTACCGTCCGAGCGCTCCGTTCCCCTACACCAACAGCTGGGGATGCAACGTCGCGCTGCTGGTTCCGCTGGTGATCGCGGCGATCATGACGTTCCGGCGACCGGTCTGGCGGCTGGCCATGGTGGTGCTGCTCGCGGCGGCCTGCGGGCCGGCGTTCGCCACCCTGAACCGGGGCATGTTCCTGGCGCTGGGGATGGTGCTGGCCTACGCCTCGATCCGGCTGGCCCTGCGCGGCCGGCTGCTGCCGCTGTCGATGGTGCTCGGCGGCGCCTCGGTGGGGCTGGCGGTCGCGGTGTCGGCCGGGGTGCTGGCCCGGTTGCAGGAGCGGCTGCACTACAGCCGGACGAACGTCGGCCGGCAGACCATCTACCGGGAGGCCTTCGACGGCGCGGTGAACTCGCCGGTCTTCGGGCATGGCGCGCCGCAGCCGTCCACGACGGTGGACGTGTCGATCGGCACCCAGGGCCAGGTGTGGAACGTGATGTTCAGCTACGGCTTCGTGGCGCTGGCCTTCTTCCTGGGCTGGTTCGGCCTGGTCGTGCTGCAGAGCTGGAAGCCCCGGGACCAGGCCGAGCTGTGGGTGCACGCGACGCTGTTCGTCGCCTTCGCGACCTTCTTCTACTACGGCTATGACGGCATCCAGCTGACGGTGGCGATGTCTGCCGCCGCGATGGCGCTGCGGGCCCGGCGGGTCGAGGCCGAGGATCCCGGCAGCGCACCGGACGCGGCTACCGAGTTGCCGGCCGACCGCGCGCACCGGCACCGCCGGCCGGCGCTCACCTGACGGAGCTGCGCCTGCTGCCCCGGGCCGGCTTGCTGGCCAGCAGCTGGGCGACCGCGGCGTCGAACCGCGCCACCGTCTGGCTCACGTCACTGGTGTTGGCGCCCACCGCCAGGCTCGCCGGATCGCCGACCGCTCGATCGAGGGCTGCGTGCAGTTCGGCCTCGGACTCGGCGACCACCACCAGGCCGCGGCCGGCCAGTTGCCGGGCGAAGGCCACCTGGTGGTCATCGACCACCTCCTCGAGCCGGGCCAGCCTGGGCACCACGATCGGGACGGTGCCGCACTCCCGGCTGTCCATGATGCCGCCGGGACCGCCCTGGGTCACCACCACGTCGGCGGACCGCAGCAGCTCCAGCAGGTCCTCGCGCGGCTTCATGTCGAAGCCGTCCGTGCCGGCCATCGGCCGGGTCGAGCCGTACTGCACGTGCCAGCGGACCGCTCCGGGCCGGCCGGTGTTCCAGCGCTCCAGCCAGTCCATCAGCCGGTCGAAGCGGTGGTGGTCGGTGCCGACGGTCACCACCCCGGCAAGGGGGCCGGTCACAGGGCTACCCATCCGCTCCGCGCCTCGCTCGCTGCGCTCGCTGCGATGCTCACTCACAGGGCTACCCATTCGCTCCGCGCCTCGCTCGCTGCGCTCGCTGCGATGCTCACTCACAGCAGCTGGCCGATCATCATCGCGTTGGGGTAGAGCTTGAGCTGCTCGTCCCACTGCACCAGGAACAGGTCCGACACCGGCCGGCACAGCCGTCCGGTCAGGGTTGCCGAGTCGATCCGGTCATAGACCTCGACGTAGACGGTGCGGATACCCATCAGCCGCGCCAGGTAGAAGACCGGCACCGCGACCGCGGCCCCGGTCGAGACGACCACCTCGGGCCGGAAGCTGCGCAGGGCCTTCCAGGCGACGCCGAAGTTACGGATCAAGTTCGGGATGTTGCGGGTGGTCGGGTGGTAGGCCCAGCTGATCGCCTCGCCGGCCAGCATCGAGCGGGCATCGGGCTTGTCGAAGGTGATCCAGTGCCGCTCGTGCTGGGTCCACCACGGCCGCAGCGCTTCGAGCTGCCCCAGATGGCCACCGGTGGAGCTGGCCAGCAAGACCCGCATTCCGCTCAGCTCTTCCTGGCCGAGGCTGGACGCGCCGAGCCCGGGTAGGCCGACTCGCCGGAACTGGAGCTGCCCGCGGGCGGGCGCGCCGAGGCCGTCCCGTGAGTGGGGGCGCTGTTGGTCGGGGCGCCGCCGGTCGGGGTGCTGTTGGTCGGGGCGCTGCTGGTGAACGTGCCGACCGGAGTTGTGGGCGCATCCTCCGGCACCGAGCTGTGGGCGCCGGCGGCCGGCCGCCGCAACGCGGCGTCGGACCTGCGCCGGCGCAACCTGGCACGCAGACCCGCCCGGCGGGTGAGCAGGACGCCACCCAGCACCGTGGTGTTGACCTGGGCCAGCTGGCGGGCCAGCCGCTCGATCCCGGCGTGGGTTGAACGGTTGCGGTAGGCCACCACGACGGCCTCGTCCGCCAGCTGGCCGAGTCGCAGCGAGGTGCTCGGCAGCTCGATGTTCACCCCGTCCAGGACGATCACATCGGCTCTGGCCAGGACGTCGTCCAGCCGGTCGCCGTTGGCGCGCAGCGTCGCTCCGAGGGAGACCTCATCGCCCAGTGACAGCACCGAGAGCAGCGGCAGCGTGGCCGAGGGCGCCAGCTGGTCGGCCAACCGGGAACTCTGCGAACCGGGCCGGCTCGACACCTCGAGCAGTTCGGTGGCGGGCTGCACGGCCTGGCGCGGTCCGGCGATCACGGTCCGCAGGCCCTGCATCGCGAAGGTGGCCGCCAGGTTCAGCGGGGCGAGGCTCAGGCCGTCCTGGCCGGTGCCGCACAGCAGCACGATCCGGCTGCCGGCCGCGTCCGAGGCCACCGTGGTGGTGATCGTGCGGTAGGCGTCGGCCTCGGCCCCGCGGGCGGCGTCGACAGCGGCCAGCTCTCCGAGCCGGGAGCCGCTCTCGATCGAGCTCGATTCAGCGATCACCGGGGCGCCCAGGCTGTGCTCGAGCTCCGCCGAGTCGCGCACCCGGTCATCGCGGCGGTCGCGCATCACGGCCAGCACGATGCCCAACAGCAGCCCGAACAGCACGCCGCCGGCCAGGTAGAGCACCGGCCTGGGCGAGCTTGCCGACGCCGGCACCGGCGCGTCACCGGCCTGATGGCCGGGGTTGACGACCGAGGTCTGGTACGTGTTCAGCTGGTTCTGCAGCTGCTGGATCTGGTTCTGCAGCGAGCTGCGCTGGGTGTCGTTCTGTCCCGGCTTCAGGGGAGCCAGGCTCCTCTGCAGGTCAGCCACCTGCGACTGGATCCGGCCGATCCGCAGCGTGATGTCCTTCTGCGCGATCTGCGTCCGGTAGTCCAGGTAGGCGTGGGCGAAGGCGTTGGCCCCGTCCGCGGCACCCTGCGCGGAGCCGGCGGCGAAGGTGATGTTGAGTAGCTGGCTGGCCAGCGGCGAGGTCACCGTGACCCGGCTGGCCAGGTCGGTCGGAGTGCCTTCGAAGGCCAGCGTCTCCTTGGCCTCCAGCGCCACCGAGGACGAGGTCACGATCCGCGACTCGGTGATGGTGCTGACCGTGGAACTGCTGTTGGAGCCCGGTGGCGAGATGTCGACGACCGCGGTGGATTCGTAGGTCTTGGGCGTCCGGAGCAGCAGCGCCCCGGCGGCGAGGACGCCCAGCATGACGAGCACCAGCAGCAGCAGCAGCCGGCGGCGCAGGATGCCGAAGAACTGCCCGATCGTGACCACGGACTGCTGCGAGCTCGACATCGGTGGACCGGTAAGGGCCTTGCCGGTCACCTGGTGCTCCGGTCTGGCATGGCGTTCACGGTGTTCCCCCAACGGCCTACTACTAGGACAGCTGTCAAGTTTAGGTTACTTCGCCGGTAGCGGCCGGAAGGCTGCCGCGCGGGCCTGGCATGGCCGGTGCGGATCAGCTGTGTCGGGTACGCCGGGACAGCGCCTGCATCAGGATCGGGATGCCGAGGCTTTCCCGGCGTACCCACACCATCGGTAGGTAGAGGACCAGCGATAGGGCAATCGCCACCGACATCGCGGGCAGCGAGCTGCCGGCGATCATCCGGACGGCCACCGGCACGACGGCGAAGCACCCGAGCGCCAGCAGCCCGGCCAGCACCAGGCCGCGCAGGCTGCCGCCGATCCGCATCCCCCAGCGGACCTGGCCGAAGGCGAGCACGCTGTCTCCGACGATGGTCACCGCCCAGGCCACCGCGGCGCCGGTGATGCCGAAGTGCGGCACCAGAGCCAGGTTGGCGGCCACGTTCACCGCCAGCGCGCCGGCCTTGTCCATCAGCACCCAGCTACTGCGGCCACCCATCAGCAGCACGGTTCCGACGTTGCCGGCGGCCAGGTTGACCAGCATCGCCAGGCAGAGAACGGTCATCGCGTGCGCGCCGGCCGGGTAGGACTCGCCGAAGATCCGCAGCACCGTCGGCGCGAACACCGCCATCACCAGGTACAGCGGCCAGGAACTGAGCACCACCCACTGCGAGGCGGTGGAGTACATCTGGCTGACCCGGTCGGTGTCCTGACGGGCCAGCGCCGCGCTGACGTCACCGGCGATGGCCACCCGCAGTGCCTGCAGCACCAGGGTCCCCGAGGTGATGAACCGGCTGGCGGCGGCGTAGATGGCCGCCTCGGCCGGCGAGGCCAGCGCCGCCACCAGCAGCACGTCGAGCCAGTTCAGCAGGATCTCCATGACGCCGGCCAGCCCGCGGGCGCCGGTGAAGCGCCAGTACTCGGTTGCGATGTCGCGCACCGAGGTCGTCCGGGCCGGCCAGGCCAGCCTGCGGCCGAACAGCTCGCGCATCCGGCGGGCCAGCAGGGCGGCGGCCAGCAGCAGCGCCAGCACCAGCGGGATCAGCCAGGCCAGCACCACCCCCCACAGCGGCGCGCCAGCGGCGATGGCGATCCCGACCAGCACCGGCCTGGCCGCGGGTATCCCCACCTGCTGCAGCAGCACGTAGTTGCGGACGCTGCCGAACGCCCGGGTGCTCTCGACGATGCCGACCTCGATGGTGCCGGGCAGGAACAGCAGCGCCAGGACCCGGATGCTGCTCAGCGCCGCGTCGGCGTTGTCGTGGCCGATCCGCGAGGCCAGCACCGGGGCGGCGAACCACAGGGCGACACTGCCCAGGATGCCCAGCACGATCACCGGGACGAAGGCGACCACCAGCAGCGCGGGCAGGTCGGCCTGGCGGTCCAGCGCCCGCAGCCGCGGCACGAACCGGACCAGGCCGGCGCCCACCCCGAAGGACAGGAAGGTCTGCAGCACGATGAAGATCGCCGTGGCGCTGAAGAACTGCCCGGCGGTGGTGGTGGTCAGGCCGTGGGTGAGGACCAGGGTCAGGACGAAGCCGAGGACCGAGCCGGCGCCGGTGCCCAGCACCGCGAAGCTGCCGCCGCGGGCCACTCCGGCCAGCGGGCTGGTCGCGGGCTGGGCGGCGCTGGCCACGCTCACGGCCGGTGGCGGCTCGGGCTGAGCGCCGAGTCGCCGGCCGGGGTTGCGGCAGGCGCCGTGGTGAGAAGCTGCGTGTCGACAGGTTGCGCGTCGAGCAGCCCGCGGTAGGCCTTGATCAGCGAGCGGATCGAGAACAGCACGGTGCACAGCGCCAGGAGCGCGTAGCACCACAGGAACAGGGTGTGCACGCCGAGCACCAGGAACGCCAGGGCCAGGCTGCCATGATCCAGCGGCAGCAACACGAACGAGACCAGCAGCGAGGCGGACCCGGCCGGTGCCAGCGGTGCCCGGCCGGGCTCGGTGAGCTTGTCGCGCAGCATCATGCCGAAGAACTGGGTGACGTTGGCGACGAGGAAGATCACCGGCACCGCCAGGTACAGCAGCGAGTCGAGGTCGAAGTAGCGCAGCACGGCGATCGCGACCGCGCTGTGCAGCGAGCTGATCTTGGCTATGTCGGTGACATGGTCGAGCCATTCACCGGCCTTGCTGCCGCCGCCCCGGACCCGGGCGAGCTGGCCGTCCGCCGAGTCGAGCGCGTAGCCGAGCAGCAGCAGCAACGACACCGCGATGCCGGCCGGCACCGTGGCGTCGTGCAGGATCAGCACGGCGATTCCGGTGAAGGAGACCGCCGAACTCAGCAGCGTCAGCTGGGTGGGGGTCAGCCGCAGCGCGTAGCCGGCCGCGGCCAGCACGCCGCCGGCCTTGCGGTTGACGAAGCGCAGGTAGGCCGGCACCGAGGCGGTCGGCTTCTGGGCACCGGCCAGCCGGGACCGGGCGTGGCCGAAACGCAGCGCGAAAGAGCTCTCCGGCACGCGCACGGCGGTGTTGTTCATCGTGGTGGACCCTGTTCCTCAGCGGCTGACCTGTTGTTCGCCCCGTTAGCCCCGCGAGGCGCTGACCTGCCGTGGCTGGGCATGCCATGCACTGCGAACCATCTCACGCAGGTCGTGCCGCGGGTGCCAGCCGAGCGTCCTGCTGATGCGAGCCGTGTCGGCCACCACCATCGCGGGGTCACCCGGCCGGGCAGCGCCCACTCGGGGCTCGATGCTGCGTCCGGACACCTCGGCGACCATCTCGATGACCTCGCGCACCGAGTACCCGCGGCCGCAGCCGACATTGAAGACGTGCGACGCGCCCGGCTCGTCCAGCGCGGCGATGGCGGCGACGTGGGCGTCCGCCAGGTCCTGGACGTGGATGAAGTCCCGGACGCAGGTGCCGTCGGGTGTGGGGTGCTGGCCACCGAAGATCACCGGCTGATCGCCGCGGTCCAGCGCGTCGAACACCATCGGGATCAGGTTGGTGCGGCCGAGATCGGCCAGTTCGGGGCTGGCCGTGCCTGCGACGTTGAAGTAGCGCAGCGCGGCGAACCGGAGCCCGGTGGCGCGGGCCTGGTCGCGGATCAGCCACTCACCGATCAGCTTCGTCTCGCCGTAGGGGTTGATCGGCCGGGTCGGGTGGTCCTCGCCGACCAGGGGCGAGTCGACCATGCCGTACACCGCGGCGCTGGAGGAGAAGACCAGCCTGCCGACCTCGGCGTGCGCCATCGCGGTCAGCAGTTGCATCAGATTGACGACGTTGCGCCGGTAGTAGGTCAGCGGCTCGCGCATCGATTCCTCGACCTGCTTGTCGGCCGCCAGATGCACCACTCCGGTGATCCGGTACTGCCGCATCGTGTCGGCCACCAGTCGCCAGTCCGCGATGTCGCCTTCCACGAACGGCACCTGGACCCGGCCGATGTCACCGGTGCTGAGGTCGTCTATCACCACCGCGTCGGCGCCGGCAGCTTGCAGGCTGCGCACGACATGCGCGCCGATGTAGCCTGCTCCGCCCGAAACCAGCCAGGTGTCCCTCATGTTGGAGCCGTTCTGTGTCGATGGTTCAGCTGCACCTTTATGAAGTGAGCGTAAAGCACCACAACAGGGCTGCGATGCGTTATCTTAACATTGTTTGCACGTAGCGCCGGTGGGCGCAGAACTTTCGGGGGAATCGTGAACCAGCCGAGCCCAGTGGCACGCAAGCGGATCGGCTACGCCCCCGGGGTCTACGACATGTTCCACATCGGTCACCTCAACATCTTGCGCAAGTCCCGGCTGGCTTGTGACTACCTGATCGCCGGCGTCGTCTCCGACGACCTCAGCCGGCGGGCCAAGGGCAAGAGCCCGGTGATCCCGCTGGCCGAGCGGCTGGAGATCGTCCGCAGCATCCGCTACGTCGACGAGGCGGTCGCCGAGGACGTGCCCACCAAGCTCGAGATGTGGCAGCGGCTGCAGTTCGACGTGATCATCAAGGGCGACGACTGGCGTGGCACCGACAAGGGCAACCGGCTCGAACGCGAGTTCGCCGAGGTGGGCGTCGAGGTCTTCTACCTTCCCTACACGGTGCATACCTCCTCCACCATGCTGCGGCAGGCCCTGAACATCGAGATGGGCCTGCGCGCGTAGCTCGCGCCGCTGTCCGGGTTCAGGCGCCGCCGGACTCAGCCAGCGCCGGCTCAGGAACTGCCGGACTCAGCCACCGCAGTCGGGCAGCCGGGTCGTCACCGACAGCGGGTTCACCGCAGGTTGCCGCAGGATCTCCGTCCGGTTCTCCCGGGCCGGCTCGGTCGCGGTCACCGTCACCGAATGCCTGGATCCGCGCGCCAGTTCCAGCGGCAGGGTCAGCACCGTCAGGCCGTGCTCGGACGCCGGCATCACCACGGCCGGCCGGCCGTCCACGGTGACGGTGTCGATTCGCGAGCCGGGAGTTCCGTAGTAGCTGAGCAGCACCTTGTTGTCGCCGGGCCGGGTGCGGTAGCGGGGTGCGTCCAGGCGCAGCGTGACGTAGGAGGGCAACGGGCCGGCCGGGACCTGGTTGGTCAGGGTGAAGGTGGAGGTGCTGGTGCTGCCGGCCCCACAGCCCTGGCGGGAGTAGGACATGCCGCGGCTGAGGTAGTAGTCGAGCTTGCCGCCGGTGGCGTTCACGGTGCTGAAGCCGGCGAGGTAGCCGGTCCCCGCGTCCAGCGTTCCCGACACGGTCGCCGCCACCAGTCGCTGTTGGACGGCCGGGTCCGCGCTCCAGGCCACGATCCGTCGCTCGCCGGCTGCCTGCGCGGCGGCCCGGACCAGGCCGGCCGAGCCGCGGGCCGACAGCAGCCGGACCGAGATCGCCCTGGCGATGTCGAGCAGGTAGGCCTTGCGGGCGGCCTTGTCAGGGTGGGTGCGGTACATCGTCTGCTGGGTCAGGCTGACCACTTCGGCTCCGGTCACCGTGCTGCCGTCGGCCAGCGTGGCGGCACCGGTCACTCGCAGCAGGTAGGAGATGGCGGTCGGGTCGACGGCCAGCGCCCCGTCGATCCGCTGGCCGCTGTACTTCTGCCACATCGCCGCCCAGATCCGCGCGGCGTCGGAGAAGTCCGGGCTGATGGTGGAGTTGGAGTAGGTGTTCACCGGGTCCGCCGCCCGGTAGCGCTGGTCGTACTCGGCACCGAGGTCCAGCTCCGTGCGCACCTTGCTCAGGGTGGTGTCGCTCTCCAGCCGGTCGACGCTGATCTTGCCGTCGGTGGCCGTCACGATGGCGAACGCGCCGGGGATGCCGCCGACCCCGCGCGACTCGGCCTCGTTCTCCAGGCCGACGAAGTACCGTTTGCTGCCGTGCCGGCCGAGCAGGTCCGGCAGCACCTCGCTCGCCTGGCTGACCGGCCGCAACCGGCCCTCGAACTCGAGCAGGGTGCGGCGCAGGCTGCCGCGGAAGCGGTCGGCCGGGGCCAGCCAGGTCCTGCTCGGCAGCCGCTCGACCTGCTGCGAGCCGGCCCGCAGGTGCAGTTCGGCCTGCTGCAGCACGGGCGCCGCATCGATCAGCGGCCGCAGCCGGATCGAGCCGTGGTCGACCAGCCCGCCCGGCGGCAGGGTTTCGGCCAGGTCAACCAGTGGCATCAGCACCGTGGAGCCGAGCTGGTCCGACTGCGCGGCGCTGCCCCGGATCGAGCGGACCGGCCGGCCGAGCCAGGGCACCTTGGCGCCGGCCCACCAGGCCGGCCCGGTGGTCAACCGGTGCGCCGAACGGGCGTGCCCGGTCAGCGAACTGGCGGCGCTGCGGGCGGCCGGCAGGTCAGCCGCCGACACCGCCGCCCGGAGCCGGCTCACCGCCTGGTCGCCGGCCTGGGCCTGCTGCCGGACCAGCGCCGCGGTGACGGCGATCCAGAGCAGGCCGGCCAGTACCAGCCCGAAGCCGGCCGCGAGGGCGTACCGCAGCACGGCGCGCCGCCGGCCGCGCGGGTGCCGGCGCCCGGGAACGGGCACTGGTTCGGCGGCAGTCATGCGGTCCCTTCAATTGTTTCTACGCCGAGCCAGCGCGGAATTGCCGTCGTAAACACTGAGGGATTAATTACCACAGGTGACAGCAGTCGGCACATTGATCACTACAGGTGAGACTTTGTGGAATTCAGGTGGTGCCGGGCGCCGTCGGGTAGGTGCTCGACACGGAGATCTCGGAGCTGGCCGGGCGGTCGGAGCGATGGCCGAGCCGGCCGGTCAGCCCGATCAGCGCCGCTCCCGCCAGCATCACCGCTCCAGCCAGTCCGAGGAACAGTTGCGGAGGCAGGCCGGTCAGCGGCGTCGACGGGATCGCGGCCACCGGGTCGGCCCGGCGGGCCGGCGGTACCGGCTCGCTCGGCGGAACGTTCTTGGCAGGCTTGGCCGGGCCGGGCTGTCCGGAATTGCCTGAGCCACCCTGGGAATTCTCGATCACCAGCACGCCGGTGGCCGAGCAGCCGGCATCGGAGGCGGTGATCGCGGCCCCGGCCGCCGGGGTGGCGAGGCGCCAGGAGGCCTGGAACGAGCCGGCAGCGTCGGCGCGGATGGCGCCGGTGTTCCGGCCGTCGACACGGACCAGCACCCGGGACCCGGCGTCGAAGCCGATCCCGCGGACCTGGACAAGCCCCGAGCCGGCCGAGGCGAGGCCCGAGACCCCGCAGCCGAGCGCGGGCGGGTAGCTCGCAGCCCCGGCGCTGCCGGCCATGCTCCCCCAACTCGACAGCAGCACCAGCCCACCCAGCACGGGCACGAGAAATGCACGAGAACGGGACCGGGTTCCGGTCCCGTGCTCGAGAACGTGCCTGGGCGTGCTTCTCACGCCGGGTGGACCGAACATCTGATTCCCCCGAAATCCGCGAGCGTAATGTAGCGGTCTTATCTATCAATTTACAAGCGTTTGACAAAGGGCGTTTGCCGCCAGCCGTACCGGGTGGTGGAGGGGCTGTCAGCTCCGCCACGTAAGCTCGTGGCATGAGCTTGGCGGGACTGATCGACGCCGCCCTCGACGATCCAGCACTGGCCACCGTGATCCAGGCCGCCAGCCGTTCCGGCGCCCGGCCGCTGGCCTTGTCCGGGCCCACCGCGCTCGACCCGCTCGCGGTCGCCACCCTGGCCGGGCGGGCCGGCCGCACGGTGCTGGCGGTGACCAGTACCGGGCGCGAGGCCGAGGATCTGGTGGCCAGCCTGCAGTGCCTGCTGGCGCCGGACTCGGTGGCGCTGTACCCGGGTTGGGAGACGCTGCCGCACGAGCGGCTCTCGCCCCGCGCCGACACCATCGGCCGCCGGCTGGCGGTGCTGCGCCGCTTGCGCCACCCCGACCCCCGCGAACAGAGCACCGGCCCGCTGAGCGTGGTGGTGGCGCCGGTCCGCTCGATCCTGCAGCCGCAGGTTCCCGGCCTCGGTGACCTGGAGCCGGTCAGCATCTCGATTGGGGACTCCGGGCGCGAGCTGGAAGAGATCGTCACGGCACTGGTCGCCGCCGGCTACGGGCGGACCGAGCTGGTCGAGAAGCGCGGTGACTTCGCGGTCCGGGGCGGCATTCTCGACGTCTTCCCGCCGACCGAGGAACACCCGCTGCGCGTCGAGTTCTGGGGTGACGAGGTCGAGGAGGTCCGGTACTTCAAGGTCGCCGACCAGCGCTCGCTGGAGATCGCCACGGGCGGGGTGTGGGCGCCGCCGTGCCGGGAGCTGATGCTGACCGAGCAGGTGCGGGCCCGGGCGGCCGCGCTGCTGGCCCAGCATCCCGAACTCGGTGAGCTGCTGGAGCCGATCAGCCTGGGCAATCCGGTCGAGGGCATGGAATCTCTGGCCCCGGTCCTGGTCGAGGAGCTGCGGCTGGTGCTGGAGGAGTTCCCCGCCGGTACCACCGTGCTGGTCTGTGACCCGGAGAAGGTGCGGGCCCGGGCGGCCGATCTGGTGGCGACGTCGGAGGAGTTCCTGGCCGCGTCCTGGGCGGCGGCGGCCGGTGGCGGCAAGGCCCCGGTCGATCTGGGCTCGGCGTCGCTGCGCTCGTTGGAGGAAGTAGCCGAGGTCGCGTCCGCTCTCGGCATGCCGTGGTGGTCGCTGTCGCCGTTCAGCACCGACAACGAGCTGGTCGCCGAGGCCGGCCCGGACTTCCGGACGGTCGCCGCCGTCGACTCCTCGTTCGAGGCGGCGCCGGCCTACCGCGGCGACACCGAGGCGCTGCTCGGCGACATCGGCGGCTGGGCCCGCGACGGCTGGCGGCTGGCGCTGGTCTTCGCAGGCCACGGTACCGCCGAGCGGGCTCTGGAACGGCTGCATGCCGCCGACCTCGCGGCCCGGATGGTGCCCGGCATCGACAAGCTGGAACCCGGTGTCGTCACGGTGACCACCGGCCACCTGGAGTCCGGCCTGGTCTCGGCCCGGCTCAAGCTGGCCATCCTCACCGAGTCCGACCTCACCGGCCAGCGCGGGATCACGGCGCTGGACAAGTCCCGGATGCCGTCCCGGCGCCGCAACGCGATCGACCCGATCCAGTTGCAGTCCGGCGACTTCGTGGTGCACGAGCAGCACGGCGTCGGCCGCTACGTCGAGATGGTGCGCCGCACCGTCAACGGCGGCGAGCGCGAGTACCTGATCATCGAGTACGCCGCGGCGAAGAAGGGCCAGCCGGGGGACCGGCTGTTCGTGCCCACCGACTCCCTGGACCAGGTCACCAAGTACGTGGGCGGTGAGTCACCGTCGCTGTCACGGCTCGGCGGTGCGGACTGGGCCAAGACGAAGGGCCGGGCGCGCAAGGCCGTCAAGGAGATCGCGGCGGAGCTGATCAGGCTGTACTCGGCACGGATGGCCACCCGCGGGCACGCCTACGCCCCGGACACCCCGTGGCAGCGCGAGCTCGAGGACGCCTTTCCCTACGTCGAGACTCCCGATCAGATGGCGGCCATCGACGAGGTGAAGGCCGACATGGAGAAGCCGCTGCCGATGGACCGGGTGATCTGCGGCGACGTCGGCTACGGCAAGACCGAGGTCGCGGTGCGGGCGGCGTTCAAGGCGGTGCAGGACGGCAAGCAGGTCGCGGTGCTGGTGCCGACCACGCTGCTTGCCCACCAGCACATCCAGACCTTCACCGGGCGGATGAACCAGTTCCCGGTGACGATCAAGGAGCTGTCCCGGTTCACCCACGCCGCCGACGTCGACCAGGTGCTGGCCGGGATCGCCGACGGCAGCGTCGACATCGTGATCGGCACCCACCGGCTGCTGCAGCAGACCGTCCGGTTCAAGGACCTGGGCCTGGTGGTGGTGGATGAGGAGCAGCGGTTCGGGGTGGAGCACAAGGAGTACCTGAAGTCGCTGCGCACCGCGGTCGACGTGCTGACCATGTCGGCGACCCCGATCCCGCGCACCCTGGAGATGTCGCTGACCGGCATCCGGGAGATGACCACGATCCTCACGCCGCCGGAGGAGCGGCACCCGATCCTGACCTTCGTCGGCGCCTACGACTCCCGCCAGATCTCGGCGGCGATCCGGCGCGAGCTGCTGCGCGACGGCCAGGTGTTCTTCATCCACAACCGGGTCGAGTCGATCAACCGGACCGCGGCCAAGCTGGCCGAGCTGGTGCCCGAGGCCCGGATCGCGGTGGCGCACGGCCAGATGGGTCAGGACGCGCTGGAGAAGATCATGGTCGGCTTCTGGGAGAACGACTTCGACGTGCTGGTCTCGACCACCATCGTCGAGTCGGGCCTGGACATCCCCAATGCCAACACCCTGATCGTGGACCGGGCCGACACCTTCGGGCTGTCCCAGCTGCACCAGATGCGCGGCCGGGTCGGCCGGGCTCGCGAGCGCGGGTACGCCTACTTCCTCTACCCGCCGGAGAAGCCGCTCACCGAGCTGGCCCATGACCGGCTGGCCACCATCGCCCAGCACACCGAACTCGGCGCCGGGATGCAGGTGGCGATGAAGGACCTGGAGATTCGCGGCGCCGGCAACCTGCTGGGCGGTGAGCAGTCCGGCCACATCGCCGGGGTCGGCTTCGACCTCTACGTCCGGCTGGTCGGCGAGGCGGTCTCGGAGTTCCGGGGCGAGCAGCAGGAGCAGTTCAGCGAGGTCAAGGTCGACCTGCCGGTCAATGCGAACCTTCCGCAGGACTACCTGCCCGGCGAGCGGCTGCGGCTGGAGGCCTACCGGGCGCTGGCCAACGCCACCACCGACGAGGCGGTCGACGCCGTCCGGCTGGAGCTGCTGGACCGGTTCGGGCCGATGCCGATCGAGGTGGACAACCTGCTGGCGGTGGCCCGGTTCAAGGTGGTGTGCCGCAAGTTCGGCATTACCGAGGTCTCGCTGCAGGGCCAGTCGGTGCGGTTCTCCCCGGTGTTGCTGCCGGAGTCGGCCCAGGTCCGGCTGCAGCGGACGTATGACAAGGCGGTCTACAAGCCGGCGGTCTCCACGATGGCCGCCGCTCGTCCTAAGGGCGTGGTGAAACCGGACGGAAGCTGGGCGGAGGCCAAGTTCGGCGGCGAGCCGCTGCGGGATCAGCCGTTGCTGACCTGGTGCGCTGAGTTGCTGGAGAACATTTTGGGGCCGGTGCTCAAGGCCGTGCTGTCCAATTAGCTGACCGGCGCCAGGGCAGACTGTCCGCGCTCGCTGGCCGCCGTGCTCAACGGATGCACCAAGCCGACACACCGGCCGCCCACCACCGTCGAGTTAAACTGACCCGCTAACCACCCGTTTTGGCGTCCTGTAGGACATCTGGGTGTTACAGGTGGTCCAACAGCTTCTCCCTGCAGTCGCTCCAGTTGTTGGGGCAGATGTAGAGGTGGGCAGATTTCGAATCGTCGACATTCAACGGGCCAGCGATACCACATCCCGGCTGCGCACCGTTGTCGTCATATTTCGTCCAGGTCCCACCGCCGTCGACGGACAGAATCGCCTTGGCGACTCCCTCGTGCGGGTCGTTATCGCACACGGTCAGAACATTCGTGTCGTAGTTCCAGCGCGCATAGTCACCGACAAGGTCATAAACCGTGGCAGGGGTGGTGGCAAACGCCGGAGTCGCAAGAGCAAAGACCGCCATCAGGGAGACACCCATCGCGCCGAGTACTCGCAGTGCTCGCATATTCCACTCCTCCTCAGGCAACTAGGAAGGGAGTGCATCACGCGCCCGGGTATGCGTCAAGCATCCTTTTCGCGCCTGCTGATGCCTGTCGAGCGCCGTCCCCCGGCTCGGCTGGTTCGCCACTATTGGAGCCGAACGGGATAGCGGGCCGGTACGGGATTGCCCTACTCGGCATCGGTGGCCGGAATGGCAACATGGCCCATGTCTGACCCCTATGCAGACAAGGGAACGCAAGTAGCCGCTGGCGTCGCACGGCTAGCCTCGGGGCGTGCCGTCCCTGCTGTCGCCGCCCGACGTGCCGGGTGCGGATCTCCCGGTTCGGGCGGTGCTACCGGAGACTATTCGGCGACCCCGGACACGGCCGCGCTCACCCGCGCGCTCGACGCGCCGGTCATCACCGCGACCGCCGCGACGCACCCGGTGGACGTCGTCTGGACCCGCCGCCGCCCGCCAGCGGCCTCCCAGACCCAAAACACCCCGTCCGACTTCTGGGCCACCAACGACCCTGGGGACAGCGACGATGATGGCTAGCGGGCTACCATAAAGGACAAGTCGTGCAAACAGTGTCCCGACCGCGAGAAAGGGCAAAGGAAAGCCATGAGCATGCGCAAAAGTCTCGTACCGAGCGGCATCGTCGCTGCGGTGGCGGTCGGCCTGGTGGCACTGAGTCTGTCCAGCGGAGGTAGCGCATCGGCTGCCGCCGTCGGCCAGCTTCAGGCCGAGGTCATGACCAGCATCCAGGGCTACGGCGCCTCCGTCTACAACGACACCACCGCCAGTGGCGGGCAGGCGCTGCTGGTCGACAGCAACGTCACCGTCCAGGGCACGCTCAACCTGACCAGCGCCGCCACCGGCCTGACTGTTCGCGCGAAGACCGACGGCACGGCAGCCAGCATGACGGTCACGGTCGACGGTGTGGCCTTCGCAGCGCAATCCGTCCCGGCCCAGACCTGGACGGACTACGCCTTCACGCGCAGCCTGGCCAGCGGCAACCACGCGGTCAAGATCGCCTTCACGAACGCCTGCTGTCGCAACCTCTACCTCGACGTGGTCACCGGCCAGGGCACGGTCGTCACCCCGAGTCCCGGCACGAAGGCAACCGCCTACCTGACCGGCTACAGCGTCTACGACAACGACCCGATCGGCTCGACGGCCATCTGTTGCGGGGTTATTCACACCGAGGCGGGCGGCACGGGCACCTACGCCGATCCCATCACCCTGGCGGTGGGCGTGGTCGGCACTACCCTGGACGTCCCCGCTGGGACCAGGTTCCATGTCCCGGCGCTGCGCAAGTACTTCATGGTCGAAGACAGCTGCGCGGCGTGCCACAGCGGCACGCGCCCGGCGGGCACATCTATCTGGGTGGACGCCTGGGTGGACGGTCGAACCAGTACCAACGCACAGGCCGACGCCTGCATGAACTCCATCACCGGAGTGCATGACATCTACCAGAACCCGGTGAGCAACCTCGCCGTCGTGTCGGGTGTCATCTCCGCCAACGGGGGCTGCGCCACGGTCTACTCCGAGACGGTCGTCTACGCCTGACGACCGCCCCGGTAGCCCAGAGGGAGAGAGCACTGCCTCTCGGAAACGCCGAGACCGCCGCCGGGCCCGGTTCTCGTGGTCTGAAGCGGCCAGAGCACAGTTCAGTGAGGGTCTAAGCGCCGGACGGCAGGTGGGCGAGGCCAAAGTTCGGCGGGGAGCTGTTGCGCGACCAGCCGCTGCTGGCCTGGTGCGCTCGAGCCCGTCGTCGCAGACGTGCACCGCGACGTCTGAACACACTGTCCGGAAAGCGCGAAGCCCGAGCGCCACGGTCGTCCGGCCGGGTCTCGGGCTCACTTCTTGAAGCTCAACGCTCCAAGCAACACAAACTGTAAGGGACAACGGTACCTACTTGCCACTTCGCTGGCAGCCGCTTCAGTGGTGCTATGGAATAACCGTGCAAGCACCCTGCCCGGCCCCCTATCGAGGCGGCAGCACACAGAACTCATTGCCATCAGGATCGGCCATCACCACCCAGCTGACCTCGCCCTGGCCGATGTCAATTCGAGTCGCGCCAAGAGAGATGAGACGCTCGACCTCTGCGTGCTGATTACCGTCGACGGGTGGCGCGATATCCAGATGCAGGCGGTTCTTTCCCGTCTTCGGCATCAGTGGCGGACCGCCCCAGGTGATCTTCGGACCACCGCGAGGCGAGCGGATAGCGGTTTCCTGGTCCTGGTCCCAGACCAACGGCCAGCCCAGCGCTTCGCTCCAGAAGTACCCGACGTCCTGCGAGCCGTCGCACGCGACCGCTCCTATGAATCCGCAGTCAGCAAGGAAGTTGTTGCCCGGCTCGATGACGCAGAACTCATTGCCTTCGGGGTCGGCGAGCACCACATGAGGCTCCTCCGGTCGTTGACCGATGTCGATGTGCCGGGCGCCGAGTTCGAGTGATCTCACCACCGTCTGCTGCTGGTCTTGCAGGGACGTGCTCGTTAGGTCGAAGTGCATCTGGTTCTTGCCGGCCTTCTGTGCCTGGGTCGGAAGGAACCGGATGCGAAACCCGGTGTCGTCGCTCGGCAAGAGCGCGATGCCCTCGTGAGGGTCATTTCCCATCTCCCAGCTGAGGATGCCGGCCCAGAAACGCGCGAGACGGAGCGGGTCGTTGGCATCGACGCAGAGTGCAAGGAGGTGAGAAGTCATCGGGAGCAAACGCTAGGCACCCGGGGAATATCACGCAATGCGATTAAGTCAGAGACTCGATGAGGGCCGAGCTCGGTGTCACTGACCCTCGCCAGTCGTGGCGGCCCTGTCGATACCCAGATGAGCGTGCATCGAATGCGCGTCAGAGCGATGCGTCTACGCGCCGTCCAGCACGCCTCCTGCGGCGGTTGCGTTAGGCACGGCTAGCCTCGGGGCGTGTCGTTCCTGCTGCCGCCGCCGGAAGTGCCCGGCGCGGATCTGCCGGTTCGGGCGGTGCTGCCGGAGACGATCTCCGCGATCACAAGCACCGGCAAGGCGGTGCTCGTCTCCCCGCCGGGATCGGGCAAGACCTCGCTGCTGCCGCTCGCGCTCGCTGATGCCCTGGACGGAAAGATCCTGGTCGCCGAACCGAGGCGGATCGCGACCCGCGCCGCGGCCCGGCGGCTGGCCGAACTGCTGGGCGAGCAGCCCGGCGGGCGGGTCGGCTACGCGATGCGGGACGAGCGGGTCGGTGGTGCGCAGACCCGGATCGAGGTGGTGACGACCGGGCTGCTCGTCCAGCGCCTGCAGCGCGATCCCGAACTGCCCGGTGTCGCCGCGGTGGTGATTGACGAGTGCCACGAGCGCCACCTGGACGCCGACCTGTTGCTGGCCTTCTGCCTCGAGGTCCGCGACACGCTCCGCGCCGACCTCGCGCTGGTGGCAACGTCGGCCACCCCGGACACGGCGGCGCTCACCCGCGCGCTCGACGCGCCGGTCATCATCGCGACCGCGGCGGCGCATCCGGTCGACAAGATCTGGGCCCCGCCCTCGCGTCCGCTGCCGCTGCTGCCGGGCCAGCGCGTCGACCCGCGACTGCTCGACCACGTTGCGGACGTCACGCGGCGCGCGCTCGCCGAGGGGGACGGGGACGTGCTCGTCTTCGTGCCGGGCGAACGGGAGATCGCCACCGTCGCCCGGGCGCTCGACGGAGTGGCCGCCGACGTACGCCCGCTGTTCGGGCGCCAATCACGCGCCGAGCAGGACCTGGCACTCACGCCCGGCCGAAAGCGTCGTATTGTCGTCACCACCTCGGTGGCCGAGAGCTCGTTGACCGTGCCCGGCGTGCGAGCCGTCGTGGACGCCGGGCTGGCGCGCGAGCCACGGATGGACCAGGCGCGCGGACTCGGCGCGTTGATCACCACCCGGGTGTCGAAGGCGTCGGCCGATCAGCGCGCCGGCCGGGCGGGACGCGAGGCGCCCGGTCGCGCCTACCGCTGCTGGTCACCCGAGGAGCACGTCCACCTCGCGGCGCATGCGCTGCCCGAGATCGCCACGGCCGACCTCGCCGGGTTCGCGCTCACGACCGCCGCGTGGGGCGCACCGGGCGGCGAGGGGCTCGCCCTGCTCGACCCGCCGCCCACTGCGGCCCTCGACGCCGCAACCGGGCTGCTGCACCGCCTCGACGCGATCGACACACAAGGCCGCATCACCGATCGCGGCCGGCGGATGGCCGCTGTGGGCGCGCACCCGCGGCTGGCCCGCGCCGTCCTCGACGGCGCCGAACTCGTCGGCGCCGAGCGGGCGCGGGAGGTCGTGGCGCTGCTGTCCGACGACTCGCTGACCGGTCATCACGACGACCTGGCCGCCCGCTACCGGGAACTTCGCACAGGAGGGGATGCGCGTGACCGCGACGGCACCCGCCGGTGGCGGCAGGAGGCGCGCCGGCTCGGCAGCGGCGGGCCGGGACACACCGCGATGTCCGACGACCTCGCGGTGGGCACCGTCGTCGGCCTGGCCTATCCCGATCGCATCGCGCGGGCCCGCGGGGCGGATACCGCCAGCTACCAGATGACCGGCGGCACCGGCGCGCAACTCGCGGAATCCTCCCGGTTGCGAGGCACCCCGTGGCTCGCGATCGCCGTGGCCGACCGGCAGCCCGGCCGCGCCGAAGCGCGGGTGCGGGCGGCGGCGCCGATCGACGAACCCACGGCCCGGGTGGTGGCCGCCGACCTCGTCACCACCTCCGAGGAGATCGAATGGGCCAACGGCGCCCTCGTCGCGCGCCGGGTGGAGCGGCTCGGCGCGATCGAGCTCTCGGCAGCCCCGCTGCGCAGCCCCGATCCGCAGCGGGTCCAGGCCGCCGTCCGTGAGGGGCTGCGCGCCCAGGGCGCCGGGGGTCTGGTCGCGCTGAGCTGGACCGACGCCGCTCGCAGCCTGCGCGCCCGGCTCGGCTTTCTGCACGCGGTGCTGGGCGACCCGTGGCCCGACGTCGGAGACGCCGCGCTGCTTGAGCGCCTGGACGAGTGGCTGGACATCAGCGCGGTGCGGCGCAGCGCCGACCTGCGCCGCCTCGACGTGCACACCGCGCTGCGCCGGTTGCTGCCCTGGCCGGCGGCGACCCGGTTGGACGAGCTCGCGCCCGAGCGGTTGCAGGTGCCGTCCGGATCCCGCGTCCGCGTCGCCTACGACGGCGCCGAGCCACCGGTGGCGGCGGTGAAACTGCAGGAGACCTTCGGCTGGACGCGGACCCCGGCGCTCGCGGACGGGCGCGCCCCGATCGTCCTGCACCTGCTCTCGCCCGCCGGCCGCACGGTTGCCATCACCGCGGACCTGGCGTCCTTCTGGCGGCAGGGCTACCCGCAGGTGCGCGCGGACCTGCGGGCGCGCTACCCCAGGCACCCGTGGCCCGAGGACCCGCTCACCGCCGAGGCGACCGCGCGCACCAACCGTCGCCAGTGATCGACGCCGCGCCGGTTCGAGCGTCCCGCCCGCCTCGGCGCAGAACCGAAGACCCTTTCAGCCGCGCAGGACGAAGGTGCCCTGCCGGTAGCTGCTGATCATCGTGATGCCGCTCAGGTCCGGCATCGGAGCCGGCTCGGTGATCACCTCGTACCAGTCATTACCGGTCTGCGAGCTCCACGTGTACCCGTCGCCCATGGAGTTGTACCAGCCGTGACCCCAGCGCCAGACCGTGCCGGCCGAGGTCAGTGCGAAGGTCGCGACGTCCTGGGTGGCGAGGTCGCTCACCCCGCTCAGGCCGGGAATCGTCGCACCCCACGGGGCGGTCGGGTGTTGGAACACATCCCAGGCCCAGACGGTGCCGTCCTGGCACAGCACCGCGCCCAGTTGGTCGGCGGCCACGACCTTGCGCGCCGGGCAGGCGCTGGCGGTCCAGTACGGTGCGGCCGGAACGGCGCTCGGTCCGCTGCGCATGGAGGAGCTGCCCCACTGGCTCAGCGAGCCGTCGGCGGAGACCGCCCAGGCTTCGTTCCGGTCCGCGGAGATCGCGACGATCCCGGTCAGCCCGGGCACCTGGACCGGGCTGCCGCGGTACCCGCCGACGCTGCCCTGGCCTAGCTGGCCGGCGGCGTTGTCACCCCAGGCCCAGACGGTGCCGTCCGACTTGAGCGCGTAACCGGCCGTCGCCCCCGCAGCCAGCTGGGTGATCCCGGTGAGGCCCGCGATCACGGCCACCGAGTTGCGGTTGTTCGTGGTGCCGTCGGCCAGTTGGCCCCGGGTGTTCTGCCCCCAGGCGAGCACCGTGCCGTTCGAGCGCAGCGCGAAGGCGGTGCCCCATCCGTTGTCGTCCTGTCCGTTGGCCACGACCGCCACCACCCCGGTCGCTCCCGGCACCGACACCGGCACCGTGCTGTAGGTGCGTCCGGCGCCGAACGGGCCGTAACCCCAGCCCTGCACCGTGTGGTCGTCACGGATCAGGTAGTTGGCGTACCAGCCGCTCGTGCTCAACCCGATCACCCCCGTGGACGCGGCGATCCTGACCGGCGCGGACGAGGAGACCAGATCAGCGCGTCCGACGCTGTCCCAGCCCCACCCGTACAGCCCGGCGGTGGTGGCCGGGCGCAGCCGGGCGAAGTAACCACTGACGTCGACGGTGAACTGGGTGGCCGCACCCGACAGCCGCAGCGAGAACGAGCCGCGCGCCAGCGGCGCCAGGACCTGGTTGCTGACCTGACCGCTGGAGTAGGGCAGGTCTGTGGTCGCCGGTGGCGCGCTACCGGTCGGATAGGCCGTGATGCTTCCGCTGCCGCGCTCGCCGAACACGCTGACGGAGGCGATTACGGCAGTCGGCGGCACCGTCGAATCCCAGGGCGCGAACCCGGTGATGGCGTCCGTCAGTGCCGTCTGGCTGACCGTCAGCACTCCGTTGGTCGGCGGCTGGATGCGGGTGTCGGCGACCCGCACCGGGCTGTCCGGGGGCTTGACATAGTCGTGCTGCAACGGGTGGTAGTAGCTGCCGCCCGCCGCAGTCCCGAAGTAGCCGACGACCTCCACCACGAACTGGGTGGTGCCGGCGGCGGCGTTGTACACCCTGATCCGGCCATTGGACATCCCGACGATGACCCGGTTGGCGATGGTCAGACCCGCGGGGAAGCTCACCGAGGCCGTGTACGGCAGCGGCTGGCCGTCGGGGTAGGCGGTCAGGTAACCGTTGGCGGTCGAGCCGACCGTCACCAGGTTGACCGCCACCGCGGTGACCCCCGTGGTCGGCACCCCAGCGAGGCCGGCCACCTGGAGGCTTTCGGATCCGCGCGCCGCCAACGGGCGCCCGCCCAGCCCTTGCCTGGTGTCCACGATCCGCTTGGCGCTGACGGGGTGGTAGCTGCCGGCGGCCTGGGCATCGGGGCGGCTGGTGAAGTACCCGAGCAGGTCGACCACCACGTTGGCCGGCACCGCGATCCGGATGGCGACCCGGGCGCTGCCGGACAGATTGGCGACCACCGTGTTGGTGCTGGTCCGGCCCGCGGTGAAGCTCATGCTGAGCGCGACCGGCGCTTGCGCTCCGTCCGGATAGGCGGTGAGGTAGCTGGTGCGGGTCGGGCGCACGACGGTGATGGATAGCACAGCAGCCAGCGCGCCGGTGCCGACCCGGCCGCCGGCGTCCACCAGCACGCTGCCGACCGGTCCGGTGGTGGTCCTGGTGTCGACCAGTCGCCGGGCCGGCACGGTGACCAGGCTTCCGCCCACCTCCACGGCGGTGGGCGCGAGGGCTGCGGTGGGCGCGAGGGCTGCGGTGGGGGCGGGTCCGGCGGCGGAGGCAGTGACCGGAACGACCAGACCGGCGATCAGGATGGCACTTATCGCGCCACCTAGGGCGTACCTCATGTGCCAACTCCTCTGATCACGTCACGGAACCCCCATCTCAGGCGAGAGGCACTGAGAATGTCATATCGGGTGGGACCGCGCTGGTGTCTTCAGCATGTCCGGTACGCCTCGTCGGCACGATGGACCGGCGCTAGCATGAACCTGTACCACTCCCACAACGCGAGAGCCTGCTCCGTGTGCGGCGGACCTCGGTGTGCGGTCGTCGACCCACCCGTCAACCGGCGGCTCAGGGCACCCGCGGTGGTCGGCCCGTCCGGTCTCGTGATGTCGATCTCGCGGAGTTCGGTCGGGCAGCGCGTCTCGGAGCAGCTGCCCGGCTCTCCTGGCGGACCGAATCTGGTCCGACCGGCGGGCAGGTCGCAGGATTTTCGCCCGGCCACCGAGCCGGGCGTACGGAGGAGGAGTTTGTGGCTGCTCGACCACGTCGGCGGCAGACGGGCGCTGGACATACCGCTTCGCCGAAGCAGCGGCGCGTCGGTGCCCCGGACGACGTTATGTCCGTGCTCGCTCGCGCGGTGCGTGAGGTGCAAGCAGCTGTCGAGAGTCGCCGCGTGACGCCCGCTGTCCGTGCCAAGTTCCAGGTCGTCGCGCTGCTTGTGCGCGAGGAGCACGCCCGGGTCCAGGGGAAGCAGGCCGGCAGCCAGGCCAGTCGGGCCGAGCGGCTCAAGCGCCTGGACGGGATCGCGACGATCCTCGCGAAGACCGCCGTACGCGACCCCGCGCTCCTCGCGCTCCTGGCCGAGGATGCCGTCGTCTCCGACGCGGCCAGGTCGCTCAAGCGGGACATGCTGAGGGCGGCGGGCATCGAACCGGACCCCGAGGAGGCCGCGCCGACGGAGCCTGCGACCGGTTCCGCCAGCACCGAACGCCGGGTCGTGCCCCGATCGGTCGTCACTCGAAAGCTGGCCAACCCGTTCCTCGCTCCCGACTTCTCATCGGTCCGGCCGGGCAGGGTCGGTCCGCGGCGCCTGGCCGGTTGGGAGCTGCTCAACCCGCTCCTCAGCTCGTTCGAACGGGCCGACGACAGAGCCCCGGCGTGCATGGCGCTGCCGGCACCGGCCCCGCTGCGCCTGCCAGGGAGCCGAAAGCTGATGCCCCACCAGGCACAGCTGGTCGCCGCTGCCGCGGCCGGCCACCGGACCTTCCTGCTCGCCGACGAGCCGGGCCTGGGCAAGACGGCCCAGGCGCTGCTCGCCGCCGAGGCGGCGAACGCCTACCCGCTGCTGGTGGTCGTACCGAGCGTCGTGAAGACCAACTGGGCACGCGAGGTCGGCCTGTGGACTCCGAACCGCTCGGCCACCGTGGTCCACGGCAACGGTGACACGGTCGACGGCTTCGCCCACATCGTCATCGTCAACTACGAGGTGCTCGACCGGCACGTGGGGTGGTTCGGCGACTTCGGCTTCCGCGGCATGGTCGTCGACGAGGCGCACTTCATCAAGAACAAGACCTCCCAACGCTCGCAGCACGTCCTGGAGCTCTCCAAGCGCATCCGGTCCCGCACCGCGCGGCCCTTGCTGATGGCCCTCACCGGCACCCCGTTGATCAACGACATCGAGGACTTCCTGGCCATCTGGCAGTTCCTCGGCTGGATCGATGAGACCGAGCCGCGCGCCGAGCTGATGGACTCCCTCGAAGCGGCCGGCCTGACCCCCGCGGACCCCGGGTTCTACTCCGCCGCACGCCAGTGCGTGATCGACCTCGGCATCGTCCGTCGCCGCAAGGTCGATGTGGCTGCCGACATCCCCGCCCGCCGCACCGCCGACCTGCCCGTCGAGCTGGAGGAGAAGGTCGGCCGGTCGATCCGGGCGGCGGAGCGCGACCTCGCTCGCCGGCTGGTGGCGCGGTATGAGACCGCGCTGGCGAACCGTCGCTCCGCCGTCGCAGTGGACGCCAGCGGCATCGACCACGCCCTGGTGCGCAAGATCGCCACGTCCGAGCAGAAGAACGCGAGCACGACGAAGGCCGGCGAGAACGTGTTCAGCATGATGCGGCGCATCGGCCAGGCGAAGGCCGGCCTCGCCGCCGACTATGCGGCACAACTCGCGCGAAGCGCCGGCAAAGTGGTCTTCTTCGCCAAGCACGTCGACGTCATGGACGTCGCAGAGGAGGCTTTCGCCAGGCAGGGGATCCGCTACGCCTCGATCCGCGGCGACCAGACGCCGGTGGGGCGGCAGCGCAACATCGACGCCTTCGTCAACGATCCGGAAGTCGCCATCGCGGTCTGCTCGCTGACGGCGGCCGGCGTGGGCATCAATCTGCAGGTCGCCTCCAACATCGTGCTGGCCGAGCTGTCCTGGACCGACGCGGAGCAGACCCAGGCCATCGACCGCAGCCACCGCATCGGTCAGACCGAACCCGTCACCGCGTGGCGTATCATCGCCGCGCAGACCATCGACAGCAGGATCGCTGAGTTGATCGACAAGAAGGCGGGGCTCGCCGCCAGAGCGCTGGACGGCTCGGATGAGCAGGTGTGGTCATCGGCCGACGTGCAGCACGAGGCGCTGGTCGCATTGTTGACAGACGCGTTGTCGGAGTCGTCCCAGGAGCGGGCAGTCTCACGGGACGGCCACTGATCCGGCGTCCTACGCCGATCGGGCGTGGGCTGAGGGGGTGACGGAGCGGTCAGCCGTCGACGGCCTAAATATGACCCGAAACCCCTATAGGATGTGTAACGAAATGAGGCTGTACAGCTCTCAGTGCTGCGTAGCCCCAAAGACCTACACATCATCGGGTGAGGCAGTTCACAGTGGCTGACACGGCTGTACAGACCGTCGCCCCTCGCCACCTGGCAATCCACCTCCTAGCCAGCGGGCAGTTCTGTTCGACTTGTGGCTCGCGCTGAACGAGCTGTGCCTGCGACCGGCAGACATCCTCGAGTGCTTCCCGCCCTACCGCCCCGACGGCTACACCGCCGCGGCGGCGATCGCGAATCTTCAATTGAAAACGGCGGACACGGCGTTCGTCGAAGACTTGAACCAACTGGTCACCGCGTGGCCGCCCGCGTATTCCGTGCAAACCGCCGCCGACCTAGTCATATCCGAGCTGCTGAGACCGATGGACGGGTGAACCGTCCAGGACTCCTCATCAACGAACGATGCGAAGATCTCGACCAGGATGGTCCTGGGAACAGCTCAGGCTTGAGGTTCCAAGCGTCAATCCTCACTGGGGAAAGAGGTCTGATGGCCGCTGCCGAACTGCCCGAACTGCTGGTGCCGGACGCGGCCGCCTGGCGGAACTGGTTGACCGAGAATCACGCCAGCTCGCCCGGTGTCTGGCTGGTGCTCACCAAGAAGGGCGGCCAGGTCACCGAACTGGACTACGCCGCGGCGCTGGACGAGGCGCTGTGCTTCGGCTGGATCGACGGCCAGGTGGGCCGGCGGGACGAGGCCAGCCTGCGGCAGCGGTTCACCCCGCGCCGGCCGAGGAGTGCCTGGTCCCGGCGGAACGTGGAGCACATCGCCAGGCTCAGCGCCGAGGGCAGGGTGACCCCGGCCGGCCAGGCCGCGGTGGACGCGGCGAAGGCCGACGGCCGTTGGGAGGCGGCCTATGCCGGCGCGGCCGCTGCCGAGCTGCCGGCCGACCTGGCCGCGGCACTGGCCGCGAATCCGCGCGCCCGGGCGATGTGGGATGTGCTGACCTCGCAGAACCGCTACGCCATCACCTACCGGGTGGGGCAGGCCAAGCGCCCGGAGACCCGGGCCAGGCGGATCGCCGAGTTCGTCGCGATGCTGGAGCGCGGCGAGACCATGCATCCGCAGCGGCGGCGAGCACCCGAGAGCTGAGGATGCCGGGCACCCGAGGGCTGAGGCCGGGCTGTTCGGTGGGCTAGCTAGCCGGCGGCCAGCAGTTCGACTACCGGAGCGAAGGCCTCGGCGGACGCGCTGGGGACGGTGACGTAGGACAGGCCAAGGCGGTCCCGGCGGCGCAGCAACGTGTCGGCGATCTCGCGCGGAGAGCCGGCGACGACCGTGACGGCGCCGGCTGCGGCTAGGGCCAGCGGGTCGACGCCTAAGCGTCGCAGCCACGGATGCTGCTCGTCGCCGACGGCGATGAGGCCTGCCGCGAGTTCGATCTCACCCGCCCGGTCGCCGGCCGCCGTGACGACCGGGTCGATGACCGAGCGCGCCCGGTTCTCGTCCGTGTCGGGCGGCCAGCCGAACGCGATGATGTCGGCTGCCTGCGCCGCGAACTCGAGCAGCCGCGGGCCTGATGCCGCGATCAGGATCGGGACGCGGTACCCAGCACCCGGGAAGTCGGGTTCGGCGCCGTCCAGCAGCCCGCGGATGAGCTGCACCGACTCCCGCAGCCGTGTCACGCGCTCAGCGGGGGCGCCGAAGGGCAGGCCGAGGCGCCGCGCGTCCTCGCCGGCTGCTGGGCGTCCCGCGCCGAGCCCGAGTTCGACACGCCCGCCCGTCATGCGGGCCAAGCTGCCGATCTCCCAGGCGACTGACCGCGGGTTGCGCAGTGGATCGCACAGCACCCAGGTGCCGACTCGGAGTCTGCTCGTGACCGCGGCTACCGCGCCGAGCGCCGGCAACGGGGCCGCCGTGTCCAGCGTGTCCGGTACGAGGAAGGTGTCGTAGCCGAGCGACTCGACCCGCTTCGCCGTCGCGGTCCAGCTGGCCATGTCCGGTGGCCCCGCATGCGTCACGCCAAAGCGAAAGGCGCGCATGTATCAGTCGTACGCACGGCCCGGCGGAATAGCAAGAGAGCACCGCGCCGCGGGCACTAGCCCGGACGCTGGGACTTCGGCAGCGCGGCCACCACCAACCGGTAGGAGTCGTCGATGAGTTCCCGGACGTCGTCCTCCGGTACCCGGTCGATGAACAGCTGGGCCCATAGCCGCTTGTCGAGGTAGGGCGCCGGGCCGGCGTCCGGGGCGAAGCGCTGCTTGAGCTCTTCGATCGCCTCTGCGGTGTTCTTGACGGTGATCACCGGCCGGCCGTCCCGGTAGCCGGGGAACAGGAAGATCCTGGTACCGACCTTGGCCACGTAGTGGTGCTCACTCCACGGGCTGTCGGCCCAGGCGCCGGGCTTGCCGAGGGCGTAGCGCATCGCGTCGTCACTGTCCATCGAGGTCAGGTCTAGCACGCCTGAGCACGGGCCTCATGCGCCCGTGCAAAAATGACTGGGCTCGACCTGCGCGCCACCGCCACCAGACGAACTCGGAGATCGCAGAGTGAAGATCCGTTCCGGAAAGCTCCGCTCGCTTGCCGTGCTGCCGGTGCTGGCGCTCAGCTGCCTGGGCCTGGTGGCGTGTGACTCCAAGGCCGGCACCGCCGCCGTGGTCGACGGCCACCGGATCACCGAGAAGGACCTGTCGCGCTACGTCCCGGCCAGCACCCAGCCGATCCCGACCGGTGACGGCTCGACCAGCACGCCGGCCAAGAACTTCGTCCTGCAGTACCTGGTGCGCAACGAGGTCTTTCCGATCCTGCTGGCCGCGACCGGCAGCCCGGTGACCGAGGCCCAGCTGGAGAAGGGCAAGGCCGAGGCGCTGGGCGGTGGTAACGAGGCCGAGCTGACCCGCCAGATCACCCAGGCGGGGCTGAGCGCGCGGTTCGAACCGGTGTTGCTGCGCAACCGCGAGCTGCTCAACCTGGTGCGCGCCAAGCTGACCACCGACAAGCAGATCGCCGATGCCCTGGCCAAGGTCAAGGACAAGGTCTCGATCAGTCCCCGCTACGGCAGCTGGGACCTCAACAGCCTGTCGGTGGTGAACCTGGGCAAGAAGCAGCTGCCGTCGGTGCTGTCCTTCGACAAGACGCTGCCCGGTGACGTGAAGCTGCCGACCCAACAGTGACGGTCCCGCTGCCTGCGGCCGGACCGGGCGCATCCGCCGGACCGGGCGCATCCGCCGGACGGGGCGCATCCGCGGGACCGGGCGCATCCGCGGGACCGGGCGCGCAGCTCGTCCACGCCGTCGAGATCATGGACCGGCTGCGCTCACCCGGTGGCTGTCCGTGGGACGCCGAGCAGACCCACTCCTCGCTGGCCCCGTACCTGATCGAGGAGGCCTACGAAACCCTCGAGGCGATCGAGACGGCCGACCTGGCGGCACTGCGCGAGGAGCTCGGCGACCTGCTGCTGCAGGTGCTCTTCCACGCCCGGCTCGCCGAAGAGGCCGCCCCCGACCAGCGGTTCACCATCGACGACGTCGCCGGTGACCTGGTGGCCAAGCTGGTCCGCCGGCATCCACATGTCTTCGCCGACGTCCTGGCCGGCTCGGCGGCCGAGGTGGAGACCAATTGGGAGGCCATCAAGAAGGCCGAGAAGCAGCGCGACTCGGTCACCGACGGGATCGCGATGCAGCAGCCCGCGCTGGCGCTGGCCGCCAAGCTGGTCAGCCGGTCCTCCCGGGCCGGGCTGGCCGTGCCGCTGCCGGCGGGCGACGGGATCGGCGAGCGGTTGCTGGCCGTCGTCGCGGACGCGGTGCGCGCCGGCGTCGACCCCGAGCAGGCGTTGCGGAGCGCGGCACGCGACTACCGGGAGGCGATCCAGCAGGCGGAGCGGTCAGCCGGCGGTGCGTCCTGAGCGAGCGGACCGACCCACCCGTCGCCGCTGATGAGAAGGCGACCCTGTCCGGCTTCCTGGACTATCACCGGCAGACGCTGCTGATCAAGTGCGAGGGGTTGACGCCGGAGCAGCTGCTGGCCCGGTCGTGCCCACCGTCCTCGCTGTGCCTGCTGGGGCTGGTGCGGCACCTCACCGAGGTGGAGTACGGCTGGCTGCACGAACGGTTCGCAGGCGGTGTGGAGCAGGACCTGTACGGCCCCGGCGATGCCGACCTGGACGTGGCAGCGGCCGATGAGCAGTCGGTCGCCGAGGCATTGGACTCCTACGCCCGGATGGTGGAGCAATCCCGCGCGATCGTCGCGGCGGCCGGGCTCGATGCGCTCACGGTCCGGGCGCATCCCAGGACCGGGGAGCGTTACTCGCTGCGCTGGATCCTGACCCACCTGATCGAGGAGTACGCCAGGCACAACGGCCATGCCGACCTGCTGCGCGAGGCCATCGACGGCGCAACGGGCGAGTAGCTGCGCCGGATCGCCGGAGCCGCCCGATAGGCTGGTCGAGGAGCCCGTCGGCGCAGCGTGGCGTCGGCTGAAGCCGCACTGAGCTACGTCTGCACTGAGCTGTGTTAGCACTGACCGGAAGCGACCGTCGGATCACCGCCGCCGATTGGACACCGAAGTACGTCGAGAGGACCTGGTTGTGGCCAGCATCGAGGCCGTAGGCGCCCGCGAGATCCTGGACTCGCGTGGCAACCCCACCGTGGAGGTCGAGGTAGCCCTCGACGACGGCACGTTCGCCCGCGCCGCGGTGCCCTCCGGCGCCTCCACCGGCGCCTTCGAGGCGGTGGAGCTGCGCGACGGCGATGCCCGCTACGGCGGCAAGGGCGTGCGGAAGGCAGTCGCTGCCGTGCTGGAGGACATCGGTCCCGAACTGCTGGGCTACGAGGCGAGCGAGCAGCGGCTGGTGGACGCGGCGCTGATCGACCTGGACGGCACCCCGGACAAGTCGAAGTTCGGCGCCAACGCGGTGCTCGGCGTCTCGCTGGCGGTTGCCAAGGCGGCCGCGGCATCGGCCGGCCTGCCGCTGTTCCGCTACCTCGGCGGTCCCAACGCCCACCTGCTGCCGGTGCCGATGCTCAACATCCTCAACGGCGGCGCGCACGCCGACTCCAACGTCGACGTCCAGGAGTTCATGATCGCGCCGATCGGGGCGCCCACCTTCGCCGAGGCGCTGCGTCAAGGGGCCGAGGTCTATCACGCGCTGAAGTCGGTGCTGAAGTCCAAGGGCCTGTCCACCGGCCTCGGCGACGAGGGCGGCTTCGCGCCGAGCCTGGAGTCCAACCGGACCGCGTTGGACGTCATCAGCGAGGCCGTCCAGAAGGCCGGCCTGACACTGGGCACCGACATCGTGTTCGCCATGGACGTCGCGGCCACCGAGTTCTACTCCGAGGGCTCCTACCAGTTCGAGGGCAGCCCGAAGTCGGCCGAGCAGATGGTGGCCTACTACACCGACCTGGTCGCCAACTACCCGATCGTCTCGATCGAGGACCCGATGTCGGAGGAGGACTGGGACGGCTGGATCTCGCTGACCTCGGAGCTGGACGAGGTCATCCAGATCGTGGGCGACGACCTGTTCGTCACCAACCCCGAGCGGCTGGCCCGCGGCATCTCCAGCGGCGCTGCCAACGCCTTGCTGGTCAAGGTGAACCAGATCGGCTCGCTCACCGAGACCCTGGACGCGGTGGACCTGGCGCACCGCTCGGGTTACCGCTGCATGATGAGCCACCGCTCCGGTGAGACCGAGGACACCACGATCGCCGACCTGGCGGTTGCCACCAACTGCGGCCAGATCAAGACCGGAGCGCCGGCGAGGTCGGAGCGGGTGGCCAAGTACAACCAGCTGCTGCGCATCGAGGAGGAACTCGACGACGCCGCGCGCTATGCCGGGGCGGCGGCCTTCCCGCGTTACAACCGGGCGGGCAGCTAGCCGATGGGGGCCCGGACCCGGGTGGCCGGCGAGCGCTCCGCCGGCGGAGAAGCCGGCCGCGCCGTGCGCCTGCGGCCGGGCTGGGCGCGGGCGCCGAAGCTGACCGGCCGCCGGATGATGGTGGCGGCGATGGCGCTGTTCCTGGTGGTCGTGCTGGCCTCGCCGTTCCAGACCTACCTGAGCCGGCGGGCCTCGGTGGCCAGCTCCGAGCGTCAGCAGCAGCAGCTCAACGCCCAGCTGGCCCAGCTGCGGCACCAGAGCGAGCAATGGCAGGACCCGGCTTTCGTGGCCCGGCAGGCCCGGATCCGGCTGCAGTACATCCGGCCCGGCGACACCCTGTACACGGTGCTGGACGCGCAGGGCAACCCGCTCGGCCCACCGGCCCAGGCCGCCACCGAGAAGGTCGCCCGGACCGATCACCGGCCCAGCTGGAACTCGGTGCTGTGGGCCAGCGTGCACGACACCGACACCGCGAAGTGACCGCTGCGGGCGACTCCGGCGCGGTGAGCGACGCGGACGCCGCGATCGTCCGGGAGCAGCTGGGACGGCCGCCGCGGGCGATCCGCGCGGTGGCGCACCGGTGCCCGTGCGGCAACCCGGACGTGGTCGAGACCGCGTCCCGGCTGCCCGACGGCACCCCGTTCCCGACGCTGTACTACCTGACCTGCCCCAAGGCCGTCTCGCTGGTGTCGACGCTGGAGGCGTCCGGGCTGATGCGCGAGATGACCGACCGGCTGGGTACCGACGACCGGCTGGAGGCCGGTTACCGGGCGGCGCACCAGGCCTACCTGGCCCAGCGCGAGCGGCACGGGACGGTTCCTGAGATCAGCGGCGTGTCGGCCGGCGGGATGCCCACCCGGGTGAAGTGCCTGCACGTGCTGGTGGCCCACTCGCTGGCCGCGGGCCCGGGCGTGAACCCGCTCGGCGACGAGGCGCTGGCCGCGGTCGCGGACTGGTGGCGGCAGGGGCCGTGCGTGGTGGCCGAGCGGCAGTCCCGGCCGGAATCCCAGCCGGCATGAAGCGGGTCGCGGCGATCGACTGCGGTACCAACTCGATCCGGTTGCTGATTGCCGACGGTGGCCCGGTGGGGCTCAGCGACGTGCGCCGGGAGATGCGGGTGGTGCGCCTCGGTGAGGGCGTCGACCAGACCGGCCGGTTGGCGCCGGCGGCGATCGAGCGGACCCGGCTGGCGCTGGTGGACTACGCCGAGTGCATCCGGTCACTCGAGGCCACCGAGGTGCGGATGGTGGCCACCTCCGCCTCGCGCGATGCCGCCAACGCCGACGAGTTCCGGGCGGTGGTTCGCCAGGTTCTGGAAGTCGAGCCTGAGGTGATCACCGGCCTGGCCGAGGCGGAGCTGTCCTTCACCGGTGCGGTGGCCAGCCTGTCCGGGGTCGCGGAGCCGTTGCTGCTGGCCGACATCGGCGGTGGCTCCACCGAGCTGGTGCTGGGCTCGGCCACCTCGCCGGCTGCCTCGGCGCCCGCCCAGCCGGCTGCCACTGCTCCCTCCGCGCGCGCTCAGCCGGGGCCCAAGGTGGTGGCCGCGCACAGCATGGACGTCGGCTGCGTCCGGCTGACCGAACGGCACCTGCACGACGACCCGCCTACCGAGGCGCAGGTGCAGGGGGCGCTGGCCGACCTGCGGGTGGCCCTGCAGGCCGCCGCGGCGGACGTCCCGGTGAGCCGGGCCGCCGCCTTCGTCGGGGTCGCGGGCACGGTGACCACCATCGCCGCGCTGGCGCTGGACCTGCCGGCCTATGACGCGGACGCGATCCACGGCTCGGTGATCGACTACCAGCAGGTGGCCGAGGTCACCGGCCGGCTGCTGGGGATGCGCCGGGCCGAGCGGGCCGCCCTGCCGGTGATGCACCCCGGCCGGGTGGACGTCATCGGCGGCGGCGCGCTGGTGCTGCGCACCGTGATGGAGTTCGCCGGCGCGCGCGAGGTGATCGCCAGCGAGCACGACATCCTGGACGGCATCGCGCTGAGCCTGCTGGCACGCTGACCCTCGAACGTGCTTGACCCACCGAACGGCGTGACCGCCCTCTCTCAGGCGTTGATGGCGCTCAGTGCGCTGGGCGCCTTGGGGCCCTTCTCGTCGCTGATCTGCTTGGGCCGCGGCGACGGGTGGCCGGTCATCGCCCGCCAGAGCGTGTCGGCGCCCTTGGTGGTGGCCAGCTGGGCCACCGCCGTCCCGACGCCGCTCAGCGACGCCCAGATCAGGGCGTCCTTCCAGTTGGTGTCGGCGTCGCGCGGGTTCACCGGTGCCCGGCCCGGCCGGGCCGCCGTCCAGGCCTTCGAGGTGGCCGAGGACACCGCCTTGCCGACCGGCACCGCCACCGCGACCGCCACCAACTTGAACGCGAACCTGCTCGCTGCGCCAGCCATTGCCACCCCATCGTCGTGAGCCGCGGTGCTCGAAGAAGTCCTTTCAGCCAGTCTAGGAGGTGCGGCCGATCGCTCGGCAGCCGTGCCGCCCGCCGCGGTGCCGGCCTCGGCGCCGCCTCCCGGCTCTGCCCACCCGTGCCCGGCACTCACCCGGTGCCCGGCGCTCACCCGGTGCCCGGCACCGGTGTGGATCGGCGGCCTTCTCAGCGTCGGTAGCCTGGAATTGCCAACCAAGGGGGCTGAACTGATGACGACTGATGGACGCAAGCGGATCCTGATCGTCGGCGGCGGGTACGTCGGCATGTACACGGCATTGCGAGCCCAGAAGGAGCTGTCCCGCGGCCGGGCCGAGATCGTGGTGATCGACCCGCAGCCCAATATGACCTACCAGCCCTTCCTGCCCGAGGCCGCGGCCGGCAGCATCGAGCCGCGGCACGTGGTGGTTCCGTTGCGGCGGGTGCTCAAGAAGTGCCGGGTGATCACCGGGAGCGTGAGCAGCATCGACCACGCCCGGCGGTCGGTGACGGTGGAACCTGAGACGGGCAACTCCTACGAGCTGGATTACGACCTGCTGGTGGTCGGAGCCGGTTCGATCGCCCGGACGCTGCCGATCCCGGGACTGGCCGAGCAGGGCATCGGCTTCAAGACCATCGGCGAGGCCATCTTCATCCGCAACCACGTGCTGTCCCGGCTGGACTTCGCCTCCTCCACCGAGGATCCGGCGGCCAGGCGCCGGGCGTTGAGCTTCGTCATCGTGGGTGGCGGCTATGCGGGCGTGGAGTTGCTGGCCGAGCTGGAGGACATGTCCCGCTACGCCTGCCGGTACTACTCCAACCTGAACCCGGCCGATCTGCGCTGGGTGCTGGTCGAGGCGGCGGACCGGATCATGCCCGAGGTGTCGGTGGGGTTGTCGGCCTACACCGTCACACGGCTGCGGGAACGCTCCATCGACGTCCGGCTCAACACCCGGCTGAACTCCGCCGTCGGCGGCCGGATCGAGCTGTCCGACGGCGACGCCTTCGAGGCCGACACGCTGGTCTGGACGGCCGGGGTGAAGGCGCATCCGCTGGCCGCCCGGTCCGGGTTGCCGGTGGACGACAAGGGCCGGCTGCCGTGCCGGGCCAACCTGACGGTGAAGGGGGTCGAGGGAGTGTTCTCCGCCGGCGACACCGCGGCGGTGCCCGACCTGTCCAAGTCCGATCCGAACGCGCTCTGCGGCCCGTCGGCCCAGCACGCCGTCCGGCAGGCCAAGGTGCTCGCCGACAACCTGGCGCGGACCATCAACGGCCAGGCGCTGCAGGACTACAAGCACGCCTACGTGGGATCGGTCGCCTCGCTCGGGCTCTACCGGGGAGTGGCCGAGCTGTACGGGGTGAAGGTGCGCGGGCCGGTGGCCTGGTTCCTGCACCGGACGTATCACCTGTCGCGGGTGCCCACGTTCAACCGCAAGGTTCGGGTACTGGCCGACTGGACCGCCGCGCTGTTCTTCCCCCGCGAGGTGGTGTCGCTCGGCCAGTTGCAGAGCCCGCGGTACGACTTCCAGCGGGCCAGCGCCTCCTAGAAACGCATCAGCTCCGCAGTCGATCGCCGACTGCGTGGACCGTGAGCGCCGTGGCCAAGTAGCTGCGTGCCGCCGGGCGATATCTCGAGATCACCGCCGCCGCCCGACCCGAGGTCAGCGCCGGGAGAGATACCCTGCTGGCGCGGCCCCCGTAGCCCAATGGCAGAGGCAGCGGACTTAAAATCCGCCCAGTGTCGGTTCGAGTCCGACCGGGGGTACCAAATTTTCTCCGGGTGCCCAAGGTGCGGGAAAAGAACCGGTCCTTGGTGGGGCGCCTGGATAAGGGTTCCCACTAACCCCTTGCGACACGTGCCACACTTGCCGGGCGATGACCGATGTGAGTGTGCTTGACCAGGAGATGTTCGCCGAGGCCGAGGCGGCCCGGCTGCTTCGGCTACCTCAAGGCACGCTGCACTATTGGCTCGATGGCGGCAGTCAGGGAGGAAAGGTCCACAAGCCGATCATCCGGGTCGAGCCGACCGGAAGTCGCGCCGTCACGTGGGCCGAGTTCGTCGAGGCCGGCCTGCTCCGCAGTTACCGCAACCACCGGGTGCCGATGACCGAGCTGCGGGCTTTCATCGACCTGTTGCGCAACGAGTACGGCGTGCCCTATCCCTTGGCCCATCAACAACCGTTCGTGAGCGGTCGCCAGCTGGTACTGGAAGCCCAAACGGCCACCAAGCTGGGCGCCGAGTTCTGCCTCGTTGCCTTCGCCAACGACCAGTTGATCCTGACGACCCCGTCCCAGGAGTTCGTCGAGCGGGTTCGCTGGGTAGACGACATCGCCGTGGCGTGGCGTCCCCATGACGACCCGAACTCCCCGGTCGTCATGACGCCTGACGTGAGGTTCGGCCGTCCCGCCGTCGGTGGCATCAGCACGGACGTCATCTTGGAACACGAACAAGCCGGCGAAGAAACCAGCGAGATAGCCTCGGCCTTCGGACTGCCCATCGACAGTGTCCAGTGGGCACTCGCTTACGAGATCTCCGCACGAGCTAAGCCGGCGTGAGCCAACCGGCCACGCCCGGCCGCCAGCGGACTTATTCCTCGGCGACCGTCCGCTTCTACCTCGACGCAGACGTACTCGGCCTGGCCAAGATCTTGGTTCAGATCCGTAATGACGTGACCTACCCAGGCGACCCAGGTGGCATCGTGCGCAAACGGCGGCGGGCAGCCTGCCCCGTCGAAACCACTGACACCGCCGACACCGTGTGGATTCCGCAAGTCACAAGCCACGACTGGCTCATCATCACTCGGGACAGCAACATCGCCGTCAATCGCGCAGAGATCCAAGCCGTGCGCAACAGCGGCGCTCGGATGGTCGCTCTTGCTGGCAGAGAGGCGATCGGGACATGGAACCAGTTGGAGGTTCTCATGAGCCAGTGGCGGGCTATCGAAGCCGTGCTCGATACTCCAGGGCCATTCATCTACACGGCAACACGAACCAGGCTCAAGCCGATCGACCTCAGCTGAGGCGAGATCCTCGATGGCCATGAGTACCTGAGCTGAAGTCCAGCGACGCCGGGCCCTGCACGACGTGGAGCCCAACCCATGGGTGCTTGCTAGGCTGCGGAAAAGCTGAAACGGACCTGACAGATTGGCGCCACAGTGACCAACCCGGAGCAGGGCCTGTCCGACGGCGCCGTGCCGCCGGCGACCAGCCGTGAGGACTACGCGGACCGGCTCGTCCGGCTGGAGACCAAGGGCTGGAAACGGGCGCTGGACGTCCAGCGCCCGTACCGATGGAACCTCAAGCGGCAGGTACTGGGCCGCACGCTGGACGTCGGGTGCGGCATCGGGCGCAACCTCGCCGCCCTGTCGGCGGATTCGCTGGGCGTGGATCACAACGCCCAGTCCGTCGAAGTAGCCCGCCAGCGCGGCTACCAGGCGGTCACCAGCGAGGAGTTCAGCGCCCAACCGCCGCCGGCCGCCTCGTTCGACTCGATGCTGCTCGCGCATGTCGTGGAACACATGACGGCCGAGCAGGCCAGGGAACTGCTGCTGTCCTACCTGCCCTACCTCAGGCCCGGCGGCCGGGTGATGCTGATCTGCCCGCAGCGGCGCGGTTACCGCACCGACGCCACCCATGTCCAGTTCTTCGACTTCGCGGCGCTGCGCCAACTGGCCACCTCGGTCGGTCTCGTGGTGACCCGCGAGTACAGCTTCCCGCTGCCGGAGATCGCCGGGTCGGTGTTCCCGTACAACGAGTACTGCCTGGTCGCCGCCCGGCCCGCCAACCGCTGACGGGCTCTGCCGCGCGCCAACCATTCAGCCCCGCCGAGCGGGCGCCTGGATCAACCCTGTCGAACGGCGCTAGTTCAGCCCTGCCGATCGGCGCTAGTTTCAGCCCTGTCGATCGGTGGCCGGTTCGGAGACCGCTGAACCCGCCGCTCCGGTCGGCATGCCCTGCATGGTGACCGCCTCCCGGATCGCCGCGGCCCTGGCGAGGTCGGCGAGCCGCCGTTCGAGCTCGCGGAACCGGAAGTAGAAGCCGAGGCTGGTGGCGGCGAACACGACCACGAGCAGGTAGAGCAGCAGGTCGGTGCCACGGGTGACCCCCAGCGCCTCCGCGACGCGCTGGGTGACGGTGGGATCGATGATCGAGACGATCGCCACGAGGGCGAGCAGGATGGCCGCCAGCCTGGCGCCGGCCCGCAGACCCACCCGGGACCGGTTGCGGAACGCCCAGAACATCGCGATGATCGCCAGCACCAGAACGATCTTGATCGCTGTCATCTGCGTCGCCCCCTCAACGCCTGATGCAACCAGATGTCCATCGCGATGTTCACCGAGTTGATCGACCGCTGTCCCTTGGCCCTGGAGTAGTCGGTGTACCTGATGGTCACCGGATGCTCGGCGTACCGGAGCCCGCTGCTCTTGATCAGGCTGAGGAGTTCGCTCGCGTACGCCATGTCGGTCATCTGCAGGTCCAGGCGCTCGGCGAAGGCCCTGGTGAAGGCCCGCAACCCGTTGTGGGCGTCGGTCAGCGCGACGCCGGAGGTGAGCCGTTCGAAGACCCGGGCACCCTGCAGCAGCAACCGCCGGTTGCGGGGCATCCCCTGGGCGCTGCCGAGGAAGCGCGAACCGATCAGGATGTCCTCCTCGCCGCGCCGCAGCCGCTCCACCATGCTCACGGCGTCCTCGACGCAGTGCTGGCCGTCAGCGTCGAAGCAGACGAAGTACTGGGCATCCGGGTCCAGCAGCGCGAACTCGATGCCGGTCTGCAGGGCGGCGCCGCCGCCGAGGTTGATGGGATGCCTGACCACCACCGCCCCCGCCGCGACCATCTCCGCCGAGGAGGTGTCCCGGCTGCCGTCGTCCACGCCGACCACGTTGGGGAAGCTCTGCCGCAGCTCCTCGATGACCTTGCGCACGACTTGGGCCTCGTTGAAGCACCGGACGACCACCCACACGTCGGTGTTGGCCGCCTGCTCGGTCATCAGGGTGTCTGCCGCCGTTCGCTCTCGAAGGGTCGCCGTGTCGAAGTACCTGCAGGCGCGGTGGGCATTCGCTGGCAGGGATTAGGGTACTCGCAATGACCGGATCAGCTTCGCCGCGGCGCTCCAGCCGATCCCCGGCCCACCGGGGGAGGCTCGCCGGCCGGGTGTCCTCAGGAGTGCTGTCGGTCGCGGTCGGGCTGGCGGTGCTGGGCGTCACGTCCTACGGCTTCCTGGTGGTGGCCGCCCGGCGGCTGGACGCGAGTGAATTCGCGCAGCTGAGCGTGGTGTGGACCGCGCTGTTCACCCTCGGCCCCGGCCTGTTCCTCCCGTTGGAGCAATCGGTGGCCCAGCGGCTGGGCGCCGGAGCCGATCCGAGGCAGCTGCTGCGCCGGGCGGCGGCGCTGGCCGGGGGCCTGCTGGCCGCGCTGGTGCTGCTGGCGCTGGCGCTGGCCCCGTTCATCAGCCGCCGGTTGCTGGATTCCGATACCGCGCTGTTCTGGGCGATGCTGCTGAGCAACTGCGCGCTCGCCCCGGTGCACCTGTCTCGCGGGGTGCTGGCCGGCACCGGCCGGTTCAGCTCCTACGGCCTGCAGCTGGCCTTCGACGGCGCGGTGCGACTGCTCGGCGCCGTCGTCCTGGCGGCAGCCGGGGTCGGCTCGGTGACCGCCTACGCCTGCGTGCTGATCGTCTCGCAGCTGAGCGCGGTGGCGGTGTCCGCGGCGGTGGCCGCCAAGCCGGTCCGCCGGGCACTGCGGGCGATACCCGCTTCGGCGCTGCCGACCAGCTGGCTCAGCCTTGCCAGCGGCCTGAGCTGGATGCTGGTCGCCGCCCTGGCCGGGCAGCTGCTGGCCAACGGCGGCACGGTGGTGGTCAAGGCCTTCGCCGACCCCGGGGACGCCGTCGCCGGGCACTTCCTGACCGCCGTGGTGCTCACCCGGCTGCCGCTGTTCCTGTTCGCGGCGCTCCAGGCCTCCCTGCTGCCGGGCCTGGCCCGCCGGATCGCGGCCGGCGATGTCGACGGGGCCGCGGCCGGGATGCTGCGGCTGCTGGCCGTCCTCGGGCTGGTCGGCGCCACAGCGAGCCTGATCCTGCTGGTCGCCGGGCCGCAGCTGGACGCCCTGGTCTTCGGGCCGCAATTCCGGGTGGCACGCTGGCCGCTGGTCATCCTGTCCGTCGGCAGCGCGCTGTACATCCTGGCCGCGGCCCTGGGCCAGGCACTGCTGGCACTGGAGTCGGCCGCCGAGGTGGCGCTGGGTTGGGTGGCCGGCACCGCGGCCTTCGGCTGCGCGCTGGCGCTGCCGGGCAGCCTGGAGATCCGGGTCAGCGTCGCGTTCCTGCTCGGGGCCGCGGTGACCTTCGCCGGCTTCGCGGCCAGTGCCGGGTTCCGGTTCCACCAGCGTGGCGTGTCGCTGATCCATCGCCACGCCGGGGCCGTCGGATGACCCCCGGCCCGGCGGTCAGCGTCATCGTGCTGGCATGGGGCGCCGAGCCCTACCTCGGTGCCTGCGTCGAGTCGGTGCTGAACACCATCGAGCCGACCGACGAGCTGGTCCTGGTCGACAACGGCGCCCGTGCGGCTGTGGACGCCCTGCCGGCCGACGACCGGCTGCGCATCGTCCGGCCGGAGAGCAATCTCGGCTTCGCCGGCGGGTGCAACGCCGGCGTCGCGGCCGCCCGGGGCGACACCCTGGTGCTGCTGAACTCCGACGCCGAGGTGTGGCCCGACGCGATCAGCCGGCTGGTGGCGGCAGTCAGCGACCCGCAGGTAGCGATCGCCTGCGGCTCGGTGCGGCTGGCCGACCGGCCGCAGTCGGTCAACACCGTCGGCAACCCGGTGCATTACCTGGGCGTCGTGTGGGCCGGTGGCTACGGCGAGGACGCCGAGCGGCACCTGCAGCCCCGCGACGTCAGCTCGGCCACCGGCGCGTTCCTCGCGATCCGGCGAGCGGTGTGGCAGGAGCTCGGCGGCTTCCCGGCCGAGTACTTCGCCTACCACGAGGACACCGAGCTGAGCCTGCGCGCCTGGCAGCGCGGGTACCGGGTGCGGTACGAGCCCAGCGCCGTCGCCATCCACCACTACGAGTTCAGCCGCAACCCCCGCAAGGACTTCCTGCTGCAGCGCAACCGGTGGCTGACCGTGCTGACGGTCTATCCCAGCCGGCTGCTCGCGCTGGTGATGCCGATGATGATCGCCTTCGACCTGGCCCTGGCCGTGGTGTCGCTGCGCCAGGGGACGGTGCGCCAGTGGGGCCGGGCGCTCGGCTCGGTGATCGGGCACGCCGGCCTGATCCGGCGCCGCCGATCAGCCGTCCAGGCGGCCTCGGTGCTGGGCCCGGCGGCCTTCGCCGACCTGCTGGTGGCCCGGATCGAGCCGGCGATGATCGAGCGGCCACCGGGGCTCGGAGTGCTCAACTCGGTGCTGGCGGCCTACTGGCGGCTCGTCCGGGCGCTGCTCTGAGCCCCGGCCCGTCGAGCTGGGCACCGGCCCACCCGTCCTGACCGGCCGGGCAGGACGGTCCCCTACGATGAGGCAGCGCCGGAACCGGTGACCGCCGCCGGCCCCTGGCGGGCAGGTCGGCGTGCGTCCAGACCTGAGGGGAGGTCCGGTGGGACAGCCCGGAATGGCGCGCCGGCTGGTGCGCAGGCTGCCCTCGCCGGTACGCGCGGCGGTGGCGCGGCGTCCCCGGCTGCCGGCCCGGATCAAGGTCAGCATCATCATCGCCGCCTACAACTCCGACCAGCAGCGGCTGGAACGGTTGCTGGCGTCGCTGGCCAAGCAGTCGATGCCGGCCCGCGAGTTCGAGGTCCTCTTCGTCGACGACGGCTCCACCGACGACACCTACAGCCGGCTGCTGGCCCTGGCCGGCAGCCGGCCGAACGTGGCCGTGCACACCATCCCGAACTCCGGCTGGGCCGGCCGTCCCCGCAACGTCGGCATCGGCCTGGCCCGCGGCCGGTACCTGCTGTTCATGGACCACGACGACGAGCTGTTCCCGCGGGCACTGGAGCGTGCCTACGACTACGGCCACCGGCACCGCGCCGACGTGGTGAGCGCGAAGGAGGTGCGCACCGCCGGCTGGTCCTGGGGCTGGGACTGCTTCACCGGCGACATCCCGCGGGCCGCCCGGCACGAGGTCAACCCGCTCATCCCGATGACCCCGCACAAGCTCTACCGCCGCGACTTCGTGCGGGAGCAGGGGGTGCTGTTCCCCGAGGCCGCCCGGTCGCTGTGGGAGGACATCTACTTCAACGTCAGCGCCTACGCCCGGGGCGCCAGGGTGGCGGTGCTGTCCAGCTATCCCTTCTACCACTGGGTCAGTACCGAGGAGAACAACTCCAGCACCTTCGGCGAGGACGCCGAGGAGTTCTGGTCCAAGCTGGCGGCGCTGTTCGACTTCATCGACTCCGAACTGGCCGGGGTGCAGGGCCGCGCCGACCTGCTCGCGCACCACCTGCGCATCCGGGTGCTCAACTTCCTGGGCCCGTCCCTGCTGGAGCGCTCCGACAGCTACCGCGAGGTGGCCTACCGGTATGCCGGCGAGATCGTGGCCAAGCACGCCCCGCCCCACCTGGACGGCGCGCTGAGCGCGGTGGATCGGTGCCGGATCGCGGTGCTCCGCTCGTCCCGGCCGGACCTGCAGCACCGGCTCGCCGAGTGCGACCAGGGCGTCACGGCGGTACCGGTCCTGGAGGACGTCAGCTGGGACGGCCCGGAGCTGGTGTTGCGGGTCAGCACGACGCTGGTGGACGGCGCCGGTGACCCGATCCGGCTGCGCCGCGACGGCGACCGGTGGCTGCGGACGCTGCCGGACGACTTCGCGGCGGCGCTGCCGGCTGAGGCGCTGGACGTCACCGATGAGCTGGCACAGGCCAGCTTCGACGTCAGCGTCAAGGGCCGCAGTTCCCGCTCGACGTGGCGGCTGCCCGGCACCGGAGGGCTCAGCTGCTCCGACGACGGCACCGGCACCGGCACGATCACCGGCACGGTCACCGCCCGGTTCGACCCGGTGGCGTTCGCGGCCGAGCACGACCTCACCGACCCGGTATGGGACTTCGCCGCCCGGTTGAGCGCGCTGGGCTACATCGCGCACCGGGGCCTGCGCGGGGGCAGCCCGGTCACCGCGCTGCTCGGCGGCGTCGCCGCCGTGGGGTATACCAACC
>NZ_DASVQG010000217.1:0-13407 GCF_036389215.1 Jatrophihabitans sp.
GCGAGCTCCGCCGGCGCGCCGGCCGGCGACGGGCCGACGGACCGCAGCGGCGCGTGATGTACAACCCGGTCGTCTGGCTCACCGGCAACCAGGCCGATCTGCCGCACTGGTTGGTCGGCGCCCCCGGAGTGCAGGTGATCAGCGTGCCGCGCCCGCTGCTCGCCGACCGCCTCATCGGCGCCCGTTCGATCGTGCCGCAACTGCCCGGCGGCGCGGACCTCGACTCGGCCGAGCAGGAAAAACTCGCTCAGCAGCTAGCCTTCGACGCCGACGGGCTGAGCCTGTCCGAGATGCGCGCCGCGATGATGCTGGCCCGCGACCGAGCCATACCGGCGCGAGAGTTCGAGCAGGCGCTGTCGTTGCAGCGCTACGGGCTGCGCCGCAGCCCGTGGCAGGACCCGCAGATCCGCAGCCGGGTCGCCCAGGCGGAATCGGTCCTGCGCACCGCGGTCATCGGCCAGGAGCGCGCGGTGGCCAAGGCAGTCGACATTCTGGCCCGTTCAGCCCTCGGACTGTCCGGCGCACACAGCGGCAGCCACCCGGGGCGTCCGCAGGGCGTGCTGTTCCTCGCCGGGCCGACCGGGGTGGGCAAGACCGAACTGGCCAAGCAGATCGCGAATCTCGTCTTCGGCCGGGCCGACGCGCTGGTGCGCTTCGACATGAGCGAGTTCTCGTCCGAACACACCCAGGCCCGGCTGTTGGGCTCGCCACCCGGCTACATCGGGCACGAGGCGGGCGGCGAGCTGACCAACGCGGTACGCGACAAGCCGTTCAGCCTGCTGCTCTTCGACGAGATCGACAAGGCGGATCCTCGCATCCTGGACAAGTTCCTGCAGATACTCGAGGACGGCCGGCTGACCGACGGCGCAGGCAGCACCGTGGATTTCGGCCAGACCATGATCATCTTCACCTCGAACCTCGGCACGCTCGAGAAGCAGGCTGACGGCACCATCAGGCGGGTTTCGTACCACACGCAGGCCGACACCTTCGAAGACACCGTACTGGCCAACGTCCGGCAGACCTTCATCGATGGAATGAAGCGCCCGGAGTTGCTCAACCGCATCGGTGAGAAGAACATTCTGGTCCTGCACTACCTCAGCGAGGAGGCGGCCCGGTCGATCGCCGACCGCGACCTGGACACGGTGCGGGACACCATCCGTCAAGCGACCGGGGTCGAGGTCACGGTCGACGACGACGCCCGGCGTGAGGTGCATGCCGCGGTGACCCAGCTCCCGGTGCTGTACAACGGCGGTCGGGGCGTGGGTGCCGAGATCGAGCAGCTGGTGGTCAACCCGCTGTCCCGCGCGCTGATCGCCGAGCCGGAGGCGGGCGCGGTCACGGTGACGGCCGGATCGCCGGATGGCCAGCTGGCCTTCCGGATCACCGCCGGACTGGTCAAGGCGGTGGGCCGGTGACGAGGATGGCGCTGAACCGCCTGCACTTCCCGGTCACGGTCCTCGGCCCCGGGCGCCGCGCCGGGATCTGGTTCCAGGGGTGCTCGATCGGCTGCGCGGGATGCATGAGCCTGGACACCTGGGCCGACCGCGGCATCGAGAAGGTACCGGTGGGCGCCGTCCTGGACTGGCTGGAATCGCTGCCGGGCGGCGGTGCCGATGGGGTGACGATCTCCGGCGGTGAGCCGACCGAGCAGCCCGAGGCGCTGCGTGCACTCCTGGACGGGTTGGCGGCCTGGCGTGCCGGGACCGGGCGCGACGTGCTGCTGTTCACCGGGCGGGAGCCGGCCTGGGTCCGGGGCGCCGGGGCGGCCGTGGTCCGCGGCGCCGATGCGGTGGTCGCTGGCCCGTTCGTGGCCGCGGAGGCCGGAACGACCCCGCTGCGCGGCTCGGACAACCAGGAGCTGGTCGTCCTCACCGAGCGCGGTCGCCAGGCCTACGACGACCTGTCCGGCTTCCGGCGCGAAGCCGTGCAGCTGGGCGCCGACGCAACCGGGTTGTGGCTGATCGGCATTCCGATGCCGGGCGGGTTGGCCGCCTTCGACAGCGGGCGCCCCGCACCGGGCCGCAAGGAACGCCGGTCGTGGCGATGAAGACCTGCATCGAATGCGAAGCCACCGTCGACGACGGGGTGCGGGAATGCCCGCACTGCAGCGGCATCGACTTCGTGACGGCCGCACCACCCCCACTGTCGGCGGCTTCGGGCCGCGCACCGTCGCCCGGGCTGCTGATCTCGGTGGGCAACGGCTCCCAGGTGGCGCCGGCCGAGGAGTGCGTCCTGCTGGGCCGTAACCCGCGCTCAGTCCTGCACGAGCAATTCGCGGTGTATCCGAATGTCAGCGGCGTCCACGCCACGGCCCGTCGCACGGGTGCCCGGTTGACCGTCGTCGACTCGGGGCGCAATGGCACCTGGCACGCGGACACCGCACTCGAACCCGGCAGGGAGTACCAGTTCCCGCTGCCGATCACGCTGCGATTCGGCTCGAACTGCTACGTGCATTTCGCCGCGACGACCCTGGACGAGCCCGGGTCGGCGCCGTGACCGCCGGTGGCCGGTCCGGAAGCGGCGACGACGCGCCCCCGCCCACCCAGCCGGACCCGATTCCGCGCACCGGCCCGGGCACGACGGACGAGCACGACGAACCGGAGCTCGCACCGCCGGCGCCGGAAACGGTGTTTGCGATGCTGCAGGTGTGTGAGCCGATCCGTCTGCAGGGCGGCCAGGCGATCCGCCTGTACCGGTGCACGGTGCGCGAGGGCAGCAGCCCGGTCGACTGGCCGAGCGAGGTGTTCGTCAAGGTCTACCCGCCGCGTCCGCAGCTCGAACAGATCTGGCAGGCGTGGCGTGCGGCGGCACAGGCTCCCGGGATCGCGCGGCTGCTCGAGGCGCGGTTGGTGGACGGCTGGGCCTTCGAAGCCACGCCGTACCACGTCCGCGGGTCGTTGCACGACCGGCTGACCGCCGAGCCGCGAACCCCGCTCGCCCTCGCCGAGCTCGAGCAGGTAGTCGCGCAGGTCGCGCAGGCCCTGAGCGCGCTGCACGGGCTGCGGATCGACGGGTTGCGCGTCGTGCACCGCGACATCAAGCCGGCCAACATCCTGCTGGTGGATCTGGACGAGCCGAACGTCGAGATCACGGACTTCGGGGTGACCCGCCTCCAGCAACCGCCCTCCGAGCGGATCCCGTTCGTCGGCTCGTTCGAGTACGCGCCGCCCGAAGCCCTCGGGGCCGGCACCGTCTCGCAGGGATGGGACTGGTGGAGCCTCGGAATCACGGTCCTGGAACTCGTGCAGGGTCATCACCCGGTGCAGGCCGCCTACGGCCACCACTTCGACCGCGAGGACTTCACCGCGACCATCCTCGGCGGCCCGGTACCGATCCCCGACACGCTGCCGGCCCGGTGGCTGGCCCTGGTTCGCGGACTGCTGTCCCCGGCGGACACCCGCTGGGGAGGTGAGGATGTGCTCGCCTGGCTGGCCGGTGAGGAGCTATCCCCGGACGGCGACACCACCGCGACGCCCGCAACGGGGGCCGACACCGAGGCTGGGACGGGGCCCGAAACCGGAGCGGAGGACGAGGGAGGCACCGCTCAACCGGGCGAGTCGACCTGGCGGCAGACCCGGCCGGCCTTTCCGTACGCCGGCGCGCTGTACGACGACCCGGCCGCGCTGGCGGAGGCGCTGTGCGCCGACGGGAGCGCGGCGGTGCGCACCGTGGTCGCCGGTGTGCGCTGGGCGGACCTCCAGTCGTGGGCCACAGCGTGGCGGGCGGACCTCGGCGCAGCGGTCGAGGAAGTGCACCGGGGCTTCGTCGCGCCGCGGCGGCATCCGGACCGCAGCCTGGCCGAACTGCTCGTCCGGCTCCACCCGGGCCTGATCCCGCGGTTCCGCGGCCACCGGGTAGACCTGCCCGGTCTGGACCAGCTCGCCGCGGCGGCCCTGAAGGGTTCTCGCGAGTCGCTGGACACCATCGAGCAGCTGCGCGCCAGCGGGGCGCTGGTCGCGTTCGCCGCCCTGGAGGAGCAGGCTGCGCTCGCGGACGTGGACGAAACCTGGCAGCGGTGGCTGGCCGCCGCCGGGCGAGCCCTCGACCGCGCCCGCCCGCTGGCTGCCGGACTCGACCTCGACGCCGAGTTGGCCGGCGGCGAGCTGACCGCGCTGCTGCTCCAGTGCGCCGTCAGCGAGGCTGCCGTCGCCGACAGTGCGGTGCTGGCCCGCGCCATGGTGGATCGGGCGACCCGGCGGATTCCCTGGGCGGCCGAGTTGCTCCGCCCGGAGAGCTCGCACGACCTGCCGGCGCGCGATGCGCTGGTCATCCTCCTGCTACCGCTGGCGTTCGACCCGGAGGCCGGCCGGCAGTGGCCCCGACGAGGACGGCCGTCGTGGCGGCGGGGCGGGGCGGCTGGCACCGGCCCGGACGCGGAGGGCCAGGCCGGCGCGCGGCCAGCTGACGAGCCGTCCGCCGATGCCGGGCTGCTGCCCCAGCTGACTGCGCTGCCGGTGCCGACGCCCGGAGTGCTGCCCACCCCAGGCCCGGTGCCGCCCTGCGCCGCCGTGCCGGGCGCCCGGCCTGCCGTGCCGCCCGCTTCGCATGCCGTGCCCATGCTCAGTGGTGTTCCGGGGCCGCAACCGCTGGCGGTGCCCAGCGCGCTGCCCGCCCCGCGCCGGCTGCCACGCCGAAGCGACCCATCAACACCCAGAAGCGACCCGTCAACACCCAGAAGCGACCCGTCGACATCTAGAAGCGACCCGTCGAGGCCGAGGAGCCGACCATGACCGACGACACGTCACTCGCCGTGCACTGCGTGCTGGCCTCACGGCGCGGTCAGCATCCGGTGAACGAGGACGCGGTGGCGTTCGCAGGCTGGGTGCTGCACGCCGATCGCGGCGACCTGCTGGAGGTGACCCTGTCCAGCGACGGGACCGGCCCGCTCCGGCTGGCGGTGGCTGACGGGATGGGCGGCCGGCCGGCCGGCGCCACTGCGGCCAGGGTTGCCGTGGAGGTGCTGACCGGGCTGCCGTCGACGGTGGGCGCCGCCGACCCCGCCTGGCTGCGGACGCTGTTCGAGAGCGCCGACGACGCCGTCCGCGCGGCGGCGACGGATTCGACGGCCGGCCTCGGCTGCGCGGCGGCCTACCTCGAGATCGGGGCCGACGGCGCGAGCGTGGTGGCCAACGTCGGGGACGTTCGGGTGTACCAGTCGCTGGACGGCTACCTGGCGGTCCTCACCCGCGACGACCGCCGGCCGGTCCGCGATCCCCGGGCCCCCGGGTACGTGACCAGGTGCCTTGGCGGTTCCCGCCGGGACGACGTCACGCCGCACCGGTTTGCCTTGCAACTGCATCCCGGAGATGCCCTGTTCATGATCACCGACGGAGGCTACGACCTGCTCGAGGACGCCCGGCTCGAGGCGAGCCTGGACCGCTCGCTGCGTACCACTGTTGAGCAGATGGTGGCGGCCGCGCTCGACGCCGGAACCGCCGACGACGTGACCGTGCTGGCCGTCGAGCTGCTCCGGTCGCCGCCGGCCGGCTGATCCGGATCCACGGCGACGAACGCACGGCGTCTGCCTGCCCGGCAAAGGGGAATCCACCGGCATCGGTGCCGTCATCCGCGTTGCCGGCGGCGGCTCAGGCCCACGCCGTCCGTCAGGACCACACACCTGACCGCTGTTCGCAGCGCGCGCCGGTTTCGACCCATCGAAGGAGAGTCCATGTCCCAGAAGGCGCTACTCATCGGCTCGGACTACGGCGGCTTGCGTGGCGTGGCCAAAGACCTTGCTGTCATGGAAGAAGCCCTGCAGGCGCGCGGTTTCATGCCGCTGGTCTGCGGGCCGGAGAAGGCGACCCGCGCCGGCATTCTGGCCGAATACGAGAAGCTGATCGCGAACGCCCGACCCGAGGACGCGGTGGTCGTCTACTACACCGGGCACGGGGGGTTCACTGAGCCGTCCGGCACCGCAGCGCACGGCCCGACCGAACTGCAATACATCGTCCCGGTCGACTTCTGCAAGTCGACCGAGGACGACTTCCGGGGCATCGCGTCCGCCGAGCTGTCCGTCCTGCAGGCCCACCTGACCGCGGTGACCCGCAACGTGACGGTGGTCCTCGATTGCTGCCACTCCGGCCTGATGTCCCGCGATTCGAGCGTGGTTGTCAAAGCGGTGGGACCAACACCGCATGCCTGGGTCCGGGCGCATCTCGACCGCCTCGAACGGGACGTGCTACGCACCGACCTGGTGGCGAACGAGGGCAGCCCGCATGCGGTACGGATCGTTGCCTGTGCGCCCGAGCAACGCGCCTATGAGTACCAGGGCACGGGCGGTGAATGGACGGGCGTGCTCACCGAGTCCCTGGCCCTCGCTCTCTCCGAAGCCGGCAGCGAGCCGGTGACCTGGGCAGATGTCGTCGACCGGGTACGTCACCGGGTGGTGGGACTGGGCTTCGGCCAGCGCCCGGAGGCCGAGGGGCCGTCCGAGCGGCTGCTGTTCTCCACTGAGGCCGCCGGGCTGCTCCACTCGCTGCCGGTCACCGCTGTCGACCAGCCGGGCAGGCTGCGCCTGGAATGCGCTCCGCTGCTGCGGGTGCACAACGGCGATCGGTTCGCGATCATGCCGCCCGGCAGTACCCGCCTCGAACCCGGCGACCGCATCGGTGACCTGGTGATCGACTCGGTGTCGGCGATGTCCGCGGCCGGTCAGGTGACGTTCGCGCCCGGCCGCTGCGAGGTTCCGCTGGGCGCCCGGGCGTTCCGCACGACGGCCGCCGCACCGTGCATCACGGTAAAGGTCCCGACCGGCGACCCGCTGAGCGGCGGCGTGCTCGAGGCGCTCGAGAAGGCGACGCTGGCCCGGCCGGCGCAATCGGGTGAGGACGACTGGGCCGCACAGGTGCGCATCGACCCGGACGGCGGCCTGACGCTGTGCGACCGGATCGGCCCGCTGCACCCGCCGTACCGGCCCGACCAGCAGGGATTTGAAGACCTCGAACGTGCGGTGCGGGTTTTCGCCCAGGGCACCGAGCTGCGCCGTCTCGTCGGCGACCCCTCACATCCCCTGGACGCCGACGTCAGCGTCGAATGGGGACTGGTCGTGGACGGCACGCCCCGACCGCTCGCCGCCGAGGGTGCGGTCCTTGCGCCGGGGCAGCACATCTACGTCAAGGTCAGCAACCACGCAGCCATACCGGTCTACGTGTCGCTGCTGGACATCGGCCTGTCCGGCCGGATCACGCTCGTGACCCGGGGTACGCCGAGCGGCCGGCTGCTTGCACCGGGCCGCGATTTAACGTTGGGCTACCACGAGACCAGCCAGACCCTGCTGGGAATTCCGCTGTCCTGGCCGCATTCCCTCGACCGGGCCCATGCGAGGCAGGAGACGATTCTGGTGGTGCTCACCTCCGAGCCGCAGAGCCTGCTGGCCCTGCAACACCCCGAGATCGCCCAGGCGCGCTGCGCCAAGGGCGGCGACGGCCTCTCGCGCCTGCAGAACATCGTCGACCAGATCGCCACCGGAGAAACCCGCGACATCGAGGCGGACCGGTCCACCGGCGTGCAGTACGACCTGCGCGCCATCGACTTCGAGATGACCCCGGAGCACACCGACTCCCGGGCACCGGTGCAGGAAGGAAGCCAGCGCCGATGATGAGCCAGGACGAGCTACGCGCGGCCTGCGGGCAGCTACGGGCGAAGCTGCGGCGGACCGATGACGAGCTGGTCCAGCGGATCGGGGCGGACGTCGAGGCCTACCGCGACATCCTGCGGCTGCAGCCCCGTCAGCTGCCGCCGGCGCCGCTGGACGAGCTGTTGCCCCTGATGGGCTGGCTGATCTACGAGGCGAGCTGGGACTCTCTCCAGCGCATCGACGCGTCGTTCGACCGGGATGCGGCCGATCCGGACACTCGCCGGCAGAGCGAGGCCGAGCTGGCCCGGGTCGATCAGCTCGCCGACAGCGCCCGCCAGCTCCCCTGGCCGGAGTTCGCTCCGCGCGCGCTGGGCGCGCTCCGCGCGCTCGCCCTTGCCGAGTCCAAGCGGGACACCGAACCCGGCTACGACGCGGCTTGGACCTTGCACGGGGACGCCCGGACCAGGCACCAGGAGTACCTCGACAGCCACGGTGACGACGAGTCCCGCCAGCGGTTCGTCCTCGCCCTCGACGAGGTGTTCCTGCAATTGGCACTTGCCGAAACCGGAACGGCCTGCCGCACCGTCGAACGGGTGATCGCCCGCTGGGCGGAACACTTCGAGAAGTCCGAGAACCCCGAGTGGACCCGCGCCGAGGAGCAGCGCTGGATCGAGCGGATGTTTAGGGACCTGTCGGCCGGCGTGGCGGTCGGCGAGCGGGCGAGCGGCATCGGCGAACGCATCAAGCTGGATCCCGGTTTCGCCGATGAGGTCGACGAGCACCGGCTCACCCGGCACAGCGCCCTGCAGAACCCGGGGATCATGACTGCCCGCGCTGCGTCGCTGCTGCTCGCGCTCCGCCAGGCGATGGAGGTGGAACTGGGCCGCCGGCCGGTCGGGTTCGACTCCTGGGATCGGTGGGAGCAGGACATGCTGCGCGGGTTCGTCCGCGCCTACCGTGCCATCGAGGACGAGGTCCCCGGGTCGGGCACGGGTCCGGCCGTGATGGATTCAGGATTCCAGCGGCAGCTGGTGCACGTCCGGCTCAACCTGGCGCTGCTGAAGCCAGGTTTCGATCTGCCGTCGGCGCGCGCCGCGGAGCTGCCCTGCCTGGCGTTCAACCCGCTGGACGACGCCGCGGTGCAGGCCATGTCCGAGTGGCTGGCCGGCCCGACCGGGGGCGGTCGCGAGCGTGCTCTCGGCGCGGCGACCATGCCGATGTTCATCCGGTCCCTGATCGCCTGCCGCGGGTTGGGACGGACCGACGACGGCTACCAGACGTGGCGGATCCAGTGGTTCAAACTGGACCACTACTGCGGCGAACCCGGCCGCCTGGACCGGGTGCGCTGGGCATTGGACGCGGCCATCGCCTGAACAGCTCGGCAGGGACGGGCAGATCTCGGCGGCAGGTCCGGGGAGGTAGCCCTCACCGTAGTTCGCGACGGCACGTCTGACCGGTAGTCCTCAGCGGACGTAGGCGCTGAGCAGCGCCCAGCCGCTCTCCAGGGTGCCCGCCTCGATCTCGGTGAGCTGGGCGTTGCGCAGCGCGATGTCGAGCGGCAGCCGGTCGTGCCGGGCGGCGCGCACCATGGCGGCAGCCACCCGGCCGGTGGCCGCGTCGTCGACGCGGTCGATGCCTGCGACGACGCATCGCGCGCCGCCGGTGAGCAACGCCATCACGAGGCTCAGCGGCTCGGCGCCGCGGTCGTTGAGCACCAGTCCGACATGGCAGGACGCCATCAGGACCGATGCCGGCCAGCGCAGGCCCAGCGCCCGGGCCGCGGACAGCGGCTCGCCGGGAATGCCGAGCAGCTGGCCGAAGCCCCGGCCGCCGCCATGGGTGGCGATATGCAGGAACTGCCACCGGTCGCCTTCGGCCAGGGCGTCGTCGAACCGGCCCTCGTACCGCACCGGCGCTTCGCCCGTGCGCAGGTCGCAGCTGCTGAGCTGGACACCGTCGGTGCTGTGCCCGAGGTCCCACGCCGCGCGCTCCTCGGCGACATCGACCCCGGAGTGCGTGTCGGAATACACCTGCACCTGCTCGTCCCGCCCGACCAACCGGATGAGGGCCGCACCGGACACCCGCGGCGGTAGGTCACCGGACAGGCAGGTGAGCACCGGGCACTGGGAGATGACGGCCCGCTCCACGAGCCGGGTACCCGCCTCGTCGATCTGCAGGGCCGCCCACGGCAACAGGCTCAGCCACGAGTGGGCGGAAACCAGCAGCCGGATCGGGACGTCCGCGGCGGAGGTCGGCAGGATCTGCTCGGTCAGCCGGGCCGGCAGGATGCTGCTAGCCAGCGCCCTGAAGTCCAGGCGCCCGTCATCGCGCAGTCCCAGCACCGGTGGCACCAGCAGGTCGCGGTGCGCCGAGCCGTCGTCGAGGTCGCGCTCGAACGCCGCCAGGCCACGGTCCAGGCCGCGTACCAGGTCGCCGATGCGAGCCCCGTGCTTGACCAACTCGTGGAAGCCCTCGCCCGGGTCGAACCTGTCGAAGGACATCCGGCCGCCGGGCTCGACGAGCGTGCGGAAGAACGCGGAGTGCTCGAGCGTGTCGGTCAGCTCGACGTAGTCCAGGGCATATCGGGCTCCGAGATCTCGTACCAGCCCGGTCAGGTCGGTGGGCGGCGGAAAGACCGTGTCGGCCAGCATCGGAGACACCGCATCGGTCAGTTCCTGCCGCTTGGTCTCCAGCTGCGTCCTCCGGCTGTCCGGCGAGTCGGTCAACGGGCCGATGGACGGATTCTCGATCTCGCTGATCTGGTCCAGCAGGCGGTTGATGAGCGGGTTGCCGTCGAAAGTCAGCCCATCCCGGATCCGGACCGCGAAGCCGGTCGCCTTGGCCGACAAGGCCACCCGGAGGCCCAGCTCGGCCGCCTGCTCGTCGCCGATCCGGTGCGCCAGCAGGGCGATGTCGCCGTAGACCCGGTGGAAGGCCTCGGCCAGCGGAGCCCTGGAGCGGGCGATGACCCGCCAGCGCGCACGAACCTGGTCGGCGGCCGCGAGAGCCCGCAACCCGAGGTTCACCGCGGTGGCGCGGGCATCATCACCGTCGCCGGTCGCCACGAAGTACTCGGCCGCGGTCAGCAGCACTGACAGCTCACGCACGCCGTGGCTCTCCTCGCCGTCGTGAACTCCGACGTCCTTCACATTGCCGGGCACGTCGATTCCGAGCAACCGAATCGATTCCTCCAGGTGGCGACGTGCCCGGCCGTCGCCCGGCGTGGCCGACCAGGAGACCAGTGAACGGATGAACTCGAACCGGTAGTGGGTGGAGAAGCCGCGGGCGCGGGTCTTCTCCCAGTACTCCTCCAGCTCTTCGAAGTGCCCGCGGATCTGCCGGGCGCCGCCGGTCCGGGCGAGGTAACCGGCACCCAGCTCGTATAGGTAGTGGGCGATGTGCGGCTCGGCGCCGGTGCCGAACAGAGCCTCCGGCGAGCGTCTGGCCAGGTCGAGGGCGTCCTGGAAGCGTTCGGCCAGCCGCAGGTCGCGAGCGGCGTGGTACCGGTTGAACACACCGAGGGTCAGGTCCTTGTCGAGCGGGCGCCGCCCAGCCCGGGGCTCCTCCTCCAGTTCGAGCATGGCCCGCTCGTGCAGCTCGGTGGCGGTGAGCGAACTCTGGAGCGGAGTGCCGACGAGCTCGCAGTACCGGACCAGTACCGCCGCGTGATCCCAGGCCTGGGATCGGATCGCCCATCGAAGGTCCTTCTTGGCCAGCGTGAGCTGGCGGTCCAGCGCAAGGTCGAACAGCGTCTGATCGCCGGCGCCGCGCCGGGCCTCCGTTTCGCGCTGCCGCACGATGCCTACCGCGCGGTCGGCCGCCGCGGCGAGGGTCAACAGGTCGTCACGGCGCACCGCCCGGCGGACGGCGTCGGAATGTCCTTCTGTCTCACGCATTCGAGATCACCTTCGCCAGCTCGCGGATAGCTTGGTAACTGTGGCAGCCGGCCACCGTGGTGGCGTGGGCCTGTGCCCGGGCGACCTGGTCGTCGACCGGGCGATCATCGGCGTCGCGGTGCGCCGGGTCGGCCCAGATGAACGCGTGAGCCAGCGCGGCGAGGCGTCCGGCCTGCGCAATCAGCAGTGCCGGGTCATGGAACTCCAAGCCGTCAGAGCCGAGGACGACGGTGGCGGAGCGGACCGCGCGAGAACCGCCCCAGCGCCGCAGGAAGTCCTGCAGCGCCACACCGAGCGTCGTGCCTCTGGCCCAGTCCGTCCGCACGTTCCCCGCCGCCCGGAGCGCGAGGTCGGGGCGGCGTGTCCGCAGCGCTGCGCTGAGGTGTGTGAACCGGGTGCCGATGGCGAATACCTCGGCGGTGTCGGGATTGGCGCGCAGGGTGGCATGCCCCAACTGCAGCAGCGCGTCGCTGTACGGGCGCATCGACGCGCTGACGTCCACCAGCAGGAGCACGGAACGCGGGCGCGCTGCGTGCCGGCGGTAGCGCAGCCGCAGCAGTTCGCCGTTGTCGCCGAGCATGCGCCGCATGGTGCGGGACGGATCAATGCCACCGGAGCGGGCGGGGCGCCTGTGCATCGCGCGCCGCCGGGGCACTGGGCCCAGCAGTTCGATCCAGGCCGACACCTCCCTCATCTGCTCGTCGGTCAGGTCACCGAAGTCGTGGGTGGACAGGTCCGTCGCATTGCCGGCGCCGCTGTCGGTGTCCTCGGGTGCAGTGCCCGCAGGGCCGTTCCGGCCGGCGGCTCCTGCCCGGGGCGCCGTGGCGAGGGCACCCTGGTCAGCCGGGTCACCAGCCCGCGGGTCGACGAACCAGCGTCGGTACGCCGCGTCGAATCGCCACACGTCGGTTTCGCTGGAACACAGGGAGATCCGCAGCGGCCAGTAGGGGTTGGCGTCGCCGGTCGCCCGCCAGTGCCCGAGGGACCCGGCTGCGACGGCGATCCGGTCGGTGCTGACGGCGAAGCCGTCCTCCCGCAGTGTCGCGGCGAACCCGACGAGCACGGCGAGTGGATCACCGTCCGGCGAAGCCGCGGCCGGCGGCGCGACCTCGATCATTCGGCCCGTTGCCGGGGCAACAGGGACGCGCGAACCAGCGGCTCGTCGTCGTGGTGCTTGACGATTGTGCTGATGGCCGCGTCGGCGGCCGGCTCGGTCTGCGCCGTCGCTCTCAGGTCGAGCAGTGCGCGCGCGTACTGGATGGCCTCGGCGGTGCTCGGCGGCTTGATGAGGTTCAACGCTCGCAGGTCCTGCATCGCGGAGGCGATCTCGACGGCCAACTGGGCGGGCAGCCCCTCGACGCGGCGGCGCAGGATCTCGGTTTCGCGTTCGGGTGTCGGGTGATCGATCCAGTGGTAGAGGCAGCGCCGCTTGATGGCGTCGTGCACCTCGCGGGTGCGATTGGAGGTCAGAACCACGAACGGCGGCTGCACGGCACGGACGGTCCCGAGCTCGGGGACGGTGATCTCGAAGGTGTCCAGGACCTGCAGCAGCAGTGCCTCGAAGTCGTCCTCGGCGCGGTCGATCTCGTCGATCAGCAGCACGGCCGGGCCGTTGCGCAGGGCGTTGAGGATCGGTCGCGCGATCAGGTAGTGCTCGTTCCACAGCTCCGGCAACCGGTCGGACTGGTCGCCGTCCCCGGCGGCACGCAGGGCCATCATCTGCGCCGGGAAGTTCCATTCGTAGAGCACCTGGCCGGCGTCGAGGCCCGGGTAGCACTGCACCCGCTCGACCCGCGCGCCGAGGACCTGCGCCATCGCAGCGGCGAACGCGGTCTTGCCGACCCCCGGCGCGCCTTCCAGGAGCAACGGCCGGGTTCCGCGGTCGGCAAGGAAGGCCGCGGCGGCCAATCCGGGTCCAGCAAGGTAGCCGGCGCG
>NZ_DASVQG010000218.1:0-5664 GCF_036389215.1 Jatrophihabitans sp.
CATCGGCGGCGGGTACGGGATGTCGAAGCCGGTCACCCGTCCGATCGGCGCGTGCAGCTGGTGGAAGCACTGCTCGGTGAGCCGGGCGACGACCTCAGCCCCGAAGCCCCCGAAGCCGCTGGCCTCGTGCACCACCACGGCCCGTCCGGTCCGGCGCACCGAGGCCACCACGGTCCGGTCATCGAAGGGAGCCAGCGAGCGCAGGTCGATGACCTCGGCCGAGATGCCGTCCTCGGCGGCCGCGTCGGCGGTTTCCAGCAGCGTCGCCACCATCGAGCCGTAGCCGATCAGGGTGACGTCGGTGCCGGCCCGGCGCACCTGTGCCTGGTGGAACTGCGCGACGGGCTCCGGTGAGATCTCCTCCTTGGCCCAGTACCGGCGCTTGGGCTCGAGGAAGATCACCGGGTCGTCACAGGCGATCGCCTGGCGCAGCAGCCAGTACGCATCAGAGGCGGTGCCCGGGGTGACCACCCTCAAGCCGGGAGTGTGCACCCAGTACGCCTCGGAGGAATCGCTGTGGTGCTCGACACCGCCGATGCCGCCGCCGTAGGGGATCCGGATCACGACCGGCAGCGTGATCCGGCCGCGGGTGCGGTTGTGCAGCTTGGCCAGGTGCGAGGTGATCTGCTCGAAGGCCGGGTAGGAGAAGGCGTCGAACTGCATCTCGACCACCGGGCGCAGGCCGTGCATCGCCATCCCGATCGCGGTTCCCACGATGCCGGCCTCGGCCAGCGGCGAGTCGAACACCCGCCGGTCACCGAACTCGGCCGCCAGGCCGTCGGTGACCCGGAAGACGCCACCGAGCGCGCCGACGTCCTCGCCGTAGACCAGCACCCGGTCATCGGCGCGCAACTCATCGGCCAGCGCCCGGTTCAGCGCGCCGGCCATGGTCAGGCTGCCCAGCTTCTCGGCCTGCTGCACGATCTTCGCCACCGAGGCGGTCATGACGACTCCGCCGCGAGCTCGTCGGCCAACTCAGCAGCCAGGCCGGCCGCCTGGCTGCGCAGGGCGGCCGTCGGCTCGGTGTAGACGTGGGCGAACAGGTCCGCGGGATCGGTCACCGGATCGGCGTTCATCGCCGCCCGCAGCCGGGCCGCCCGGGCCTCGCCCTCCTCCGCGATCGCCGCGACAGCTGCGTCGTCGAGCAGGCCGTGGTCGGTGAGGTAGGTCTGCAGCCGGGCGATCGGGTCGCGGGCCAGCCAGCTGGCGACTTCGGACTCCTCGCGGTAGCGGGTGGCGTCGTCGGCGTTGGTGTGCGCCTCGATCCGGTAGGTCAGTGCCTCGATCAGGGTGGGGCCCTCGCCGCGGCGGGCGCGCTCGATCGCCTCGGTCACCGCCACGTGCACCATGGCCGCGTCGTTGCCGTCGATCAGCACGCCGGGCATGCCGTAGCCGACGCCCTTGTGGGCCAGCGTCTCGGCATGCGTCTGCTTGGCCAGCGGCACCGAGATCGCGTAGCCGTTGTTCTGTACCAGGAACACCACCGGTGCCTGCCAGACCGCTGCGATGTTGAGCGCCTCGTGGGTGTCGCCCTCGCTGGTGGCGCCGTCACCGACGAACACCAGGGTGACCGTGTCCTCGCCGGCCAGCCGGGCGGCGTGTGCCAGGCCGACCGCGTGCAGGGTGTTGGTGGCCAGCGGCGTGCACTGGGGTCCGGTGCGGTGCAGGTAGGGGTCATAGCCGCAGTGCCAGTCCCCGCGCAGCAGCGTCAGCGCCTCGACCGGGTTGATGCCCCGGCTGACCAGCGCCACCGAGTCCCGGTAGGTCGGAAACAGCCAGTCCCGCTGGGCCAGCGCGGTGACCGAGCCGACCTGGCAGGCCTCCTGGCCGCGGGAGGAGGGGTAGACCGCCAGCCGGCCCTGCTTGGTCAGGGCGGTGGCCTGGCTGTCGAAGCGGCGCCCGAGCGACATCAACCGGAAGAGCTCGAGCAGCACGTCGGGATCAGGCAGCCGCGCCGGGTCCGTCGAGGTGGCATGGCCATCGGCGTCGATCAGGCAGCGCGGGGTTGCCGTTGGCAAGAACCCGGCGGACGGGGTGACCACAGTCATGTGCCAAGTGTGCTGGGTCTAGAGCCGTTGATCCAGAAATCTGCAGCAGATCCAGATGATCGGCTGAGATTAGCTTGATACGGTGCAGTATGTCGAACAACAAGCACCCGCAAGCGGTTGAGGTTAGACAACCGGTCCAGCTCGACGACACCGACCGGGCAATCGTCTCAGAACTGCGCGAAGACGGCAGGCTCTCGATGCGGGCGCTGGCTGAGAAGCTGCACATCTCCCGGGCCAGCGCCTACACCCGGGTCGAGCGGCTGGTCTCCGAGGGCGTGATCACCGGCTACGCCGCGTCGATCGATCCGGAGCGTTACGGCTTCGGCATCTCGGCCTACGTCTACCTCAAGATCAGCCAGCACTCCTGGAAGGCGGTCCGGCGCCAGGTGTTGCAGATTCCCGAGGTCTGGCACGGCGCGCTGGTCTCCGGCGAGAACGACCTGGTGTTGCTGGTGCGCACCCAGGACGCGGCCAGCATGCGGGAGCTGGTGCTCAACACCTTCCAGACCATGCCGGACGTGCTGGCCACCCAGACCGTGCTGATCCTGGACGAGCTGAGCGGGCCGCACAAGAGCCTGTGACGAGACGCCGACGGCCCTCAGGACGCGGAGCCGAGCGCGGCGGCCACGATCTCGCGGGCCTCGTCCTGGATCCGGGCCAGGTGCTCCGGCCCGTCGAAGGACTCGGCGTAGAGCTTGTAGACGTCCTCGGTGCCCGACGGCCGGGCGGCGAACCAGCCGCGCTCGGTGGTCACCTTCAGGCCGCCGATCGGAGCGCCGTTGCCGGGTGCCGCGGTCAGCCGGTCGGTGATCGGGTAACCGGCGAGCGTCGAGGCACTCACCTGCGACGGTGACAGCTTGGCCAGCACCGCCTTCTGCTGCCGGCTGGCCGGCGAGTCGATCCGCGCGTAGGCCGGTTCGCCGAACCTCGCCGTCAGGTCCCGGTAGTGCTCCGAGGGCGACTTGCCCGTCACGGCCAGGATCTCCGAGGCCAGCAGGCCAAGGATGATGCCGTCCTTGTCGGTGGTCCAGACGCCGCCGTCGCGTTGCAGGAAGGAGGCGCCGGCCGACTCCTCGCCGCCGAAGCCGACGGAGCCGTCGAGCAGGCCGGGGACGAACCACTTGAACCCGACCGGCACCTCGATCAGCTTGCGCCCGAGGTCGGCGGCCACCCGGTCGATCATCGAGGAGCTGACCAGCGTCTTGCCGATGGCGGCGTCGGCTCGCCAGCCGGGCCGGTTGGCGTAGAGGTGGCCGATCGCCACCGACAGGAAGTGGTTGGGGTTCATCAGGCCGCCGTCGGGGGTGACGATGCCGTGCCGGTCGGCGTCGGTGTCGTTGCCGGTGGCGATGTCATAGAGCGTGGCGCCGCTGCTGTCGCGCTGCATACGCTGGATCAGCGAGGCCATCGCCGCCGGCGAGGAGCAGTCCATCCGGATCTTGCCGTCCCAGTCCAGGGTCATGAAGCCGAACTGCGGGTCGACGTCGGGGTTCACCACGGTCAGGTCCAGGCCGTAGCGCGAGCCGATCTCGCCCCAGTAGGCCACCGAGGCCCCGCCCAGCGGATCGGCTCCGATCCGGACGCCGGCAGCGCGGATCGCGTCGAGGTCCAGCACGCCGGCCAGGGCCGTCACGTAGGCGTCCAGGAAGTCGAAGCCCTGGACGTGGTCGGAGGCGACGGCTCGCTCGTAGGGGATCCGCTTGATCCCCGCCACCCCGGCGGCCAGCAACTCGTTGGCGCGGTCCTGGATCCAGCCGGTGATGTCGGTGCCGGCCGGGCCGCCGTCCGGCGGGTTGTACTTGAAGCCGCCGTCAGCCGGCGGGTTGTGCGACGGGGTGACCACCACACCGTCGGCCAGCCCGCTGTTCCGACCGGCGTGGTCTCGACCGGCGCTGTCGCGACCGGCGTTGTGGGCAAGGATCGCGCGCGAGACCGCCGGGGTCGGGGTGTAGCCGTTGCGGGAGTCGACCAGCACGCCGACCTCGTGGGCGGCGAACACCTCCAGCGCGGAGTGGACCGCGGGCTCGGACAGCGCATGGCTGTCGGCCCCGAGGTAGAGCGGGCCGTCGATGCCGTGGGCGGTGCGGTACTCACAGATCGCCTGGCTGGTGGCGAGGATGTGGTCCTCGTTGAACGTGGTGTGCAGCGACGAGCCGCGATGGCCGGAGGTACCGAAGCTGACCCGTTGCTCGGGGGCCGAGACGTCCGGGTGCAGCTGGTAGTAGGCATCGACCAGGCTGGCGATGTCGACGAGATCTTCGGTGGCGGCCGGCTGACCGGCCCGAGAGGTGGTCGTCATGCCTTCGATCAAACCACTTCGCGGGACCCGCTCAGCACGGGTGCATTTCCAGTACCCGTCCCGTACGGTGGTCTGACTAAGTTCAATGGCCGAACAAACTCAGAGGACGAGATGGCGCTTACTCCTACGACGCTTACTCCTACGAAAGCCGACCGGTTCTCCTTCGGGCTGTGGACGATCGGCTGGCAGGCCAAGGACCAGTTCGGTGACCCCACCCGGGCGCCGCTGGACCCGATCGAGGCGGTCCACCGGCTCAACGACCTCGGGGCCTACGGCATCACCTTCCACGACGACGACCTGATCCCGTTCGGCGCCTCGGGCCCGGAGCGGGACAAGCAGCTGGCGCGCTTCGGCGAGGCCCTGGCCGAGACCGGCCTGGTGGTCCCGATGGTGACCACCAACCTGTTCACCCATCCGGTCTTCAAGGACGGCGGCTTCACCAGCAACGACCGCTCGATCCGCCGGTACGCGATCCGCAAGGTGCTGCGCAACATCGAGCTCGCGGCCGAACTGGGCGCTGAGACGTTCGTGCTCTGGGGCGGTCGGGAGGGCAGCGAGTACGACACCGCCAAGGACGTCCAGGCGGCGCTGGACCGCTACCGCGAGGCGATGAACCTGCTCACCGAGTTCGTCACCGACCGCGGCTACCCGATCCGGTTCGCCCTGGAGCCCAAGCCCAACGAGCCCCGCGGCGACATCCTGCTGCCGACCGTGGGCAGCGCGCTGGCTTTCATCTCCTCCCTGGACAGGCCTGAACTGGTCGGTGTGAACCCCGAGGTCGGCCACGAGCAGATGGCGGGCCTGAACTTCGTGCACAGCGTCGCGCAGGCGCTCTGGCACGGAAAGCTCTTCCACATCGACCTCAACGGCCAGCGCAGCATCAAGTTCGATCAGGACCTGGTGTTCGGCCACGGTGACCTGCTCAACGCCTTCGGCCTGGTCGACCTGCTGGAGTTCGGCGGCCCGGGCCGCTCAGGGGGTAGCGCCGGCAGCCCCAGCCCCGCCTACACCGGCCCCCGGCACTTCGACTACAAGCCGTCCCGCACCGAGGACTACGACGGCGTCTGGGACTCGGTGCGCGCCAACATGCGCACCTACCTGATCCTGAAGGAGCGAGCCACCGCGTTCCGGTCCGACCCCGAGGTGCAGGAGGCGCTGGCCCGATGCTCGCTCGGCATGCTTACCGGGCGCCGGTGAGGTGTTCCAGCGCGAGCTGGTTCAGCCGGACGAAGCCGTAGCCGCGCTCCGCGGCCGCGTCGGCGTCGAAGTCCTCGAAGCTGCTGGCGTCGGCCAGCAGCTCGGTGTAGCCCTCTCCCT
>NZ_DASVQG010000219.1:0-25387 GCF_036389215.1 Jatrophihabitans sp.
CTTCCCGCAGCGCCCGTAGCGCAGCCGGACAACAGAACGCCCGGGGAGCCAGCCGACTCCTCGGGCGTTCGTCGTGCTCGCGATGCTCGGCCAGCGGCTCAGCCCAGCCGGAGCTTGAGCGAGGCCAGCTCGTCACGTAACGAGGTCGGCACCTTGTCCCCGATCTTGTCGAACCATTCCTCGATGGCCGGGATCTCCGCGCGCCACTGCTCGGCGTCGACGGCCAGCGCCTGGCTCAGCTGCTCCGGGGTCATCTCCAGGCCGTCCACGTCCAGGGCGTCCGGGGCGGGGATCCGGCCGATCGGGGTGTCCACCCCCGCGGCCCGGCCCTCGATCCGCTCGATCGCCCACTTCAGCACCCGGATGTTCTCCCCGAACCCCGGCCACAGGAACCCGCCGTCGGCGTCCCGGCGGAACCAGTTGACGTAGAAGATCTTGGGCAGCTTCACGGCGTCGGCGTTCTTGCCGACCTCGATCCAGTGCGCGAAGTAGTCCCCGGCGTGGTAGCCGATGAAGGGCAGCATCGCCATCGGGTCCCGCCGCACCACGCCGACCTTGCCGGCGGCGGCCGCGGTGGTCTCCGACGACAGGGTGGCGCCCATGAACACGCCGTGCTGCCAGTCGCGCGCCTCGGTCACCAGCGGGATGGTGTCCTTGCGGCGGCCGCCGAAGAAGATCGCGTCCAGCGGAACACCGCGCGGGTCGTCCCACTCGGGCGCCTTGGTCTCGCACTGCTCGATCGGCGTGCAATACCGGGAGTTGGGATGCGCGGCCAGCTCCGCCGAACCTGGCGCCCAGTCGCGGCCCTTCCAGTCGGTCAGGTGCGCCGGCGGCTCGCCCATGCCCTCCCACCAGATGTCGCGGTCGTCGGTGAGCGCGACATTGGTGAACAGCGAGTTGCCCTTGGCGATGGTGCGCATCGCGTTGGGGTTGGTATGCCAGTCGGTGCCAGGGGCGACGCCGAAGAAGCCGTTCTCGGGGTTGACCGCATACATCCGGCCGTCCTCGCCGAACCGGATCCAGGCGATGTCATCGCCGATCGTTTCGACCTTCCAGCCGTCCAGGGTCGGCTCGAGCATCGCCAGGTTGGTCTTGCCGCACGCGGACGGGAATGCCGCCGCCACGAAGTAGGCCTTCTGCTGCGGGCTGGTCAGTTTCAGGATCAGCATGTGCTCGGCCAGCCAGCCCTCACCGCGGGCCTGCGCCGAGGCGATCCGCAGCGAGTGGCACTTCTTGCCGAGCAGGGCGTTGCCGCCGTAGCCCGAGCCGTAGGACCAGATCATCCGGTCCTCGGGAAAGTGCACGATGTACTTGGTCTCGTTCGACGGCCAGGCGACGTCCACCTCGCCGGGCGCCAGCGGGGCGCCGAGCGAGTGCAGGCCGGCGACGTAGGGCTGGTCGACGCCGTCCTTTACGAACAGCTCCAGGGCCTTGTTGCCCATCCGGGTCATGATGTGCATCGAGACGACCACGTAGGCCGAGTCGGTGAGCTCGACGCCGAGCATCGGCTGCTCGGCCGTCAGCGGTCCCATGCAGTACGGGATGACATACATCGTGCGCCCGCGCATCGAACCCCGGAACCGCTCGGTGAGCAGCGCCTTCATGTCGCCGGGATCCATCCAGTTGTTGGTAGGACCGCAGTCGCCGGGGTCCTGCGAGCAGATGAAGGTCCGGTTCTCGACCCGGGCGACGTCGGTGGGATCGGAGGCGGCGTAGAAGGAGTTGGGCTTCTTGGAGTCCTCGAGCCGGATCAGGGTGCCGGAGGCGACGAGCTGCTCGGTGAGCCGGGTCCATTCCTCCGGCGATCCGTCGCACCACACCACCTCGTCGGGTTCGGTGAGCTCGGCGGTGTCGCGTACCCAGCGGAGCAGCCCGCTGTGGCTGGTGGGGGCGGTATCCAGACGGACGATAGTGCTCGTCATGATTAGAAACTCCTTGTCAGTCGACGGTGACTGGCGGGGGTGCCGCAGGACGGGCGACGGATTCGCGCACAGCCCTGCCGGGCAGTGATCACAGAGTAGCCAGCGGCAGCGCTTACAAGCCCGTCAGATGCGTGCGGCTCCCATCACAGGCGCGCTATCCGGAGAAATCGGGCACCGGACCCCTGGCAAACCGGGCCTTCGTCCGAGTTCCCGCAGGTAGCCATGGCCCAGCTCACACCGGGGACTAGGAGGCCTGGCTCACAGTGGAGAAGTTGAAGTCCGGTACCCGGACGGCCGGCATGGCGACCCTGGTGAAGAAGTCACTCCATTCCCGGGGCAGCGTCTTCTCGGTGCGGCCCACCTCGGTGATCCGGCCGAGCAGGTCGACCGGGGACTCGTTGAACCTGAAGTTGTTGACCACGCCGCGCACCGCGCCGTCCTCGATCAGGTAGACGCCGTCGCGGGTCAGGCCGGTCACCAGCAGCGTCTGGGGATCGACCGTCCGGGTGTAGTAGAGGCAGGTCAGCAGCAGGCCGCGCTTGGTTGCGGCGATCAGCTCCGCCAGGCTCTTGGCCCCGGCATCCTCGGGCCCGGTCATGATCAGGTTGTCCACGAACGGCACGAACGGCTCGCCGGTGCGCTCGGCCCAGTTGCGGGTGCGCTGCAGGTTGGCCAGCACGCCGCCGTCGATCCAGCGGGTGGCGGCCACCGGCGCCCCGTTGTCGAAGACCGATTCCTCGCCGCCGGTGGTCAACTGGAAGGGAACCGCCTGCATCCCCGGTTCTGCCGGGTCCGAGCGCAGCGTGAGGTGCAGGCGGGACAGCGATTCCCCGATCCGGGTCCTGCCGTCGCGGGCGGTGAAGACGCTGCGGCCTTCCTCGGCGTCGCGGGCGGTGAGGCTCCAGTACATATAGATCATCAGTTCGGCCATGGCCGTGGGTGGCAGCAGCGTCTCGTAGCGGCCGGCAGGCAGGTCGATCCGGGTCGCCGACCAGTCCAGCCGGGTGGCCAGGTCGGCGGTGATCGCATCGACGTCGACGTCGGTCCAGTCGCGGGTCTGCGCGCCGGCCCAGGCGGTCCGGGTCAGGTCGCGGGACTTGGCGTTCAGCTCCAGCCGGCCGGTCGGCTGGTCGTGCCGGCGACGCAGGCCGGTGGAGGAGGCCAGGAAGGTCGAGGACACCAGGTGCTCGGCGAAGCCGTAGAGCAGCCGGTCGGCTTGCTCGGCAGCCTGGAATGCCCGCCCCAGGGCCGGTGCGAAGTCACTGAACACCTCGATGCCGGTGACCGCGGCGGGTGCGTCCCAGTCGTCGGAGTGGGGATAGGGCTCGATCAGCGGCGCGACGTCGTCTGCCGGCGAGGCGGCCCGGGCGGCGTCCTCGCTGGCGGTGACCAGCGCGGCCAGCTCGTCGGCCTCGGCCACCGCGCGCGCGACCACGCCGGAGCTGGTGCCTTGCTCGCCGTCCACCATCGAGATCACCGTGATCCTGCGGGAATGCATCTGGCCGTTGGTGGTCAGGCTGTTACCGGCCCACCGCAGGTTCGCGCCGGTCAGCTCCTCGCCGATCACCACGCAGCCGGCCACGGTGGACAGTGCCAGCGCCTGCTCGACCAACTGCTGGATCGTGCTGGCGCCGGAGTCGGTGCTGGTGGTCATCATCGGCCGCCCTCGGTCACGGTGTTGAGAACGTTGACGTTGCCGAACAGCGCGGACGGGCAGCCGTGCGACACCGCCGCCACCTGGCCGGGCTGGCCCTTGCCGCAGTTGAAGGCGCCACCCAGCACGTAGGTCCCGGGGCCGCCGATGGCTTGCATCGAACCCCAGAAGTCGGTGGTGGTGGCCTGGTAGGCGACATCGCGCAGCTGGCCGGCCAGCTGCCCGTTGGCGATTCTGTAGAACCGCTGGCCGGTGAACTGGAAGTTGTAGCGCTGCATGTCGATCGACCAGGAGTTGTCACCGACGACGTAGATGCCCCGCTCGACGCCTGAGATCAGGTCCTGGGTGGAGCAGTCGTCCGGGCTCGGTTGCAACGACACATTCGCCATGCGCTGCAAGGGAATGTGACCGGCGGAGTCGGCGTAGGCGCAGCCGTTGGAGCGGCCCAATCCCTTGGCCGCCGCCATCTGCCGGTTCAGCTGGTACCCGACCAGCACGCCCTCGGAAACGAGGTCGAAGTCGCCGGTGGCGACCCCCTCGTCGTCATAGCCGACGCTGGACAACCCGTGCTCCACCGTGCGATCACCGGTCACGTTCATGATCGGTGATCCGTAGCGCAGGCTGCCGAGCTTGTCGTAGGTCGCGAAGGAGGTGCCGGCGTAGGCGGCCTCATAGCCCAGCGCCCGGTCGAGTTCGGTGGCATGGCCGATGGATTCGTGAATGGTCAGCCACAGGTTGGACGGGTCGATGACCAGGTCATAGTGGCCGGCCTCCACCGACGGTGCCTTGGCATGCTCGGCCAGCAGCTCCGGCAGCTCGGCGATCTCGGCGTCGAAGTCCCAGCCGGTCCCGGTCAGGTACTCCCAACCCCGGCCGGCCGGCGGCGCCAGGCTGCGCATCGAGGAGAACCCGCCGTTGGCCCGGTCGACCTGCACCGCGGTGAACTCCGGATGCAGCCGGATGCGTTGCTGGGTGGTCACCGTTCCCGCGGTGTCGGCGTAGAACTTGTTCTCCAGCACCTGCATCAGGCGGGCGTCGACATGGTCCACGCCGTCGGCATTGAGCAGCCGGTCCGACAGCTCCGACAGCCTCGCCAGCCGCTCGGCCGGAGCGACCTCGAAGGGGTTGATGTCGTAGGAGGACACCCAGCTGGCGTCGGAGTACACCGGCTCGGCGGCCAGCTCCACCGGGTCGGAACTGAGCACCCGGCTCAGCTTCGCGGTGGCCACCGCCTGCTCGGCCAGCCGGGCAGCCGCCTCGGGCGTGCGATCGATGCCGCTGGCGAAACCCCAGGCCCCCTCGTGCACCACCCGCACCGAGAGCCCGCGGTCCTCCTCGTCGGTGCTGGCCGCGAGCTGGCCGTCGCGCAGGGCCAGCGACGCGACCCGGACCCGCTCGAGCCGGAAGTCGGCGTGCGAAGCACCCAGCTCGCGAGCCCGGCTGAGGGCCGCGTCCGCGAGGGTCGATGCTGGCAGTGCGAGGAACGCGGCGTCGATGCTGGCCATGCGGCCGATACTAGATGCAGGCACTGACCGGGACTGGCCGGGCCGAGAGGTGGAGCTCAGCCGCCCGTAGCGGCCGCGGTGTCGGTCCCGGTGTCGGTGGTGGTCCCGGTGGTGGTCGCAGTATCGGCCCCGGTGGTGGTGGTGGTGCCGGCCGGCCGGTAGACCTGCAGCAGCACGCCGCTGTCGTAGCGCACCAAGTCGGTCAGCTCCAGCTCGTACTTGCCCCGCTGATCGGGATAGATGCTCAGGCCGCCCCCGATCAACACCGGGAACACCATCAGCCGCAGCTCGTCGACCAGGCCGTAGCCGAGCAGCGCGCGTACCAGGGTGGCGCTGCCCGCCACCAGGATCGGCCCGCCGTCGCCGTCGCGCAGGTCGGTGACCGCCTGCCGGACGTCGCCGCGCAGCGCGCTGGCGTTCCAGCCCAGTTGCTGCGCGGAACTGGTGACGACGTGCTTGGGCATCGCGTTGATCTTGTCGGCGAACTCGCCGGTCCGTTCCGGCCAGGCCGCGGCGAAGCCCTGGTACGTGACCCGGCCGAGCAGCAGGGATTCGGCCTCCAGGGTTTCTCGCAGCTTGTAGGCATAGAGGTCGTCGGTGCCGTAGGGAAAGGTCCAGCCGGCGTGCGGGTGGGTCGGTTCGCCGCCCGGTGCCTCGACGACCCCGTCCAGGGTGATGAACTCCGAGATGATGAGGGTGCGCATCGCTCGATCATCGCAGCCGCCCGGGCCCGGGGACCCCTGCCCCTTCCCAGCCGCGGCTCTCCGTCGGACACACATGCCGAGCCATGGCGCGGGGCCAAAGCTACGGTAGCGTAGGTTACGCGCCGGTAACTTGACGGAGGGAAGCGGACGATGACGGTTGACCCGGCCGAGGGCGAGACCCGATGTCCGGCAGTGCGCTGATCGGGCTGTGATGGGACACAATGCCCGACGTGAGCCAACTGCGCCTGGAGCTGCTGACCGAAGCCCATCTCGACGACGTCGAGCAGTTGCTCGGCGATCCGGAGGTGCTCCGGTTCACCCGGCTGCCCGACCCGGCCGTGCCGGGTTACGCCCTCGAGTGGTACGGCCGCTACCAGGCGGCCCGGCAGAAGGGCACCGCCGAGACCTTCGCCGCGGTGGCGCCGGACGGGACGTTCCTCGGCGTGGCGCTGGCCCCGCACATCGACGCCGAAGCCCGCGAGATGGAACTGGGCTACATGGTCGCCGCGGCTGCCCGGGGCCAGGGAGTCGGCAGCGAGATGTTGCGGCAGCTGACGTCCTGGGCCTTCACCGAAGGCGGCGCGATGCGCGCCAGCCTGCTCATCGACGTGGCCAACGTGCCTTCCCAGCGGGTCGCGGTCCGGGCCGGCTACACCCTGGAGGGCGTGCTCCGCTCCTCCTATTTCAAGCAGGGCCTGCGCTCGGATGTCCAGGTCTGGTCCCGGCTGCCCAGCGACGGCTGAGACGCGCTCAGCCGGCCTGCTCCAGCGCGGTCAGCTCGTCCTCGAGGTAGCCGAGCATCCGCTGCAGGTGAGGCACCGTGCGGCGGCAGCCGGTCAGGCCGAAGGACAGCTCGTCGGCGTAACTGGTGCAGGTGATGTTCAGCGCCTGGCCGTGGTACGGGATGGACAGCGGATAGATGCCGTCCAGCCGGGCACCGTTGAGATAGAGCGGGGTGCGCGGGCCCGGCACGTTGGAGATGATCAGGTTGAACGGCGGCCGGAGCAGTTCGGCGTAGCCGGGGATGGACTGCAGGACCAGCGGGCTCATGCCCAGGCCGGTCATAGCCACGATCTGCAGCGGGCTCAGCTCCGACAGCGCCTGCTTGCCCTCCTTCATCGAGCGGCGCACCGTGTCCAGCCGGTCGGCCGGGTCCGCCAGGTGCGTTCCCAGATCGCACATCACCGCGCCGATCGCGTTGCCGGACTCCCGGTTGCGGTCGCGGACCCGCAGCGCGACCGGCACCATGGCGATCAGCGGCGCCTCGGGCAGCGCGTCCAGGCTGCTCAGGTAGGTCCGCAGCGCGCCCGAGCAGGCGGCCAGCACCACGTCGTTGACGGTGCAGCGGGCACCACGGCGGATCCGGTTGATGCGCTCCAGCGGCCAGGACTGCGCGGCGAACCGTCGCGAGCCCGAGATCGGCACGTTGAAGATCGACCGCGGGGCCGCGAACGAGATCGGCGCGCTCTGCGCCTGCAGGCCCCGGTTCACCGTGCGTACCAGCGCCGACGGGATGCCGGCCACGTCACTGGCGACGCCGCGAGCGGTGCGCAGCAGGTTGGCCACCACCTCCTCCGGCGTCGGCGGCGCCGGCTGGTGCCGCGGGGCCGGCCGGCTGGCCCACGGCGGTGGCAGGTCGCGGGCCGCCGGGTCCTTGGTCAGGATCCGCTGCAGCAACCGCTGTGCCGACACCCCGTCCAGCAGTGCGTGGTGCACCTTGAAGTAGATGGCGAACCGGCCGTCGGCCAGTCCCTCGATGAAGTGCAGCTCCCACAGCGGCCGTTGCCGGTCCAGCAGCGTGCTGTGCAGCCGCGAGCACAGCGCGAGCAGTTCCAGCACGCGGCCCGGCGAGGGCAGCGAGTTGTGCCGGACGTGGTGGCGCAGGTCGAACTGCTGGTCCTCCTCCCAGGCCCACTGTCCCGCCGTGCTGATCGAGCGGCGGGGCCGCTTCCTGAACAGCGGTGCCACGTCGTCGCCGGAGCTGAGCTGGGAGAACACCTCCGCGGCGCTGGGAACGTCCGCGGCCGGCTCGAACAGCTGCAGGCCACCGACGTGCATGGGCGTCTGCGGGGACTCCACGGACAGGAACACCGAGTCCGTCGGTGACATCGGCAGCAGCACGGTGTGTGATCCTGTCACCGATGCCGCGCGGATGCGAAAACGCCCTCCGAGGGGTGCCGGCAGCGGGCCGGTGCGGCCGTGGGCGGTGCGGCCGTGGGCGATGCGGCGGAGGAGCGGCTCAGATGTCGCGGAACGGCTGGATGCTCGCGCCGAGCAGGTTCAACCGCTCCGCCAGCTGCTCGTAGCCGCGGTCGATGACGTAGACGTTGCGCAGCAGCGACGTCCCCTTGGCCGCGAGCATGGCGAGCAGCACCACGACGGCCGGCCGCAACGCCGGCGGGCAGATCACCTCGGTGCCCGACCAGTGGGTCGGTCCTTCGACATAGATCCGGTGCGGGTCCATCAGGGTGACCTTGGCGCCCAGCTTGGTCAGCTCGGTCAGGTACAGCGCACGGTTGTCATAGACCCAGTCGTGGATCAGGGTCGAGCCCTCGGCGGTGGCGGCGATCAGCGCGAAGAACGGCAGGTTGTCGATGTTCAGGCCCGGGAACGGCATCGGGTGGATCTTGTCCAGCGGTGCGTGCAGCTTGGACGGAAGCACCGTCAGGTCGACCAACCGGGTACGCCCGTTGGCCGCCGGGTACTCGGGGCTGCGGATGTAGCGCAGCCCCATCTCCTCCAGCAGTGCCAGCTCGATCTCCATGAACTCGATCGGCACCCGGTTGACGGTGATCTCCGAGGACGTCACGATCGCCGCGGTGACCAGGCTCATCGCCTCGATCGGGTCCTCCGACGGGGAGTAGTCGACGTCGCGGCGGATCTCCGGCACGCCGTGCACGGTCAGGGTGGTGGTGCCGATGCCCTCGACCCGGACGCCCAGCTCGGTCAGGAAGAAGCACAGGTCCTGCACCATGTAGTTCGGGCTGGCGTTGCGGATCACCGTGACGCCGACCCGGCGCGCGGCCGCCATCAGCGCGTTCTCGGTCACCGTGTCACCGCGCTCGGTCAGCACGATCGGCCGCGCCGGCGTGACGGACGGATCGACCCGGACCCGGTAGACCCTGGCGGCGGCCTCGACCTGGACGCCGAACGGCCGCAGCGCGGTCATGTGCGGTTCGACCGTCCTGGTGCCCAGCGCGCAGCCACCGGCGTAGGGCAGCTCGAAGGACTTCTCGAAATGCATCAACGGCGCCAGGAACATGATGATGCTGCGGGTCCGGCGGGCAGCCTCGAGGTTCATCCCGGCAAGGTCCAGGCGGGCCGGCGGCACGATCTCCAGATCGTTGTCGGCGTTGAGCCAGCGGGTGCGTACCCCGATGCTGTTGAGCACCTCGATGATCCGGTGCACCTCCTCGATCCGGGCCACCTTGCGCAGCACCGTCCGGCCCTCGTTGAGCAGGGAGGCGCACAGCAGGCCGACCCCGGCGTTCTTGCTGGTCTTGACCTCGATGCTGCCGCTCAGCCGGCGACCGCCGACCACCCGCAGGTGCGGCCGGGAGCGGCCGATCGAGACGATCTCGGAGTCCAGCGCCTCGCTGATCCGGGTCAGCAGTTCCAGGCTGAGGTTCTGGTTGCCCTGCTCGATCCGGTTGATGGCACTCTGGGACGTGCCCAACGTCTCGGCCAGTTGGGCCTGGGTCCAGCCCCGGTTCTTCCGGGAATCCCGGATCAGCGTGCCGACCCGGCGGGCGTAGTCCTTGGCGGCACCGACCTCATCAACCATGTCGGCCACAATATCTCAGATATGAGTTCACATCTGCCCAACGGGTCGCATACTTCCCAGCGAACCGGTCGAAACCCGGATGAAGCTCGATGCCGGGAGATGTTTCCGAGGTGACAGGATCACAGGATGAGCGCTGAACCACCTCCCCGGGACCGCGACCGGGACGCCCAGGGCCGGCCCCGGAATGCCCGGCCGCGCGACGCGCTCGGCCGGCCACTCGGCTACGGCGCCCAGGGAGTGGGTCCGGCGGCTGACGATGCGGCCGGCGCTGCGGCCGGCAGCCCGCCCGGCACGCCGGCCGACTCGCTGCGGCGGGCCCAATCGCTGCTCGACGCCGGACGGCCGTTCGAGGCGCACGAGGTGCTGGAGGATGCCTGGAAGGCCGCGCCGGACGCTGAGCGGGAACTGTGGCGGGGCCTGGCACAGCTGGCAGTGGGCCTGACCCACGCCGCCCGGGGCAACCGGACCGGAGCGGCGGCGCTGATCAGCCGCGGTGCCGGTAACATCGCCGGCTACCGGGACCGGCCACCGCACGGCGTGGACGTCGCGGGCCTGCTGGCGTGGGCAGCGGCGACCGACCCCGGGCCACCACCGCGGTTGACCCTCAGCTGAGCGCCGCGGCCAGCGCCGTCACCACGTCGGCCAGCCGGGCCCGGATCGCCGGATCGTGCACCAAGCCGTCGGCGCCCACGTCGGCACGGGTCACCGGCACCTGTGCGCAACCCGGCTCGACGATCACCGAATCGGTGTAGGTGAGCACCGTCCGAAGCTCGGCGTAGGCGCCGGCAGCCCCGGTCGGCCCCCACGAGCAGTTGATCCAGCCCACCGGCTTGCCCGACATCTCGCCGCCGCCCACCGACCAGTCCAGCAGGTTCTTGAAGGAACCCGGCAGCGCCCCGGCATACTCCGGCGTGCAGAACAGCAGCGCGCCGGCCTCGGCAAGCTGGGCCCGCAGCCGGACCACGGCGGCGGGCCGGCTGTCGGTGTCGTCGTCCGGATTGAAGTGCGGCAGCGACGCCAGCTCGTCATAGCTGGTCACGGCGACGTCCTCCGCCGCCAGCAGGCCGGCGGTCCGCAGCACCGCGGCATTGGTGGAGCCGGGGCGGACACTTCCACAGATCAGCAGCAACGAGCGCATCGCATCAGGCTAAGGCCGGCGCGGCCCGGCCGGTGACCTTGCTGGATGCTCAGAACAGGGTCGGCTCGTCGGCCGGCAGCGCGCCTTCCAGTTGCAGCATCCGGCGCTTGGTCGCCACCCCGCCGTTGGCGGAGAAGCCGTGCATCGAACCGTCGGCGGCCACCACCCGATGGCAGGGGACGATGATCGGGCACGGGTTCTGCCCGAGTGCCCGGCCCACCGCGCGGGCAGCGCCGGGCAGCCCCAGCTCAGTCGCGATCGCCCCGTAGGAGCGGGTGGTTCCCGGCCGGATGTCGCGAGTCACCCGGTACACCGAGCGGTGGAAGTCCGCCACCCCGGACAGGTCGAGCTCGATGTCGGCCAGGTCGTCACCGGAACCGTCGAAGAGCGCCACGATCCGCTCGATCGCCTGGCGTACCGGGGCCGGCGGCGGTTGCTCGCCGCTGCCGGGCAGCCGGCGCCTCATCCGGCGGCGAGTGTCGTCCGGGCTGGCCTCGGGCAGGCTCACCTCGACGATCGCCGAGCCGGTCCAGCCGAGCGCGCAGCAGCCCACCGCGGTGTCGAACAGGGCGAAGCCGGCAGCAGTCATGATGGCGCCAGCTTAGGTGCCGGTTCTGGCCGCCGGAACTCCCGCGGTGGCCGGCACGGCTCGCGGCCGGGGCACCGCCGCCGACAAGCCGGCGGCCAGCAGCCCGAACAGGGCGGCCACCAGCCAGGCGGCCCGGAACTCCCCGAGGCTGCCGGCATCCACCCGTACCCCGACCAGGCTGATCAGCACCGCCACCCCGACGGCGGCCGCGACCTGGCGGCCGGCGTTGACGACGGCGGAGCCGGTCGCCGAGCGCTGCGCCGGCAGCGAGGTGACCCCGGCGGCGATCAGGGTGCTCAGCGCCAGGCCCACGCCGATGCCGCCGAGCACCATGCTGGGCAGCAGGTCCGCGGCATAGGAGACGCCGGTGTTCAGGAACACCGCCTGCCAGAGCATGGCCACCCCGAACAGCGCCGAACCGGCGGTCGCCACCGGGGCGGTGCCGTAGCGGTGCACCACCCGGGCCGAGAGCAGCGTGACGACAGGCATCAGCCCGGGACCGGGCGCCATCGCGAAGCCGGTACGCAGCGGCGAGTAGTGCCAGACCTCCTGGCACCACAGCACGTCGGACAGCAACATGATCGAGAACGCGACGCTGAAGACGAAGAGGGCGGCGTTGGCCAGGCCGAAGCCGCGCACCGAGAACAGGCTGAGTTCGAACAGCGGTGCCGGGTGCACCGCGCAGCGACGCAGGAACGACACCGTGGCCAGCACCGCCAGCACCAGCAGCCCGATGGTGGCTGCCGAGGACCACCCCCACACCGTGGCCTGGACCAGCGCGCCGGTGAGGCTGGCGACCGCGACGGTGACCAGCGCGGCGCCGAGCAGGTCAGGCAGCGGCTCGCGCTCCCTGGCCGGCGGGTGTGGCAGTACCCGCAGGCCCGCGACCAGCACCAGCAGCCCGATCGGCAGGTTGACCACGAAGACCCAGCGCCAGCTGATGAGCACCAGCAGCCCGCCGGCCACCGGGCCGGCAGTGGCGGCCAGCGCACCTACCGCCGACCAGCCGCGAGCCACCATGGTCCGCCGCTCAGCTGGGTACACCGCCATCAGCAGCGCCAGCGAGGTCGGCAGCTGGGCGGCGGCGCCGACCGACTGCAACACCCGGGCCGCGATCAGCACCGGCAGGTTCGGCGCCAGCGCGCACAGGCCCGAACTGACGGTGAATATCAGCACGCCGGCCAGGAATACCTTGCGATGCCCGACCCGGTCCCCGAGCCGGCCGGAGACGACCAGCAGGGCGGCCAGTCCCACGGCGTAGCCGTTGAGCACCCAGGACAGGCTCGACAGCCGCGGGGCGTGCCCGCCGCTGCTGAAGCCGGCGCTGATCGTCGGTAACGCGACGTTGACGATCCAGAGGTCGAGGTTGGCCATGAAGACCGCGGCCACCACCACGATCAGGACCAGCCGGCGTCCGGTGGCTTCCGGGTTCGACTCTCCCACCGCCATGACTCGGGACAGTAGTGGCCCTCGGTGTGATAAGCCCACCTCCAAACGTGGCCAGTACCGCTCGCCGGAACCGCCGCCGAATCGAGGCCCGGGGCGCATCGTGAGACCCTGTTCACCGGAGGCCGTCCGGCTTGTTCCGTCCTGCCCCGGCACCGTGCCCGCTTCGCAAGACGCCGGAGGAGAGCTGCCATGACGAAGAACGCCGCCTGGTTGGCGGCTGTGCCGGTGTTGGTGGTCCTCGTCCTGGCCGGCTGCGGCGGTTCGTCCTCGAAGTCGGCCGCACCCGCCAGCTCCAGCACCGGTTCGGCCGCCGCGTCGACCGCCTCTTCGACCGCCTCGGTGCCGGTGAGCAGCACCCCGGCGCCAGGGTTCGCCTCGACCTCGGCAGGAACCCCGAAGGGCGTGCTGTCCAAGCCCGACTTCCTGATCGAGATGAACAAGCTGTGCTCCTCCGTCGATGCCCAGATCAAGGCCCTGCCGCGGCCCACCGCCGCCACCGACTACGCCGTGATCAGCACCAACCTCACCGGAACGCTCAAGCTGGTGCCGTCCTTCATCTCCCGGGCCGAGGCGCTGGTCAGGCAGACGGCCGAGCGCGCCGCGCTGGAGAAGAACTGGCTGGCGATCCAGAAGTCCGACTTCGCGGCGTTCAAGCCGGTGGCCGAGCGGATGTTGGCCCACAGCAAGGCGCATGACGCGGCGAAGGTGCAGGCCGATGCCAACGCCGTGTCGGCGCTGCCCGACCACACCAGCCGCCTGGTCAGTTACCTCAACGGCTACGGTCTCAGCAGCTGCGCACAGCTGGAATCGGAGTAGCTGGACGCCAAGGACGTAGCGAGGGGTAGGGAGTCGTGCAGGACCCGGAGGGCAACGAATTCTGCCTGCACTGACGCACCGCACCCGGGTCGTCACCGAAGCGGCCGGGCAAGGCATGCCAGTGGCGACGCGGACCTGGCGTTGGTGCATTCGGCTGACCTTTGCAGTCAGGCAGCCTAGGCTCCCCAGCATGAACGACTACGGCGCTGACCTCGTGGCGGGAGAACGACGCGACGAGCTGATCGCGGCACTCCTGGAGGCCAGGTTGTCACCTGCCACCGGCGGGGTGGTCCGGCTGAATATGGACCTGCCCGAGAACTGCCCGCTGATCCGAGCCCTGATGCGGGTCGAGGCGGAGCTGATCCTGATGGACGCCGACGCCATGGCACATGGCCGGTTCGAGCACAGGACCAGCGACCAGCGCCGGGCCGACGCCTTCATGGCACTGGCACTGCGCGCCGCCGACATCCCCGGCACCTGAGGCAACTTCATGGTGCCGGGCTGCCGCATCGGTCACGGGGAGCTGAGGCTCAGTCCTGTCGTCTCCGCCCCGTGCGGTCCGGTCACCTTGTAGTAGGCAATGCCCTCGGCGCCTGCCCGGAACGTCACCTGGCAGCGAATCGAGTATGCGTGAGCCGGCCGGACCCGAAACGGCCCGGCGCAGCGGCCGGCCGCGACGTCTTCGAACCTGACGGCCAGGACCGAGACCGCAGGCGCGTCCTGGGGCGGGACGTAGATCAAGGTCAACCGATAGCTCCTACCCGGCTCCGGTGCGCGGACCGGAATGTCCGGTGACCCGACGGTGTCCCCAGGGTGCTGCTCGTCGGGGCCGGCCGGCCGGTCCACCACCCCCGCCACCGTGCTTGCCTCCGGGGCGGTGGCGACCGCCAAGGCGTACTCGCGGGCCGCTTCGGCCTGTCCCGGGCTGGAGGACGTCGAGGGCGATGCCGGGTACTTGGCCGGGTCGGTGAGATTCATCGAGCCTCCCATCGTCCCGGTCGGCGTCCGCAGCGTGACCGTTCCCTTGCCGGTGACGCCCGCCATCAACATCGCCTGGCAGCGGATCACATAGGAATGGCCCGGGCGCGCCAGGAAGGGCTGGGCGCAGCTGCCGGAGGCGACGTCCTGCACCTCGGTCGTCAGGACCATGGGCGGGTCATCGCTCGGGCCCGCGATGTAGCTCAGGGTGAACGAATAGGTCTTGCCCGGTTCCGGGTCGGTGATGCTGGAGATATCGCCGCTGATCAGGCCGGTGTCCTTCAACCGGGCGGCGTCGCGGGCTGACACCCCTCCGACGGAGACCCCAGGTACCTCGGTCGCCTCCCGAGCGCCGGCCACCGCCTCGGCGTAGGCGCGCTGTGCCGCCTCCAGGTCGGGATAGGTGGACCGCGACAGCGATGCCGATGGTGTCGGGCCGGCCGGGTTGCTGACCCGGTTGGACCGCTGGTCGCGGTTCAGCGTGATGGCCAGCATCGCGCCGACGGCGAGCAGCACCGCCACCGAGGCCGCCAGCAGCGGGACGCTCCACAGCCGGACGGCGTGGGCCGGGCCCGAACGCCCGGCGAGCGCCGCCCGGTCGATCGGCGGTGCCGTGCGGTGACCGCCGAGCTCGACGTCCACGGCGGAGTTGATCAGAGACTTGATCTCGACGTCGTTCACGAGAGCCCTCCCTCGGTGTCGCGCAGGTGCCCGGCCAGAGTGCCGCGCAGGGTGGCCAGGCCGCGGCTGGCCGCGGATCGGACGTGTCCGGCCGACATGCCGGTCGCGTCCGCGATCTCGGAGTCGGTGAGGTCGGCGAGGAAGCGCAGGGTCAGCACCTCGCGTTGCCTGCTGGGCAGCGCGGCCAGCGCCCGACGGGCCGCCTCCTGGCCGGCTGAGCGCAGCGACGGCTCGTCGGCAGGCGGCGCGTGCTCGCTGTCGCGGACCTGCCCCAGCCAGGTCCGCACTGTCCGGCGCCGGCGCAGTGCCGACCGGGCGCCGTTGACGACGCTGGCTCGCAGGTAGCGGGCCGACGCTTGGGAATCGGCCAGCACGCCGGGGTTGCGGTACAGGCCCGCGAAGGCGTCCTGGACCACGTCCTCGGCGGAGCTGACGTCGTCGACCAAGCCTTGCGCCAGCCGGAGCATCGGCCACCACTGGGTCCGGTAGAGCGCGTCGAAGGCACGGTCCCCGCCAGGATCAGGCCCGGGCCGGTCCACGGCGAGCCGGCCCGCGATCGAGTCCATCAAGGCCTCCACCTCATCTCTCGCGCCACGTTAACTGCAGCTATGACGCGCGAGGACGAGATTTGTTGCACGAGGCGCAAACCTGGCGAGTTGGCAGCCCGGGCGAACCGGGGCGCTGTCCGTCAGGGCGCTGTGGATCAGGGGCGCTGTGGATCAGGGGCGCTGTGAGAGGTAGCCGATCACCAGCAGCACGATGAGCACCACCAGCACCGCGACCAGTGGGTTCCTCGGACGCCGCAGCGAGGCGGCCGGCACCTTGCGCACCGTGAGCGACCGGCTGGGCCCGCGCCTGAACTCCACGTCGTAGCGGGGCGGCTTCAGCAGCTTGGAGTGGCTGCCGAGCACCCGGCCGGACGTCCCCTTGCGCACCCGGGCCCGGCCGTACTTGTGCCGGCGGCCGCGGCGCACCGCTGCGCGCAGCACCACCCGGTCACCGCGCCGGAACCTGCCCAAGTGGATCCCCCGATCTGACGACGGGTGTGCGAGGCCACCGGGTGGTCTCCGCACCCCAGGACCCGCCTGTAAGGTATGCCTAACCTAACTATGGAGGGGTCGATGACGTTACGTTCTCAGCGGGTGGCCATGCTGGTCCCGCTGGTTGCCACGGTACTGCTGGTCGCGGGTTGCAGCTCGGACTCCTCCAGCGACAAGGCGGGCGCCGGTGGCAGTGCAGGCAACACCACGTTGACCGTCTACAACGCCCAGCACGAGGAACTGACCAAGGAATGGGCCGAGGCGTTCACGAAGGAGTCCGGCATCAAGGTGGCGCTGCGCAACGGCGACGACTCCGAGATGGCCAACCAGATCAAGCAGGAGGGCGGCGCCTCCCCGGCCGACGTCTTCCTCACCGAGAACTCCCCCGCCATGACGATCGTGGAGAACGCCGGCCTGTTCACCGACGTCGACAAGGCCACCCTGCAGCAGGTGCCCGAGCAGTACCAGCCCTCCACCGGCAAGTGGGTGGGCATCGCCGCCCGGTCCACGGTGTTCGTCTACAACACCACCAAGCTGACCGAGGCGCAGCTGCCCACGTCGCTGATGGACCTGGCCGATCCGCAGTGGAAGGGCAGGTGGGGCGCCTCGCCCGCGGGTGCCGACTTCCAGGCGATCGTCAGCGCCATGCTCGACCTCAAGGGCGCCGACGCCACCCAGGCCTGGCTCAACGCCATGAAGACCAATGTCAAGCCCTACAAGGGGAACAGCGCGGTCATGAAGGCGGTGAACGCCGGCCAGATCGAGGGTGGCGTCATCTATCACTACTACTGGGCCGGCGACCAGGCCGAGACCAAGGAGAACAGCAAGAACACCAAGCTGCACTACTTCGGCAACCAGGACCCGGGTGCCTTCGTCAGCCTGTCCGGCGGCGGTGTGCTGAAGTCCAGCAAGCATGCCGAGGCCGCGCAGCGGTTCCTGAAGTTCGTCACCGGCAAGGCGGGCCAGCAGATCCTGCAGACCGGCACCTCCTTCGAGTACCCGGTCGGCAGTGACGTCGCCGCCAACGCCGCGCTCAAACCGCTGGCCGAGCTGGGTGAGCCCGACATCGACGAGGCCAAGCTCAACGGTCCCGAGGTCGTGGAGATGATGACCAAGGCCGGAATCCTGTAATCCCCCGATGCCCGCCACCCTGTCCCCGGCCGATGCCCAGGTTGCCGAAACCGGGCAGCGCACGCACCTGCCGGCCCGGGGCGGCCGGGGGCGGCGCTGGGTACGGCGGCAGCGGGGCCGGGGTCACCGGGCACCGCTCGGGGTGGCGATCGCGGCGTTCGCGGTGGCGGCGCTGTCCCTGGTGCCGCTCGGCTACATCCTCGTCCAGACCCTCGCCACCGGCTGGGACCAGGCCTACGCCCTGATCGTGCGTCCCCGGGTCGGTGAGCTGCTGCGGCACACCGTGGCGCTGGTGAGCGTCACCGTCACGGCCACCGTGCTGCTCGGGGTGGCGGCTGCCTGGCTGGTCGAGCGGACCGACCTGCCGCTGCGCCGGCTGTGGGCGGTGCTGTTCGCGATGCCGCTGGCCATCCCCGCCTTCGTCACCAGCTACGGCTGGGTGTCGCTGTACCCGTCGATCGAGGGCCTGCGCGGCGCCGGCCTGATCACCACGTTCGCGTACTTCCCCTTCGTGTACCTGCCGGTCGCGGCGGTGCTGCGGCGGCTGGACCCGGCGCTCGAGGAGTCGGCCCGGTCCCTGGGCCACGGCCCGGTGGCGGTGCTGGTGCAGGTCGTTCTGCCACAGTTGCGCACCGCCGTGCTCGGTGGCGCGCTGCTGGTGGGACTGCACCTGCTGGCCGAGTACGGTGCGCTGCAGATGATCCGCTACTCGACCTTCACCACCGCGATCATGGAGCAGTACCAGTCGACGTTCAACGGTGCCGCCGCCACCATGCTGGCCGCGGTGCTGGTCAGCCTGTGCCTGCTGCTGATCACCGCCGACGTGCTGCTGCGCGGCCGGGGCCGCTACGCCCGGCTCGGCTCCGGGGTGGCCAGGCCGGCTCCGCGGGTTCGGCTGGGCCGGGCCACCCCGCTGGCGCTGCTGGCGGCGGCCGCGGTGTGCGGCCTGGCGATCGGGGTGCCGTTCGTGAGTGTCGGGCGCTGGCTCGCGCTCGGCGGTGCCGGGCTGTGGACGGCGCCGGAGCTGCTGCCGGCCGTGCTGAGCACGCTCACCCTGGGGCTGTATGCCGCGGCCGTCACCACCGCGATCGCGCTGCCGGTGGCGTGGCTGGCGGTGCGCCACCGGGGTTGGGGCTCCACCTTGATGGAGCGGTGCACCTACCTGGCCAGCGCGGTGCCGGGCATCGTCGTCGCGCTGGCCTTCGTGACGGTGGCGATCCGGTATGCCCGGCCGGTCTACCAGAGCACCCTGCTGATCGTCCTGGCCTATGCCCTGCTGTTCCTGCCCCGGGCGATGGTCAGCCTGCGGGCCGGCATCGAGCAGGCCCCGCCCGAACTGGACGAGGCCGCCAAGGCCCTGGGCAGCTCACCGCTGCGGGTGTTCGGCCGGGTCAGCCTGCCGCTCATCGCGCCGGCCATCGCCGCCGGCGCCGCGCTGGTGTTCATGGCGGTGGTCACCGAGCTGACCGCGACCCTGCTGCTGGCCCCGACCGGCACCCGGACGCTGGCAACCCAGTTCTGGTCGTCGAGCTCGGCCATCGACTACGCCGCCGCCGCGCCCTACGCGCTGCTGATGATCGTGCTGTCGATCCCGGTGTCGTGGTTCCTGCTGGTCCAGTCGCACCGGATGGCCGGCCGGTGAGCGCGCTGACGGTGCGCGGAGTGCACAGCGCCTATGGCCCGGTGCCGGTTCTGGAAGGCATCGACCTCGACATCGCCGACGGCAGCATCACCGCGATCGTCGGGCCGTCCGGGTGCGGCAAGACGACGCTGTTGCGGGTGATCGCGGGTTTCGAGTCACCGCACCCCGGTTCGGTGTTCATCGGTGACCGGCAGGTCTGCGGCGACGGGGTCTGGGTGCCGCCACACCGGCGGGGCCTGGGCTACGTGGCCCAGGACGGGGCGCTGTTCCCGCACCTGACGGTGGCGCAGAACATCGCCTTCGGCCTGCCTCGCGACCAGCGCCGGTCCCGGGCCGGGTCGAGGTCACGGATCACCGAGCTGCTCGAACTCGTCAGCCTGGATCCCGACTACGCCGGCCGCCGGCCGGACCAGCTCTCCGGCGGCCAGCAGCAACGGGTGTCCCTCGCCCGGGCGCTGGCGCCGCGGCCGGGGGTGGTCCTGCTGGACGAGCCGTTCAGCGCGCTGGACGCCGGGCTGCGGGCCAGCACCCGGGCCGCGGTGGCCGAGGTGCTGGCCGGGCAGGGGGTGACCACGCTGCTGGTCACCCACGACCAGGCCGAGGCGCTGTCGTTCGCCGATCAGGTGGGTGTGATGAGTGCCGGGCGGTTGACCCAGATCGGCCCGCCACGCCAGGTCTACGAGGCGCCGCTGGACCTGGCCACCGCCGCGTTCGTCGGTGAGGCGGTCACCCTTCCCGGCGTGCTGGCGGACTCGGTCGCCGAGTGCGCGCTCGGCGGCGTGCCGGTCCAGGCGGTCTCCCCGGCGGCTGGGCACGGCGGCCCCGGGACCGTGCTGCTGCGCCCGGAGCAGATCGAGCTCACCGACTCACCGCCCGAGGGCCCGGACAGCGCGGCTGAGGCCGTGTTCGGGGTCGTGGAGGACGTCGATTACTACGGCCACGACACCATGCTGACGATCCGGCTGGACGAGCCGGGCTCCAGCGTGATCAGCCTGCGCCACACCGGCACCGCCGCCCCCGATGTCGGCACCAAGGTGCGGCTGCGGGTGCGCGGCACGGCGCGCTGGTTCCCGGCCGGCGGCTGAGCAGCGCGGCTTGCCGTGGGCGGAGCACCGCCCGCCGGCTGAGCGGCGCGGGTCACCCCGGCTCGGTCAGGCGTCGCGGCGCAGCCGGATCCAGCGGTAGCCCCAGCCGTTCAACTCCAGCTGGCCGAGGTTCTTCGCCGGCGGCTCGTAGTGGTCGTCGGCGAAGACCTCATAAGGCTTCTTGCCGGACCTTCCGGTGCCGGGATCGACGCCGCTGAGGTCCAGGGTCACCGCGGTATCGGCGAGGTTGTGCAGCAGCAGGATCGCACCCTCGGGAGCGTCGAAACGATGTGCGAGCACCGAGCGCGGGAGTGGGCAGTCGATCACACTGACCTCGCCGACGCCGATCTCCGGGCACTCCCGCAGCACCCTGATCAGTTCCTCGAACCAGCGCAGCAGTGACTCCCGGTCCGGCCGCTGGGCCTCGACGTTGACCCGCTTGGCGGAGTAGTTGCCGCGCGCCGGCACCGGGCGCACCAGCTCGACCACACCGGCGGTGGAGAACCCGGCCGACCGGCTGGCGTCCCACTGCATCGGCGTGCGGATCGCCAGCCGGCCCGGCAACTTCAGGTCCTCGCCCATCCCGATCTCCTCGCCGTAGCGGAGCACCGGCGTGCCCGGCATGCTGAACTGCAGCGAGTAGGCGAGCTGGATCCGGGACAGGTTGCCGTTCATCATCGACGCCAGCCGTCGGCGGATGCCCCGGCCGTACAGCCGCATCTCCGGCTTGGGCGCGAAGGCTGCCATCACGTCGCCGCGCTGCTCGTCGGTCAGCTTGCTGAGGTCGAGCTCGTCGTGGTTGCGCAGGAACGTCGCCCACTGCGCCATCGCCGCCAGCTTGGGCAGCGTGCCGAGCGCCTCGATCAGCGGCTCGGCGTCACAGCGGGCCAGTGCCAGCCACAGCTTGGCGTTCAGGCCGAAGGCGAACATCAGGTGGGCCCGGTCATTGGGCCCGTCCGGTGCCGCGGCGCAGTACTTGGGCACGTCCTCGGGGGCGACATTGGCCTCGCACAGCAGCACCGCCTCGCCGTTGCGCCACTGGATGTCCTGACGCCAGTCATCGAGGATGGTGAAATCCATCGGGCCCGGGTTGACACCGGGGACGGTCTGCTCGATCACGAACGGCGCCGCGTCGATCCGGAACCCGGACGCGCCCAGCTGCAGCCAGAACCCCATCACCTTCTTGATCTCGGCGCGCACGGCCGGGTTCGACCAGTTCAGGTCGGGCTGGAAGTCGTAGAAGCGGTGGTAGTACCAGAGCTTGGCCGCGGGGTCCATGGTCCAGGTCTCGGTCTGCTCGCCGGGAAACACCATGCCCTGGCGGCGGTCCGGCGGCTCGTCCTCGCTCCAGACATACCAATCGCGGTACGGCGAGTCCGGGTCGCTCCGCGCGGACTGGAACCACGGGTGTTGATCGGAGGTGTGGTTGACCACCAGGTCCAGCACCAGCCGGATGCCCCGCGAGCGGGCCTGGGTGGCCAACTCCACGAAGTCGCCGAGGGTGCCCAACTGCGGGTGGACGCCGTAGTAGTCGCTGATGTCATAGCCGCCGTCGAGCAGCGGCGAGGGATGGATCGGGTTCAGCCACAGGCAGGTCACGCCCAGGCGTGCCAGGTAGTCCAGCCGGCTGGTGAGCCCCGGCAGGTCTCCGCAGCCGTCGCCGTTGGAGTCCTGGTAGGTGTCGACCTCGACGCAGTAGATGACCGCTTCCTTGTACCAGCGCTCTGACACGAGGCGTCCTCTCCGCGGCTTGGTGGAGTGCCATTGAACCAGCTACGGCGACGGCGGTGGGCTCGGCGATGAGACGATGCCGCTGTGATGCACCTGCGCCTGATCGTGCCGGCCGAGCGGACGCCCACCGTGCTCACCACGCTGGAGCAGGATCCGCGGGTCACGAATGTGGTGCTGATGACCGGCGCCGGGGTACGTCCGAGCGGTGACCTGGTGCTGTGCGACGTCGCCCGCGAGGCGGTCACCGACGTGCTGGACGGCCTGCGGCAGGCCGGGCTGTACTCCGACGGCGGGGTGACGCTGTCGGCCATCGAGGCGGCACCGTCGGTGAACGCGCACGCGACCGAGGAAGCCGCCCCCGGCTCGCCGGACGACGCCGTGGTCTGGGACGCCGTACTCGACCAGGCCGATACCCAGGTGGCCGGCTCCTGGTCCTACTACGCCTTCCTGACCATCGCCGTGATGCTTGCCTCGATCGCGGTGATCACCGACTCAGCCATCCTGGTGGTCGGGGCCATGGTGGTCGGGCCGGAGTTCGGCGCGGTGGTGGCGCTGGCTCTCGGGATCGCGCTGCGGCGCGCGCGGTTGAGCCGCCGGGCCCTGGCGCTGCTGGTCCAGGGCTTCCTGTTCGCGATCGGCGTCACGCTGCTGTGCGCGCTGGCCGCCCGGGCGGTGGGCTGGGTGCACCCGTCCTCGGTCAGCGCCGCCCGGCCGCTGACCGGGTTCATCTGGCGGCCCGACAAGTGGTCGGCGGTGGTCGCGGTCATTGCCGGCTGTGCCGGCGTGCTGTCCCAGACCGCCGGCCGCTCCAACGCGCTGGTGGGCGTCTTCATCTCGGTGACCACCGTGCCGGCCGCCGGGGACCTGGCACTGTCGCTGGCCGTCCTGGACTCCCGGCAGATCCTCGGATCGCTGGCACAGCTGCTGCTGAACCTGACCGGCATGACGGTTGCCGGCGTTCTCACGCTGCTCGTCCAGCGCCGACTCTGGCGCCGGACGGCTGAGGCCGACTGACCTTCCGGTGCGCCTCAGTCCGCTTGCCTAGTCCTCAGTACACCAGGCGACGAAGGGCATCTCGGGTCTGGGCGTCTGTCGAATAGATGACCGTCCCGACCATGCCTCGGGTGAACAGAACCTTGTAGACGTTGCGGACGAGGCCGTCGAATTGCTGATCACCGACCGTCTTTGCGCTCCGGAAATCGGGGTCCCGGTTCGCCGACCGATTGCTGACGAACGACCCGTTGCGCCAGAGCAGGTCATCGCCAATGATGACGCCGTTCCAGTCGTATTCGAAGCCTTGAGCGGTGTAGACGCAGCCAACCTGACCGATCCCGCCAGGGTCGCTGGCCCACAATGCGGCCGGCGGCGCAGTACCGACCCGTCGATCACCCTTCAGATTCCACGGACGTGCCCAGTCGCCGATAGCGACGTCGGGCACCAGAGTTCCGTCCGGGCGTGGATCGCTCCACGGCCAGCAGTAACCGGCTGACATCCGTGCGGTGTAGCCGTCGGCTTCCTTGGTGAGCAGGAGTTGCTCCAGTTCAAGGGGTGACTCGGCGACGCGTACCTCGAAACGCTCGTTGTTGTGCCAGACGCCGGGGCCTTCAGCGGTCAGCCCGAGCATTCGCTCGACCCATCTGATGTAGGAGGCGCTCCCACCGCACCTGAATTGCTCAGGAAGCGGAACGTGATGCACCCGCAACCCCTGTGCCTTGGCATAGGCCCGAATGGATTCGACCGCGCCCATCTCTCCTGGACGCACGACCTGGTTCTCATCCAGCAGGAAGACCGGCACTCGTGCCGCGCTCATCAGCTCATCCAGTTGCGGCCGGCCGGTTCGGTACTGGGCTGTGGTGTAGCGGTTGACGGAGGTCTCGCGAATGCGGTGCGCCTCATCGAGGATCAGTACGTCGAGACCGTTGCGCTCGGCGTCCATGAACTGGTTGAAGTACTTGAACATCTTCTGTACTCGTGGTGCTCTGTTCCCAGCCACCTTCCGTAGCGTCTGGGTGAACGAGCGTGATCCGGTCGCATGCAGAACGGTCCGGCCCTGGCGGGCCAGCTCGCCCAGCAAGGAAAGAGCGATAACGCTCTTGCCGCTTCCCGGTCCGCCGGAGACGATGATGACCGCCTTGCTGTCGGCCCGCTGAGCCCTTGCCACCTCATGCATGACGAGGTCCACGGCGAGTTGCTGATTACCCTGCAACTTGAACTGCTCACGGTGCTGGACCTCTTCGGCGGCGACGGCGAGCAGTTGACGCGAAGGCGCCACCGCTGACCGGAGCAGCTCATCGGCGTATGCGGCTCCGGGAACCGTGGGATCCAACCGGCTACGCAGGAAGTCGTGGAACTTTCCACGGTCCGCGCCGGTGAACAGTTGGCCGTGCAGGTCAGGCCTGAAGTCGAAAAGCTCGGAGACTGCCTGCGGGTCGACGGCGTTGTGCAGGTAGGCAACGCCCGCCACAGCGTCCTCGTCACCATGAAGCGTCCGTGCGAAGTCGATGACATGTGTGCAGTAGTTGCGAACCTGCCGGACGGGATGGTTCTTGGGACCGCCGGGCTGGCCATCTACTTCCACCAGATTTGGATCAGCTTCCCACCGCCTGGCCGAAGACCACTGCTTCAGCTCCACGACCACGTAGGAGGAGCGCCCCGTTACGGGGTGCACACCGGCCAGGACGACGTCGGCCCGCTGTGACGTCAACGGCAACTGATACTCGACAATCACCTCGACGTTGCCGAGGCCGGCGTCCAGGAGGTCCTGGGCGAGGACCGGGAGGCTCCTCTGCCAGGACCGCATCTCGGCTGGCGACGCCCGGTGGCCTGCTTGATAGAGGATCTGCTCGAACAACCTCTCCACAACGGAGTCCGTAGCGGCAACACGTGCGAATACGTCGGCCGAATAGCGGAGCGTCAAGTGGATGTGTCCCCAGGCAGCACGAATCGAGTCGTGCGGGTGGGGGCATCCAAGCGCTGGGGACACCGTCTGGCTCCCGAGCGCTAGCCCGTCGGGCCGCGGCAATGATGGTAGCCGTCACAAAGGCTGGCACGGGGTTTGGCATGCGGGGTGAACGGCTGAGGCCGGCAGCGGCTGAGGCCTCGCTTCTTCAAGGCTTCGTCAAGCTTTGGCAGGAATCAGACTAATCGCCCATGGTGGCTGCGATGCTGAGTTATCTTGAATTGTTCTTAACTAAATTTTAACTATTGGTAAGGACTGCCCCTGTGGAGCGTTCCGGCATTGTGGCGTGGGCCCGCGGGCGGTCGCGCCGCTTCTGGATACTGACCGCGGTGGCCGCCTTCGTGCTGCTCGTCGTGGCAGTTCCCGGCCAGAAATCCGCGGCTGATCGGTCGGCGCCTGCCAGGCTGCGGTCATCGGCGACCACGTCGCTGTCGCCGGCTGCCGGTCCGAGCAGCGCGGCGCAGGCCGAGGCGGCCGCGGCGGCAAGCCGGGCGGCGATCGCGTCCGAGCAGGCGGCCCAGTCCGCCGCCGATGCCTCCCGGTCGGCCGCCTCCAGCGCCGCGGCCGTAGCGTCCCAGT
>NZ_DASVQG010000220.1:0-3114 GCF_036389215.1 Jatrophihabitans sp.
GCTGCTCGAGCCGTCGGCGATGCATGGCGGGCGCACCGGCCGCGCGACGCTGGCCATCGCCGCCCGAATGGCGGGTGTGCCGACCGATCGGGTGGCAACCTTGCTGGACCGGGTCGGGCTGGCCGACGCCGCCGATCGGCGGGTGGCCGACTACTCCCTCGGCATGCGGCAGCGGCTCGGCATCGCCCAGACGCTGGTCGGCGAGCCGGGAGTGCTGATCCTGGACGAACCGGCGAACGGACTCGATCCCGAGGGCATCGCCTGGATGCGCGGCCTGCTACGCGACTTCGCCGACCGCGGCGGGACCGTGCTGCTGTCCAGCCACCTGCTTTCCGAGGTGCAGGCCACAGCCGACCATCTCATCGTCATCTCCCAGGGAGCCGTGGTGGCCTCCGGCCGGCTGAGCGACCTGCTCGCCAGTTCCAGCCTGCTGCTGCGCACCCCCGACCCGCAGGCCCTCGCCGGCGCACTCCGCGCCGCCGGCATCGACTACGTCGCAGGCCCGGATCAGACGTTCACCGTGGACGTGCTGGACGGCCGGGTCACCGCTGAACTGATCGCCCGCGTCGCGCTCGAACATCGCGTGCCGCTCACCGAACTGCGCCGATCCGACTCAGGCGGACTCGAACAACTCTTCTTCTCACTCACCGCCGCGACAGCGGCCCACCCGCAGGAGGCAGCGGCATGACCACCACGATGACCCGCCCGGCGCCAACCGCCGGGACAGCCCGGCCGCAGGCCACGTTCTCCGGCATCCCGTTCGGCCGGCTGCTGCTGGTCGAGTGGGGAAAGGCGACCGGTACCCGCGCCGCGCGCTGGCTGCTGGCCCTGGTCGCGGCATCGACCCTCGGGCTGATGCTGGCACCGGTGCTTGCCCCCTCGAGCGTCGACCAGACCTACACGAGCTACCTCGGCTACGCCGCGCTCGGCCTGAGCATCCTGCTGCCGGTGGTGTCGATCCTGACCCTGACCAGCGAATGGAGCCAGCGCACCGCGCTCATCACGTTCACCCAGGAACCCCGCCGGCTGCGGGTCGTCGCCGCCAAGATCACGGTCTCGCTGTTCCTCGGCGCAGGCGCGGCCCTGTTCGGTGGCCTGGTCACGGCCGGTGGTCTGGCCGTGGCCGCCGCCTCGGGCCGGCGACTGGACGCCGACCTCGACGCCGGCCTGCTCGTCGCCTTCCTGCTGTACGTGCTCCTCAACGTCCTGACCGGGGTGGCGCTCGGGGCGCTGGTGCACAACTCGGCCGCCGCGATCGTCGCCTCCTTCGTGCTGCCCATCGGGTTCGGGCTGCTCGGCCGGGTATCGCGGTGGGTGGCCGACTGGCTGGACTACACGACCGCCTTCAACTGGCTGCTCACCGGCCGCTGGTCGGATCACCCGGCGCAGATCCTGGTCGCCGTGGTGCTGTGGGTGGCGGCGCCGCTGGCCGTCGGCCTGGTCCGCACCGTCCGGCGCGAGATCAACTAGCCGGCGTCCCAGCACCTGGGACGGACCCGGTTGCCGGATCGCGCTGATCCGGCAGCCGGGTCACTGACGTCGGCAGGCCCACCAGGGCAAAGGACGCCGCGCGGGCCCGGGCCGTGACGCCCACGGACACCGCACGGTACAAGTAGGCTGAGGCCTTGTGAGCCCTCTTCTGAGTCGGATCTCCTGCCCTGCTGACCTGCGGGAGTTCAGCCTGGTGGAACTGGCGTCGCTGGCCACCGAGATCAGGGACTTCCTGGTGCGCAACGTCTCGCGCACCGGTGGCCACCTGGGTCCCAACCTGGGTGCGGTGGAGCTGACCCTGGCCCTGCACCGGGTGTTCGACTCGCCCACCGAACCGATCCTGTTCGACACCGGCCACCAGAGCTACGTGCACAAGATCATCACCGGCCGGCATGAGGACTTCCCGACGCTGCGGCAGCACCGGGGACTGTCGGGCTACCCCAGCCGCGCCGAGAGCGAGCACGACTGGATCGAGAACTCGCACGCCTCGACGGCGCTGTCCTACGCCGACGGCATGGCCAAGGCCTTCGACGTGCGCGGGGACCGGCGCCCGGTGGTCGCGGTGGTCGGCGACGGGGCGCTGACCGGCGGGATGTGCTGGGAGGCGCTGAACAACATCGCCACCTCCGACCGGCCGGTGGTGATCGTGGTCAACGACAACGGCCGCTCCTACTCGCCGACCATCGGTGGCCTGGCCGAGCACCTGGCGGGGCTGCGGCTGCGGCCGGGCTACGAGCGGATGCTGGGCAACGTCAAGCAGACCCTCGGCCGGACGCCGCTGGTCGGCCCGCCGCTGTACGGCGCGCTGCACGGGCTCAAGCGGGGGATGAAGGACCTGCTCGCTCCGCAGGGCATGTTCGAGGACCTCGGCCTGAAGTACATGGGCCCGGTGGACGGCCACGACCTGGGCGCCCTGGAACACGCCTTCACCCTGGCCAGGCAGTTCCACGGACCGGTGCTGGTGCACTGCGTGACCCGCAAGGGTTACGGCTACGCACCCGCCGAGAACCACCTGGCCGACCACATGCACGGCGGCGGCGCCTTCGACCCCGATACCGGTGAGTTCCTCAGCAAGGGCGGCCAGACCTGGTCCGGGGTGTTCTCCGAGGAGATGGTGCGGATCGGCGCCGTCCGCGACGACGTGGTGGCGATCACCGCGGCGATGCTGGACCCGGTGGGGCTCGGGGCGTTCGCGGCGGAGTTCCCGCACCGCTGCTTCGACGTCGGCATCGCCGAGCAGCACGCCATGACCTCGGCCGCCGGCATGGCCGCGGCCGGCCTGCACCCGGTGATAGCGCTGTACGCCACGTTCCTCAACCGGGCCTTCGATCAGTTGCTGATGGACGTCGCGCTGCACAAGGCCGGCGTCACGCTGGTGCTCGACCGGGCCGGCGTCACCGGTGAGGACGGTCCCAGCCACCACGGGATGTGGGACATCGCGATGCTCGGCATCGTCCCCGGGATCCACCTGGCGGTCCCGCGCGACGCGCCGACGCTGCGGGCGGCGCTGGCCGAGTGCCTGGCGATCGACGACGCGCCCTCGGTGCTGCGGTACCCCAAGACCCCGCTGGGCGCCGACATCGCGTCGCTGCGCTCGGTGGGCGGCATCGACGTGCTGGCCGA
>NZ_DASVQG010000221.1:0-25709 GCF_036389215.1 Jatrophihabitans sp.
CGCCGGGACTGCGCCGGTCCCGCGCGCCCCAGCACGCGGTGTGCCAGTGCCGCCGGTCCGAGGCCTCGGGGTCATCGGCCGGCCAGGCCACCAGGTGCCCGACATCGGCGGGCAGCAGCTGGTCACAGCCCGGGCAGCGGTAGGGCCCGGAAGCCGCTGAGGCGGCCCCGGAGACGGCTCGCACCCGGTATTCCAGCCCGCGCCACCAGTGCACCTGCTCACCGGTGGGCAACCCGCCGCCGTCCTGCCCACCTCGGCCACGCGCGGCGGCACCTGGCTTGCGAGCCGTCCCGTGCCGCGCGGGCAGGTTTCGACGGGGCATGGCCCGAGTCTAATGACGGCGGCCTACCCGCCGGCTCAGCGAGCAGTCATCGGCTCAGCGAGCAGTCATCGGCTCAGCGGGCCGCCAGGGCCTGCACCACCCGGGACGGGCTGGGGCGCCCGAGCTGACCGGCCATCCAGGCGCTGGTCTCGACCAGCCTGGTGAGGTCGACCCCGGTCTGGATGCCGAGCCCCGCCAGCTGCCACAGCAGGTCCTCGGTGGCCAGGTTGCCCGTCGCGCTCTCGGCGTACGGGCACCCGCCCAGGCCGCCGGCGGAGGCGTCGACGATGGACACGCCGGCCTGCAGCGCGGCCAGGGTGTTGGCCAGCGCCTGGCCGTAGGTGTCGTGAAAGTGCACCGCCACGCTGCCGAGATCCACGCCGGACCCGACCAGCTGCCGCAGCAACTCCCGGACCTGCCCCGGGGTGGCCACCCCGATCGTGTCGCCCAGGCTCAGCTCGGTGCAGCCCAGCCGGATCAGCTCGTTGGCCGCCCGCACCACCAGGGGCAAGGGCACCCGGCCCTCCCACGGGTCACCGAAGCACATCGACAGGTAGCCCCGGACCGGCAGCCCGCGCTCGCGGGCACCGGCCACCACCGGCGCGAACATCTCCATCGACTCGGCCATCGTCCGGTTCAGATTGCGCCGGGCGAAGGTCTCGGTGGCGCTGGCGAAGATCGCGATCTCGCTGACGCCGGCATCCAGCGCCCGGTCCAGCCCCCGCGCGTTGGGCACCAGCACCGGATAGCGGACGCCGGGGCGCCGGTCCAGCCGGCTCAGCAACTGCTCGGCGTCGGCCAGCTGCGGCACCCAGGACGGGTGCACGAAGCTGGTCACCTCGACCAGCTGATGACCGGCGTCGACCAGTCGTTCGATGAACTCGAGCTTGACCTCCAGCGGCAGGATCGCCGACTCGTTCTGCAGGCCGTCCCGCGGCCCGACCTCGCAGATCGTCACCCGGGCGGGCAGCTTCGCCAGTTCGACGACATCGGGCAGACCGGCGGCAGCCATGGCGCGAACCTCCTGACGTGGACGGGGGATGCCCCGCGGCGCGCGCCGCGGGCTCCCGGGAAGAGCGGTGCTCAGGTGTACTCGCGAAAGCCCTTGCCGGTCTTGCGGCCGAGCCGGCCGGCGGTCACCAGGTGCTCCAGCAGCGGCGCGGGCGCGAAGCCCGGCTCGCGGAACTCCTCGTACAGCACCCGCTGGATCGCCAGCGCCACGTCCAGGCCCACCACGTCCAGCAACTCGAACGGCCCCATCGGGTAGCCGCAGCCGACCTTCATGGCCGAGTCGATGTCCTCGCTGGTGGCGTAATGCGCCTCCAGCATCTTCACCGCGTCGTTGAGGTAGGGAAAGAGCAGGGCGTTGACGATGAAGCCGGCCCGGTCACCGCAGCGCACCGGGTGCTTGCCCAGCCGGCCGCTGACCGCCAGCGCGGTCGCCTCGACGTCGGCGGCGGTGGCAACCGTGCTGACCACCTCGACCAGCGCCATCACCGTCGCCGGGTTGAAGAAGTGCAGCCCGATCACGTCGGCCTGCCGCGAGGTGGCCGCCGCGCACTCGATCACCGGCAGCGAGGAGGTGGTGGTGGCCAGGATCGCGCCCGGCCGGCAGATCTCGTCCAGGTTGGCGAACAGGGCCTGCTTGACCGAGATCTCCTCGACCACCGCCTCGACGACCAGGTCCATCGGCGCCAGGTCGTCCAGCCGGGCCGAGCCGGCCACCCGGGCCAGCGCCTGGTCACGCTCCTCGGCGGTCAGCTTGCCCCGCTGCACGCCCTTCTCCAGCGAGCGCCGCAGCGCGCTGTGCACGGCCTCCACCTTCTGGGTGGAACGGGCGATGAAGTGCACGTCGTAGCCGCCGCGGGCGAACACCTCGACCACGCCGACCGCCATGGTGCCCGAGCCCACCACGCCGACCCGCTGGACCGGCCGGGCCGTGCTGGTGTCTGGCTGCTCGGCGGGGGTGTGGGCGTCGGCCACCACCTTCGGCGAGTCCGGGCCGTCGTAGGTGTAGAAGCCGCGGCCGACCTTGCGACCGAGCAGGCCGGCCGTGATCATCTGCTTGAAGATCGGGGTCGGGGCGTGCAGCCGGTCGCGCGACTGCTTGTACATGGTGTCCAGGATCTCGTAGGCGGTGTCCAGGCCGATCAGGTCCAGCAGCGCCAGCGGCCCCATCGGCAGCCCGCAGCCCAGCTTCATCGCGGCGTCGATGTCCTCGCGGCTGGCGTAGCGCTCGGAGTACATCGCGGCGGCGTGGTTGAGGTAGCCGAACAGCAGCGCGTTGGCGATGAAGCCGGCCCGGTCGCCGATCGTGACGTCGGTCTTGCCCAGCGAGGCCACGAACGCCTCGATGTCGGCCACCACGTCCGGCTCGGTGACAACGCTGCGCACCACCTCCACCAGCTTCATCACCGGTGCCGGGTTGAAGAAGTGGACGCCGACCACCTTGCCCGGACGCGAGGTCGCCACCGCGATCTCGGTGACCGACAGCGAGGAGGTGTTGGTGGCCAGGATCGTCTCGGGCCCGCAGATCTCGTCCAGCGCGGTGAAGATGGCCCGCTTGAGGTTCAGCTGCTCGGGCACCGCCTCGATCACCAGGTCGGCGTCGGCCAGCGACTTCAGCTCGGTGTCGAAGGTGATCCGGGACAGCAGCTCGGCCTGCTCGTTCTCGGCCAGCTTGCCGCGGGCCACCGCCCGTCCGGTGGAGTGCTCGATGTGGCCCCGGCCGCGGGAGACCGAGGCCTGGTCGCGGTCCACCGCCACCACGCTGAGGCCGTTGCGGGCGAACACCTCGGCGATGCCCGCACCCATGGTGCCGAGGCCGACCACGCCCACTCGAGTGAATTTCCGCGCCACCGCTGGTGCCTCTTCCCTCTTCAGGTTGGTGTTTGGCTGTCGAGTCGCCGTTCGGCTCACGGTAACCGGCCGCGCGCCCGGCGGCACCGGGGGCGTGGGTGAAGTCTCACGCCGGACCGCAGGGTCAGCCGGGCCAGCCGCTGCCCGGCACCGATCAGCGCCGTCCCCAGCGCAGCCGGGCCAGCTGGCTGAGCTGGGAGATGGCGTTGTCCGGGCGGGTGAAGGTGGCCACCTTGAGCGGGCTGTCGAACAGCTGCGAGGTGACCGCCCTGGACCGGGCGAACTCGCGCAGGCCGTCCGGGCCGTGGATCCGGCCGAAACCGGAGTCGCCGGTGCCGCCCCAGGGCAGCCCCGGCACCGAGGCGTAGGTGAGCACCGAGTTGATGCTCACCATGCCGGCAGTCAGCCGGTCGGCCAGCTGCCGGCCGTGCTTGCGGCTGAACACCGACGCGCCCAGGCCGTAGTTGCCCGAATTCGCCGCCTCGACCGCCTCATCGAGATCGGCGACCTTGCTGATCACCATGGTCGGCCCGAACGTCTCCTCGGTCAGGGCTGCCTGGTCCGGTGGCACGTCGACCAGCACCACCGGCTCGACGTAGGGCGCCCGCACCGAGTCCGGACCCCCCACCAGCGCCCGGGCGCCGGTGCGGACCGCCTCGCTGATGTGCCGGGCGATCACCTCGACCTGCCCGGGCATGGTGATGGCGCCGTAGTGCACGGCGGCTGGCGGCTCAGAACCGCCTTCGGCTTGGGCGCCGGTGCGGATGCCGGCCGCCAGCGTGGCAACCCGCTCGACGAACTCGTCGTAGACGGCGGCCTCGACGTAGACCCGCTCCACTCCGGCGCAGGTCTGGCCGCCGTTGAACATCGAACCCCAGACGGCCTGCTCGGCCGCGCGTGCCAGGTCGGCGTCGGCGGCCACGATCAGGGCGTCCTTGCCGCCGCACTCGATGACGCACGGGGTCAGAGTGCGGGCGCAGCTGGCCATCACCAGCCGGCCGGTGGCCGCGGAGCCGGTGAAGGCGAGCTTGTCCACGCCGGCCCCGCACAGCGCGGCACCGGTCTGGCCGAACCCGGTGACCAGTTGCAGCACGGGCTGCTCGGGCACCACGCCCGCGAACGAGTCCACCAGCCAGGCCGCCACCGCCGGGGTGTACTCGCTCGGCTTGAAGACCACCGCGTTGCCGGCGGCCAGGGCGTAGGAGATCGAACCCATCGGGGTGTGCACCGGGTAGTTCCACGGCCCGATCACGCCCACCACGCCGAAGGGCAGGTACTCCAGGCTCGCCGAGTGGTTCAGTGCCAGCACCCCGGGGTTGACCCGCCGGCGGCGCAGCACCTTGCCGGCGTTGCGGGCAGCCCAGGCCAGGTGCGCGATCGCGATGGTCACCTCGACGACGGCGTCGGCGACCGGCTTGCCGTTCTCGGCCGAGATCAGCCGCGCCAGCTCGTCGGTGCGCCGCACCAGCTGCACCCGCCAGGCGGCCAGCCTGGCCCGGCGTCCGGCGTCGCCGAGTTCGGCCCACCAGCTCGCGGCGGTCCTGGCCCGCTCGACGGCGGCGGCCACGTCCTCGGCGGTGAAGATCTCGAAGCTGGCCAGCACCTCGCCGGTGGCCGGGTTCAGCGAGTCGAAGGTGGGCCGGCCGGTGGCCCGGGTACTGCTGGAGTGCTCGGAGACGGCGGTCATGAGCGCGAGGTTACTGGCCGGTACAGGTGGGCGCCAGCCGCGCCGGTGCCCGGGTCGGTGGGGTCAGAACAGCCGCGAGGACGGGTCGTCCACGCCGCGCAGCAGGTCGTAGTCGAGCACCAGGCAGTCGATGCCGCGGTCGGTGGCCAGCGTGCGTGCCTGCGGCTTGATCTCCTGGGCGGCGAAGACGCCCCGGACCGGCGCCAGCAGCGGGTCCCGGTTGAGCAGTTCCAGGTAGCGGGTCAGCTGCTCGACGCCGTCGATGTCGCCGCGCCGCTTGATCTCCACCGCCACCGACACGCCGTGGGCGTCGCGGGCCATGATGTCCACCGGCCCGATCGCGGTCGGGAACTCCCGGCGGACCAGCCGGTAGCCGGCGCCCAGGGTCTCGATGTGCTCGGCCAGTAGCACCTGCAGGTGCGCCTCGACACCGTCCTTGACCAGCCCCGGGTCGACTCCGAGAGGGTGGCTGGAGTCGTGCAGCACCTCCTCGACGGTGATCAGCAGCTGGTCACCGGTCTTGCTGGTGACCGTCCACAGCGCGCCGGCGCCGTCGGGCAGCTCGGACTCGACCAGGGTGCACGGCGGTGACATCCAGTTCAGTGGCTTGTAGGACCCGCCGTCGGAGTGCACCAGCACCGAGCCGTCGGCCTTGACCATCAGCAACCTCGGCGCCATCGGCAGGTGGGCGGTCAGCCGTCCGACGTAGTCGACCATGCAACGAGCAATCACCAGGCGCACCCGGGCAGCATAGGCGAGCGGTCGGTCAGGGTGCCGCTCAGCCGCGCCCGTCGGCTCCCCCGGACGGCGCTCAGCCGCGCCCGTCGGCCTCGCGGGTGCCGCTCAGCCGAGCCCGTTGGCCTCCCGGATCGCGTCCAGCACCTCGTCGAGCACCTTGCTCAGCTCGAAGTCCTTGGAGGTGAAGACCCGGGCCACCCCGAGCTCGCGCAGCCGGGCGGCATCGGCGTCGGGAATGATGCCGCCCACCACCAGCGGGACGTCGTCCAGGCCGGCGGCTCGCAGGCCGTCCAGCACGTCGGGAACCACCGACAGGTGCGAGCCGGACAGCACCGACAGCCCCACCACCGAGACGTCCTCCTCCACCGCGGAGGCGACGATCTGGGCAGGGGTCAGCCGGATCCCGGAATACACCACCTCGAAGCCGGCATCGCGAGCCCGGACGGCGATCTGCTCGGCGCCGTTGGAGTGCCCGTCCAGGCCTGGCTTGCCGACCAGGAACCGCAGCCGGCGGCCGAGTTCGGCTCCGACCTCGGTGACCCGGCCGCGCAGCGCGGCGAATGCCTCGTCGGCCGGCCCGGCGGCACCGGTTCCGCCCGACACCCCGGTGGGCGCCCGGTACTCGCCGAACACCTCCCGCAGCGCCCCGGCCCACTCGCCGGTGGTGACCCCGGCCCGGGCACAGCGCAGGGTGGCCGGCATCAGGTTGGCCGCCGTGGCCGCCACGGCTCTGAGCTCCTCCAGGCTGGCGGCCACCTCGGCATGGTCGCGGCCGGCCCGCCAGGCCCGGACCGCTGCCGTGGCGGTTTCCTCCACGCCGGGATCGATGGTCAGGATGGAGCCCTCGGCATCGGCGGTGAGCGGGTTCGGCTCGGTCTCGGTGAACCGGTTCACCCCCACCACGACGTCCTCGCCGGTCTCGATCCGGCGGCGGCGCTCGGCCAGCGACGCCACCAGCGCCGCCTTGAGGTACCCGGACTCGACGGCGGCCACCGCCCCGCCCCGCTCCAGCACCCGGGCGATCTCGGCGCGGGCTCCGGCGGCGATCTCGGCGACCTTGGCCTCGATCACCGGGGAGCCGTCGAAGAGATCCTCGTACTCCAGCAGGTCGGTCTCGTACGCCAGCACCTGCTGCATGCGTAGCGACCACTGCTGGTCCCACGGCCGGGGCAGCCCGAGCGCCTCGTTCCAGGCCGGCAGCTGGACGGCGCGGGCCCGGGCGTTCTTGGACAGCGTCACGCCCAGCATCTCCAGCAGGATCCGGGTGACGTTGTTCTCCGGTTGCGCCTCGGTCAGGCCGAGTGAGTTGACCTGGACGCCGTAGCGAAGCCGCCGCTGCCGCGGGTCGCCGATCCCGTAGCGCTCGGCCGTGATCTCGTCCCACAGCTGGGTGAAGGCCCGCATCTTGCACAGCTCCTCCACGAAGCGGACCCCGGCGTTGACGAAGAACGAGATCCGCTGCACCACCTCACCGAACCGCTCCGGCGGGAGCTGGCCGGACTCGCGCACCGAATCCAGCACCGCGATCGCCGTGCACAGCGCGAAGGACACCTCCTGCACCGGCGTCGCCCCGGCCTCCTGCAGGTGATAGCTGCAGATGTTGATCGGGTTCCAGTTGGGCACCTCGGCCACCGTGTAGGCGATCAGGTCGGTGATCAGGCGCAGGGACGGCGCCGGCGGAAAGATGAACGTCCCGCGCGAGAGGTACTCCTTGACGATGTCGTTCTGGGTGGTGCCGGTCAGGAGCGCGCGGGCTTCGCCCAGTTCCAGTCCCGCCTGGACGGCATGCTCCTCCGCCACCACCAGGTAGAGCGCCAGCAGCCACATCGCCGGGGCGTTGATGGTCATCGAGGTGTTCATCCGCTCCAGCGGGATGCCGTCGAACAGCGTCCGCAGGTCACCGAGGTGGGCGATCGGCACGCCGACCTTGCCGACCTCACCGCGCGCGAGCTCGTCGTCGGGGTCGTAGCCGGTCTGGGTCGGCAGGTCGAAGGCGACCGACAGCCCGGTCTGGCCCTTGTCCAGGTTGCGCCGGTACAGCGCGTTGGACTCGGCCGGGCTGGAGTGCCCGGCGTAGGTGCGCATCACCCACGGCTTGGTCCGCTCGGCCATCTGCGCTCCTGAGGTGGACACGGGATTCGGCGACGGCCCGAGTCTGGCACGCAGGCTACCGGCGGGTAGGCCGATGTGGCCCAGTTCGCATCCTCACCGGACCGGCCTGTCCGCTTCCGATCGTTGGCCGCATAGCAGGGCGACACGCCGAGGCTCGTGCAGTACCGCGGCCAACGATCGGCTGGCATCAGCTGCGCCGCGGCCAACGACCGGCGCGATTACCTGCGCCACGGCCAACGATCGGCGCGATTACCTGCGCCGCGGCCAACGATCGGCGGGCATCAGCTGCCCCGCGGCCAACGACCGGGCGCGATCACCGCGCACCGCCGCCAACGATGAGCGAGGGTCAGTAGGAGTAGAAGCCCCGGCCGCTCTTGCGGCCCAGGTCGCCCGCCACCACCATCCGGGACAGCAGCTCGGGCGGCGCGAACTTGCCGTCCTTGGTCTCGTTGTAGATGTTCGCCGTCGCGTTGCGCATGACGTCGACGCCGGTCAGGTCCAGGGTCGCCAGCGGCCCCATCGGGTGGCCGAAGCCGAGCTTGCAGGCAGTATCGATGTCCTCGGCGCTGGCCACCCCGGACTCCAGCAGCCGCACCGCCTCGTTGGCCAGCGCCGCGATCAGCCGGGTGGTGATGAAACCCGCGACGTCGCGGTTGACCACGATGCAGGTCTTACCGATCTGCTCGGCGAACGCCCGGGCCCGGGCCAGCGTCTCGTCCGAGGTCTTGTAGCCGCGGACCAGTTCGCACAACGCCATCAGCGGCACCGGGGAGAAGAAATGGGTGCCCACCACCCACTCCGGGCGCGCGGTGACGGCACCGAGCTGGCTGATCGGGATCGCGGAGGTGTTCGAGGCCAGCACCGCACCGTCCTTGCACAGCCCGTCCAGGGTGCGGAACAGCCCCTGCTTGACGTCCAGGCTCTCGAACACCGCCTCGACCACCAGGTCCGCGCCGGCGACCGCGCCCAGGTCGGTGACCATGGTGATCCGGTCCAGCGCCGCCTGGACGTCGTCCTCGGCGAGCTTGCCCTTCTGCGCGAGCTTGGTCAGCGACTTCTCGATGCCGTCCTTGCCGCGCTGCAGGGCCACCTCGGTGATGTCCTGCAGGATGACCGGCAGCCCGGCCACGGCCGACACCTGGGCGATCCCGGATCCCATCAGGCCGGCTCCGATAACCGCTACCTGCTGTGTCATGGCGTCTCTCCTCGTGATCGTGCGACGGGCTGTGCGGATCGGGCTGTGCGGATCGGGCTGTGCGGATCGGGTTGTGCGACCGGCTGGGTGCGACCGGCTGTGGAACGGGCCGACTGCAGGCGGGCCCGGCCCGCGGCTGGTCGGGATGCTCGCACCATAGCCGCCGGTCACCACTGCCCTCGCGCCGGCTGGCTGACGGCTGCGATGCTGGAGGAGCAGGCAGGCTGGACTCCCCGCGAAGGAGTGGGTGTGGGCTTCGATCTCGGCATCCTGATCTGGGCGATCGGCATCGTCGTCGTGCTGATGCTGATGACCCGGTGGGTGTTCAAGCCGTCCCGGCCGCGCACCGGGCGTCCCCAGACCGGGCCGAACGCCAATCTGGGCCTGCTCACCCCGGTGCTGTCGCAGGCTCCCCGCTCGCAGGTGCTGTCGGCGAAGAACCTGCTCTCCACCCAGGGCATCCGCTGCTCGGTATCGCGGCTGGACCGCGACAGTTACGACCTGCTGGTCTTCGGCGCCGACGCCGACCGGGCCCGTGAGCTGCTGGCCGAGTAGCGCCCACGTCGCCGGTCGGGGCCGCGCACTCAGTACCGGCCCAGCCCCGCCACGCTGCGCCACCCCGGGGCACCCGCCTAGGGTGAGCGCCATGGCCGTACATCTGACCCGCATCTACACCAAGACCGGCGACTCGGGGACCACCGCGCTGGGCGACCTCAGCCGGGTGTCCAAGACCGACGTCCGGGTGGCCGCCTACGCCGACTCGGACGAGACCAATGCCGCGATCGGCGCCGCGCTGGCGCTGGGCGAGCTGGCCGAGCCGATCGCGGCCGTGCTGCGGCAGGTGCAGAACGACCTGTTCGACGTCGGGGCCGACCTGTGCACCCCGATCGTCGCTGACCCGAAGTACCCGCCGCTGCGGATCACCGAGGGCTACCTGAGCCGGCTGGAGGCCTGGTGCGACCAGTTCAACGCCGAGCTCCCGGCGCTGGCGAGCTTCATCCTGCCCGGCGGCGCTGCCGGAGCGGCGCTGCTGCACGTGGCCCGGACGGTCACCCGGCGGGCCGAGCGCAGCACCTGGGCGCTGATCGAGGCCGATCCCGAGCACACCAACCAGCTGGCCGCCACGTACCTGAACCGGCTGTCAGATCTGCTGTTCATCCTCGCCCGGTCCGCGAACTCCGGCGCCGACGTGCTGTGGCAGCCGGGCGGACCGAACGCCGGCTGACGGCGGATGCCCCGGCGCTGACGGCAGGTGCCCCGGCGCTGTTCAGAACCGCGGCGCCGAGGCCTCCAGCCAGGACAGGAAGCCGGTCAGCCCGTTGTCCGGAAAGCCCAGGCTGATCGGAGCGCCCTGGTACTGGCATTCGGCGATCATCAGGTTCGGCCGCAGTGCCATGTCGCGCTGCGGATTCCAGGCACGGCTCAGGGTGACCTCGAGATCGGCGCGCGCCATCCGCAGCGCCGGGGTGGGCCACAGCGACAGCGTGCGGTACCAGACCAGCTCGTCACCGGCATAGCGGCCGACACCGTTGGCCCAGCGCTGGTCGCCGCGTTTCACCGCCATCGGCAGGCCGCCGGCCGATGCCACCACGCGGCGCTGGTACAGCACCACCACGATCAGCAGCACCAGGCAGCAGAGGCCCACCACGCACAGCACGATCAGGCCGGAGAGCTCAAGCTCTGCCAACCCGGTGCCTCCTTCGCGCTGTCCACCCGGCTTGCCGGGCCGACGCTGGAATCTAGATCTGCTCCCCCGCTGCGCGCAGCCTCGCCATCGCCCGATGGCGCGCCGCGACAGACTCCTCGTCCGTATCGTTGCCGAGCCGTTCCAGCGCCTGCCTGGCTCGAGCGACGTCGATCTCCTCGGCGTTCTCGGCCATCTCGGCGAGCACCGACACGCCGTCGGCGCGCACCGACAGGAAGCCGCCATGAACGGCTACCCGCTGCTCGACGCCGTCCGCGTGCAGGATCCGCACCAGCCAGCCGGGGGCTAGCGCTCCGAGCAACGGCGCGTGGCCCGCCAGCACGCCGATCTCGCCCTCGGTGGTCCGGGCGTAGACCGCGGTGGCTTCGCCGGACCAGATCGGGCGCTCGACCGACACCAGTTCGACCTGCATGGTGTTGTTAGCCATTTCTTGCGCTCCTCACTCGCCGGCGTTTCACTGCCGCTGCCTATCCCCGCGTTGTCGCTACCGCGCTGCCTATCCCCGCGCTGTCCACTCCCGCCCCGTTGCCGCCTCAGGCGTTCTTCAGCTCGTGGGCCTTCTTCTCCAGGTCCTCGACGCCGCCGCACATGAAGAACGCCTGCTCCGGGTAGTTGTCGAAGTCGCCGGCCGCCAGCCGCTTGAACGCGTCGATGGTCTCCTCGATCGGCACGAACGAGCCCTCGATGCCGGTGAACTGCTTGGCCACGAAGGTGTTCTGCGACAGGAACCGCTCGATCCGGCGGGCCCGGCCGACCAGCACCTTGTCCTCCTCGGAGAGTTCGTCGATGCCCAGGATGGCGATGATGGACTGCAGCTCGTTGTAGCGCTGCAGGATCCGCTTGATCTCCGAGGCCACGCTGTAGTGCTCCTCGCCGATGTACTGGGCGTCCAGGATCCGGGAGGTGGAGTCCAGCGGGTCCACCGCCGGGTAGATGCCCTTCTCCGAGATCGGCCGGGACAGCACCGTGGTGGCGTCCAGGTGCGCGAACGCGGTGTGCGGCGCCGGGTCGGTGATGTCGTCGGCCGGCACGTAGATCGCCTGCATCGAGGTGATCGAGTGACCGCGGGTCGAGGTGATCCGCTCCTGCAGCTGGCCCATCTCATCGGCCAGCGTGGGCTGGTACCCCACCGCGGACGGCATCCGGCCGAGCAGCGTGGAAACCTCGGAACCGGCCTGGGTGAACCGGAAGATGTTGTCGATGAACAGCAGCACGTCCTGGTTCTGCACGTCGCGGAAGTACTCGGCCATCGTGAGAGCGGACAGCGCCACCCGCAGCCGGGTGCCCGGCGGCTCGTCCATCTGGCCGAAGACCAGCACGGTCTTCTCCAGCACGCCCGACTCGGTCATCTCAGCGATCAGGTCGTTGCCCTCGCGGGTGCGCTCGCCGACGCCGGCGAACACCGACACGCCACCGAAGTTCTCGGCGACCCGGTAGATCATCTCCTGGATCAGCACCGTCTTGCCGACGCCGGCACCGCCGAACAGGCCGATCTTGCCGCCGGTGACGTACGGGGTGAGCAGGTCGATGACCTTGATGCCGGTCCACATCGGCTCGGTCTTGGACTCCAGCTGGTCGAACGGGGGCGGGTCACGGTGGATCGACCACCGCTCGGTGAACTCGATGTCCTTGCCGGCCTCGTCCAGCGGCTCGCCCAGGGCGTTGAACACGTGCCCCTTGGTGATGTCGCCGACCGGCACGCTGATGGCCGCGCCGGTGTCGGTCACCTCGGTGCCGCGGACCAGGCCATCCGTCGGCTGCAGGGCGATGGCGCGCACCATGTCGTCACCGATGTGCTGGGCGACCTCCAGCGTCAGGGTCTTGGACAGCTCGCCCAGCTCGATGTCGACCTTCAGCGCGTTGTAGAGCGCGGGCAGGCTGTTGCGGCCGAACTCGATGTCGACGACGGGGCCGATCACCCGGACGACCCGGCCGCGAACCGGCGCCGGCGTCGTGTCGGCGGGGGCGGGACTTTCCATCACAGTGCTCATCAGTAGTCACTTCCTGCTGCCGCGAGGGCGTCGGCGCCACCGACGATCTCGCTGATTTCCTGGGTGATTTCGGCCTGGCGAGCCTGGTTGGCCAGCCGGGTGTAGGTCTTGATCAGGTCGGCGGCGTTGTCCGAGGCCGACTTCATGGCCCGCCGCCGGGCCGCCGACTCCGAGGCCGCGGACTCCAGCAGCGCCGAGAAGATCCGGGCCCGGACGTAGCGCGGCAGCAGTGCGGTCAGCAGCTCGTCGGGTTCCGGTTCGAAGTCATACGACGGTGCCGGGCTGTCCGAGGACTGCGAGGACTGGGCATCGCGCTCGTCCTGAGCGGCCTGCTCGGCGTCCGACAGCCGGACCGGGGCGACCTGCGATGCCGTCGGGGTCTGGGTGACCATCGACTCGAACCGGGTGTAGACCACGTACAGCTCGTCGATGCCGGCGTGCCCGTCGGACTCGCCCTCGCTGGTTGCCAGCAACGCCGAGACGACGGTCTCGGTCGCGTCCCGGGCGTCGAGGAAGGTCGGCTGCTCGGAGAAGCCGGTCCAGCTGCCGGCGGTCCGGATCTGGCGGAACCGGTAGTAGGCCACGCCCTTGCGCCCGATCACGTAGATCACCGGCTCGCCGCCGTTGCCCCGGATCGAGGCCGCCAACTCGTTGGCCTTCTTGATCGCGTTCGCGCTGTAGCCGCCGGCCAGGCCACGGTCGGAGGTGACCAGCAGGATGCCGGTGCGCCGGGGGTTCTCCGCCCCGGTCAGCAACGGGTGCTTGAGCGAGGCGTCCTTGCCGAGGGCGGCCAGTGCCCGGGTCAGCTCGTCGGCGTAGGGCCGGGCCGCGTTGACCCGGTTCTGCGCCTTGACGATCCGCGACGCGGCGATGAGTTCCATCGCCTTGGTGATCTTCTGGGTCGACTGGACCGACCTGATCTGTCGCCGGTAGACCCGGAGCTGGGCACCCATCGGCTACTTCACGTCTTCCTGGACGGCAGCCTCGACGTTGTTGACCCGCCGCGGTTTGGGCTGGTCGTTGTCGTCGGCCTTCTTGGTCACCGTGGAGGTGAACTGCGCCTTGACCTCGGTCACCGCCTTCTCAAGCTGCTCGATGGTGTCGTCCTCGAGCCGGCCGGTGTTGACGATGCTGTCGAAGATCTCCTGCTTGTTGTGCGCGATGTAATCGTGCAAGGCCGCTTCGAACGGGCGGACGTCGGCGACCTCGAGGTCGTCGAGCTGGCCGGTGGTGCCGGCCCAGATCGAGACGACCTCGCGCTCGGCCGGGAACGGCGAGGCGGCCGGCTGCTTGAGCAGCTCGACCAGCCGGGACCCGCGGCGCAGCTGCTGCTGGCTGGCCTTGTCCAGGTCCGAGCCGAAGGCGGCGAAGGCCTCCAGCTCGCGGTACTGGGCAAGGTCGACCCGGAGCCGGCCGGCGACGGACTTCATCGCCTTGGACTGCGCCGCGCCGCCGACCCGCGACACCGAGATGCCGACGTTGATGGCCGGGCGGACACCGGCGTTGAACAGGTCGGTCTCCAGGAAGCACTGGCCGTCGGTGATCGAGATGACGTTGGTGGGGATGTAGGCCGAGACGTCGTTGCCCTTGGTCTCGATGATCGGCAGGCCGGTCATCGAGCCACCGCCGAGTTCGTCGGACAGCTTCGCGCAGCGCTCCAGCAGCCGCGTGTGCAGGTAGAACACGTCGCCCGGGTAGGCCTCACGGCCCGGCGGCCGGCGCAGCAGCAGCGACACCGCGCGGTAGGCCTCGGCCTGCTTGGACAGGTCGTCGAACACGATCAGGACGTGCTTGCCGTCATACATCCAGTGCTGGCCGATGGCCGAGCCGGTGTAGGGCGCGAGGTACTTGAAGCCGGCCGAGTCCGACGCCGGAGCGGCGACGATGGTGGTGTACTCCAGCGCGCCGGCCGCTTCCAGGGTCGAGCGGGCGCCTGCGATCGTGGAGCCCTTCTGCCCGATCGCGACGTAGATGCAGCGCACCTGCCGCTTCGGGTCACCGCTGGCCCAGTTGTCGCGCTGGTTGATGATCGCGTCCAGGGCGACGGTGCTCTTGCCGGTCTGCCGGTCACCGATGATCAGCTGGCGCTGGCCACGGCCGATCGCGGTCATCGCGTCGATGGCCTTGATGCCGGTCAGCAGCGGCTCGCGAACCTCCTGGCGCATCACCACCGAGGGCGCCTGCAGTTCCAGTGCCCGGCGTTCACTGGTCTCGACCTCGCCGAGGCCGTCGATCGGCCGGCCGAGCGGGTTGATCACCCGGCCCAGGAAGGCGTCGCCGACCGGGACCGACAGGATCTCGCCGGTCCGCTTGACCTGCTGGCCCTCGGCGATCTTGGAGTCATCGCCCAGGACGACGACGCCGATGTCACGGACGTCGAGGTTCAGGGCGAGCCCCAGCGTGCCGCTCTCGAACTCCAGCAGCTCGTTGGTCATCACGCTGGGCAGGCCCTCGACATGGGCGATGCCGTCACCGGCGTCGGCGACGAGCCCGACCTCTTCGCGGGAGGCTTCCGGCGAGTACGAGGACACGTAGCCCTCGAGTGCGGTCCGGATCTCGTCGGCAGAGATCGTCAGCTCAGCCATCTTGGTTCCTCAATCCCGATCATCGGATGGTGCGTGGTCACGTTGTTCACTTGTCAGCCGGTTCACTTGTCAGCCGGCGAACGCGGCACGGGCCGCGGCCAGCCTGCTGGCGACGCTGCCGTCGATGACCTCGTCGCCCACCCGGACCACGAGGCCGCCGCGGACGCTCTCATCGACAGCGGTTCGTACGTTTATCTCTCGACCGTAGAGCCGGCTCAGCGCCGCCGCCAGCCGCTCGGTCTGCTCCGGGGTCAGCTCGGTGGCCGAGAGCACCCGGGCGACCGACCGCTCGCGGCGCGCGGCACTGGCCTGCAGCAGGTCGTCGATCGCCAGCATCACGGTCGGCCGGCGGCCACTGGTGATCGCGTGCTCGAGCAGTTGGGCCGTGATCGGGTTCACCTTCTCGCCCAGCAGCGAGCGCAGCAGGCCGATCCGGCGCTCGGCCGGAACGCCGGCTTCGTCCAGGGCGGCCGCCAGCTCACCGGAACCGGACAGGATCCGCTCGAACCGGAACAGCTCGTCCTCGACGGCGTCGAGCTGGCCCTCCTGCTCGGCAGCCGCCAGCAGCGTGTCGTCGGCGAGGATCTCCAGGGCGTCGGTGAGGTCCCAGGGCGAGGACCAGCGCAATGCCACGGCATCGGCGATCAATCCCAGTGCCACGTCACCGACCCGGCCGTTGAACAGCGATCTGGCCAGGTCCGCGCGGGCCGAAGCGTCGGTGGAGGGGTCGCCCAGCGCACGCCGCAACCGGGGCTGCCCACCGAGCAGGTCGGCGGTGGCATAGAGCTCCGCGGCCAGCTCCCGGTGCCGGTCGCCGTCGTTGCGACCTACCAGGGGTAGCCAGCTGAACAGCGTATTGCCGAGATCGGGCAGCACCGTGTTCAGCCGCTCGCGCAGTTCGGCGAGGGCGGAACGCGAGGCGGCGTGGATCATCGCTGCTCGCCTGCCTGCTGGCGCTCGATGTCGGCCAGGAACGCATCCACCGTGCCGCGGATCGCGGCGTCGTCGGACAGCCGCTGGCCCACGATCTTCTCCGACAGCTCGACCGCCAGGGTGCCGATCTCACCGCGCAGCTCACGCACCACCTGGCCGCGCTGGGCCGCCAGCTGCTCCTCGCCGCGCGCCACGATCCGGGCCGACTCCTGCTGTGCCTGGGTGCGCAACTCCTCGACGATGCGCTGCGCCTCGGCGCGGGCCCCCTCGCGGATCTGGGCGGCCTCGGTCCGGGCCTCGGCCAGCTGGGCGTTGTACTGCTCCAGCAACCGGGCCGCTTCGGCCTGCGCCTGCTCGGCGCGGGCGATGCCACCCTCGATAGCCTCCCGGCGGGCGTCGAAACCGCGCTCGAACGCCGGAACCACGTACTTCCTGATCAGGAAGAACAGGATCCCGAAGATGATCAGCACCAGGATGAACTCGGCAAGGTTGAAGCCCAGTGGGTTCGGCTCATCCTCGGTGGTCTCGGCGAGCAGACGCAGATACATGACGCACCCTTACAGATCGGTGTGGCTGCTGAGGAGTTGTTGCGCTAAATGACGAATGCGAGCGCGATGCCGATGATGGCCAGCGCCTCGGCGAGGGCGAAGCCGAGGATCGCGATCGGCTGGAGGCGGCTCTGCATCTCGGGCTGGCGTGCGGTGCCGTTGATGTAGGCGGCGAAGATCAGGCCGATACCGATACCGGGGCCGATGGCCGCCAGGCCGTAGCCAACCATGTTGAGCGAGCCACCCATGTGGGTTTCCTTTCGTTACTCGGCCGGCGTGGCCGATCTTGACCGTTATTCGGTGTGCGCAGGATGCGCGGTGCGGGGGGTGTAGCCGAACTCAGTGCTCGGAGGCCAGCGCTCCGGAGATGTACTGCGCTGTCAGAAGGGTGAAGACGTAGGCCTGCAGCAGGGCCACCACGATTTCGAGGAAGCCGATCGCCACCCCGAGCGCGAAGGCCAGCACGCCGGCCGGCTTGAGCACCGGCGAACCGGTCGCGGTGATCAGCAGATACGCGCCGCCGGTGGAGAAGAGCACGAGCAGCAGGTGCCCGGCGAACATGTTGGCGAACAGACGCAGTGACAGCGTCACCGGCCGGATCAGGATGTTGGACAGGAACTCCAGCGGGATCAGCAGCGGCAGGATCCAGGCGGGCACCCCTGAGGGAACCGTCGTGTGCTTGAGGTAGCCGAGAAAGCCCTTGTGCATGACGCCGACGCCGTTGTAGATCAGCCAGACCAGCAGCGCGAGACCGTAGGCGAAGCTGACCCGTGAGAACGGCGAGAAGTTGAGTACGGGCACCACGCCGAAGAGGTTGTTCACCACGATGAAGAAGAACAACGACACCAGCAGCGGGACGTAGCGGCGGTACTCCTTGCTGCCGATGATGTCCTGCGCGACGCCGTTGCGAATGAAGTTGTAGGCCTGCTCACCGAGGTATTGGCTCTTGGTCGGCACCACGGCGCTGCGCCGGGAGGTGATCGCCAGGAACAGGTAGGCCACCACCGCGCCGAGCAGCAGCAGCAGCGAGGCCTTCGTCAGCAGCACCTGATAGCCGTGCTCATCCCAGTGATTACCTGTGAAATCTGGCAAAAAGAACTCAGCCGGTCCGGGCGCGTGGAATCCTTCACCTGCTGCCAGGACTTCGCCGGTGTGGCTCACGCAGTCTCTCCTCGGTCATCACTGTCTGGCCGCGTTGTTCGGGCTGCTTCGTCGTCAGACGTCGTCCGGGTTTGGGACGGAGTATCACGTGCCGTGCGGTGCTCGGTCTTCGGCGCTTTCAGGCTGTACCGGGCGAACACCATGTACATCCCGAAACCCGCGCCGACCAGGATGCCGACCGGAATCCAGAAGTCGGCGTCCAGCCAAATGCTCAGCAGCCAACCCACAAAACCGTAGAACAGCACTCCCGCTACAAGATAGCCGAAGGCAGCCCACGGATCGCCGCCCCCCTCCTCGGAGGCGTCTGGGCGCGGCGGACTGTGCATTTGTAAGGGAATGCTAACAGGCTCTCAGGGGTGGTCCCGCACGACCCGAGCCGCCGCCAGCTCGGCCCCGACCCAGATGACCAGCCCGGTGAACAGGCCCACCGCGATGGCAGGTCCGTCCACCACCCGGGGGCTTGCGCCCGCCAGCACCAGCGCCAGCGCGATGGCGGTGGTGAGGTAGCTCAGCATCGCGACGAGCAGTGTCAGCTGAGGTGCGTGCCGGCCGGTGAAGCGGATGTTGAACGCGCCGAACTCGAAGGATCCGGCCGCCAGGGCCAGGCCGCCCACGAAGCTCAGCCCGGCTCGCAGGCCGGCGCCCGAGGTGAGGCTGAATCCCAGCAGGCCGAGGGCGGCGGCTGCCGCCAGCATCAGCCAGCGCACCCGCACCGCCCTGCTCGCCGCCGGCATGGTCGCCGCCGGTCTCTGGACAGCCGGCCTGGTCACAGCCGCGCCGAGCGCAACCGCGGGATGGCGGTCACCAGCATGCCGGCCGCCAGCAGTCCCGCGACCACCCACAGCACCAGCCACGGCCCGGTGCTGACCGCCATCGCCACCGCTCCGAAAGCCAGCACGGCCGACCAGAAGTACAGCAGCAGGACCGCGCGCCGATGGCTGTGTCCCAGCTCCATCAACCGGTGGTGCAGGTGCTCCTTGTCCGGCGCGAACGGCGACTGGCCGCGCCGCAGCCGGCGCACCACCGCGAGCAGCAGGTCGAACAGCGGCAGGGCGAGCACGGCCAGCGGCAGGATCAGTGGCAGGTACAGCGGCAGGGCGCCCTTGAGGGCCAGGGACTGCGGATCGGTCTGCGAGGACGCCGTGATGGCCGCCGCCGAGAGCAGCAGTCCCACCAGCATCGATCCGGAGTCGCCCATGAAGATCCGCGCGGAGGCGAAGTTGTGCGGCAGGAAGCCGACGCAGGCGCCGACCAGGGCGGCGCAGATCAGGGTCGGCGCCAGCGCGATGTCGGAATTGCCGACCTGGGCCAGGTGATAGCTGTAGCCGAAGAAGGCCGTCCCCTGGATGGCGGTGACGCCGGCGGCCAGACCGTCCAGGCCGTCGATGAAGTTGATCGCGTTCACGGTCAGCACCGTCAGCAGGATCGTCAGCTCCACGCTGGCATCGCGGTCCAGCGGGATGGTGCCGACGTTGCCCCACGGCACGTACACGTAGAGCAGCTGGATGCCTCCGACGATGGACATCACCGCGGCCCCGGTCACCTGGCCGGCGAACTTGGTCAGCGCGTCCAGCTCGTAGCGGTCATCGAGCACCCCGACGGCACAGATGATCAGCCCGCCCCACAGCACGCCGGTCACCTCGCTGCCGTGGCCGAAGGTGCGGTGCAGGGTCGGCAGGGCATGCGCCACCAGCATCGCGACCGCGAAGCCGGCCAGCAACGCCACCCCGCCGAGCCGCGGGGTGTCCACGGCGTGCACGTCGCGATCGCGCGGCTTGGCCACCGCGCCCCACCGCGTGGCGAACTGGCGGGCCAGGGGCGTGCACAGGAAGGCCCCGAGCGCGGCGATCAGGCCGACCAGCGCGTACTCACGGGATGGGTGCACGACCAGGCCTCCTTCAGGCTCAGCCCTGCGGATATGCCGGGTGGGCAGTGACCAGCCCGCTGACCTCGGCGCGGACGTCGGCGTGCACTCCCGGATCCTCGCTGGTCACCGCGCGGCCGATCAGCTGGGCGATCTGCGCCATCTGCGGCTCGGTCATGCCCTGGGTGGTCACCGCCGGCGTGCCGACCCGGACCCCGGAGGCCACCGAGGGTGGTGCAGGGTCGTTGGGAATGGCGTTCTTGTTCAGGACGATGCCGGCCGCGTCGCAGCGGGCCTCGGCGTCCCGCCCGCTCACCCCGATGCCTTGCAGGTCCAGCAATGCCAGGTGGGTGTCGGTGCCGCCGGTGACCGGGCGCATCCCGGTCTCGGCCAGCCCGGCGGTCAGCGCCCGGGCGTTGACGATCACCTGCTTGGCGTAGGCCTGGTACTCCGGTGTCGCGCATTCGGCGAGATTGACCGCCTTGGCGGCGATGGCGTGCATCAGCGGGCCGCCCTGCATCATCGGGAACACCGCCTTGTCCAGCTTGGCCGCATGCTCGGCCTTGCACACCAGCGCGCCGCCGCGCGGGCCGCGCAGCACCTTGTGGGTGGTGAAGGTGACCACGTCGGCGTAGGGCACCGGCGACGGGATCGCCTTTCCGGCCACCAGCCCGATGAAGTGCGCGGCGTCCACCATCAGGATCGCGCCCACCGAGTCGGCGATCTCGCGGAAGGCGGCGAAGTCGATCAGCCGCGGGATCGCCGAGCCACCGCAGATGATCATCTTCGGGCGGTGCTCGGTGGCCAGCGCCCGGACCTGGTCGTAGTCGATGTTCTCGGTCTCGGGATGCACGCCATAGCTGACCGCGTTGAACCACTTGCCCGAGAAGCTCACCTTGGTGCCGTGGGTGAGATGGCCACCATGCGGCAGCGACATCGCCAGCACCGTGTCACCCGGCTGCAGGAACGCCCCGTACACCGCGAGGTTGGCATTCGCTCCCGAGTGCGGTTGCAGGTTGGCGTGCTCGGCGCCGAACAGCGCCTTGGCGCGGTCGATGCCGATCTGCTCGGCCCGGTCGACCACCTCGCAGCCGCCGTAGTAACGCCTGCCGGGATAGCCCTCGGCGTACTTGTTGCTCAACGTGCTGCCCAGTGCCGCCAGCACCGCCGGTGAGGTGAAGTTCTCGCTCGCGATGAGCTGCAGCCCGCCGCGCAGCCGATCGAGCTCGTCCAGCACCACACCGGCAATCTCCGGATCGATCTTCTGCAACGACTCGAAGTCCGGTCCCCAGTACTGCTCAGGCATGTCCTCGACGCTCCCTTGCTGAGGTGGGCTGGAAGAGGCCGTCGGCGGCTACCGCAACGCCTCGCACGAAGAGGTTAGCCGACCCAGCTCGGCCAACGGTGCCACCGGTCGGCGTCGGCAGGCCGAGCGTCTCCAGCGTGCCCCGAACCCGCGCGCTTGCCTAGATCGAGCCGTTGGACAACGCTGCACGAGCGCCCATTCCGACGCCCGCTTCGAGAGGTTCCGCCATGCCACGTCCTAGTCACGCCGCACCACGCCGAGTCGCGATACGAGGGGGCCGGCACGGGGTGGCCGCCCTCCTTGCCGGAGCAGCCACCATGCCGGGTCTGCTGATCGCGCTCGCCGCTCCTGCCGCGGCGTCCCCGGCCAGGCCGGCGTCGGCCGCGGTCTCCCAGGACTGCAACGGCGGGATGATCGGTTCGGGCACCAGGACGTGCGACGCGTCCGACGCATCGCCGACCCGGATCTGACGTCCGCTGGGCTGTCGCCGATGTCTGCGGCGTCGCCGAGCTAGGACGGCCCGCCGGGCACCTCGACCTCGCCCAGCACCTCGCGCAACTGCTGCACCGCCACCGCGCCCTGGCGCAGCAGCACCGGAACCGGTCCGGTCAGATCCACGATCGTGGACGGCCGGCCGGCCGGCGCCTCGCCGCCGTCGAGGTAGACCGACACCGATTCACCGAGCTGCTCATAGGCCTGCTGAGCCGTCACCGCCGGGGGCATCGAGGTGATGTTGGCGCTGGAGACCGCCATCGGCCCGGTCTGGGCGAGCAGTTCCAGCGCCACCGGGTGCAGCGGCATCCTGACCGCGACGGTGCCCCGCGCGTCTCCCAGGTCCCAGGCCAGCGACGGCGCGTGCTCGACCACCACCGTCAGACCGCCCGGCCAGAACGCCTCCACCAGGTCGCGAACCTGGCCGGAGACCGCGCTGACCAGGCCGTCGATGGTGTGCCAGGAACCGATCAGGACCGGCACCGGCATGTCCCGGCCCCGGCCCTTGGCCGCCAGCAGGCTGGCCACCGCCGAGGGATTGAAGGCGTCCGCGCCGATGCCGTACAGCGTGTCGGTGGGCAGCACCACGACCGAGCCGGCGCTCACCGCACGGGCGGCGGCGCTGATCGCCATCGGTCTGGTGTTCGGGTCGGTGCAGTCCAGCAGGTCGCTCATGAACCGACATCCTGCCGCAGCGAAAGATCCGTGCCGGCACCTGCCACCGCCTCCAGTAGCCGGACGCCGCTCGGAGTGTCAAGATCGAATTGTTTAACCGGGTTCGTCCGGTTGGATCCACCCACCCCCGCTTGCCAGGCGCTCCCCGTGCCGCCCCCCGAGAGGAACCCAATGTCGCGTTCTGTTCACCCCGCAGTATCCGGAGGCCTCCGGCGAAGGAGCTGGCAGCGGATGGCCGCCCTCCTCGCCGGCGCCGCGACCGTCACCGGCGCACTCGTCGCCCTTGCCGGTCCGGCCACCGCCGCCAAGATCAGCCCCACCGCCGTCCCTACCGGCAGCGCCTGGGCGGTCAGCCTCGGTGACTCCTACATCTCCGGCGAGGCCGGCCGGTGGGCCGGCAACTCCAACGACTCCAGCCAGACCGACGCCCTCGGCTCGACCGCCTACTGGGACACCAGCACCGGCGAAGCGATCGTCGGCTGCCACCGGTCGAAGTCCGCCGAGATCGCCTTCGGCACCATCTCCTCGAAGAACCTGGCGTGTTCGGGCGCCAAAGCCGCCACCTCGGCCTACGACCCTGACAACGACTTCAAGCCCGGTCTGGACTTCTACAACGACGGTGCCGGCCACATCGGCCAGGCCCTGGCGCTGCAGAACTTCGCCGCCACCCACCGGGTGACGATGGTCGCGGTCTCCATCGGCGGCAACGACTTCAACTTCGGCTCCATCGTGCAGTCCTGCGTCACCGACTTCCTGAGCTCGCCCACCTGGTGGAAGGACTACTGCCAGGACGACTCCTCGGTGACCGCCAACTTCACCAGCACGAACATCTCCGCCGTGACGACCCGCATCTCCAACGCGCTCAAGAACGTCAACACCGCGCTGGCCCGCAACGGCTACCTGACCAGCGACTACAGCCTCGTCCTGCAGACCTACCCCTCGCCGCTGCCCAACGGCGCCGGCATCCGCTACAGCGAATCCGGCTACTCCCGCCAGGACACCGGCGGCTGCGGATTCTGGAACTCCGATGCCGACTGGTCCAATGCCAGCGCGCTGCCCACGATCAACACGGCGGTTCGCAACGCCGCGACCCAGTCCGCCCTGCCGAACATCAAGATCATGAACATCTCCGGACTGTTCACCGCCCGGCGGCTGTGCGAGAACACCGTGCACAAGCTGCAGGAGACCTCGCTGGCGAGCTGGCGAAGCGCCGGCGCGGTCGATGCCAGCGAGTGGATCGAGAACATCCGGACGGTGTCGGCCACCTTCGGGCCGTACTACGTGCAGGAGTCACTGCACCCGAACTACTGGGGCCAGCTCGCGCTGCGCAGCTGCATGCGGCAGGCCTACAACGGCGGGGCGATCCGGGGCGGGACCTGCAGCCGGACCGCCAACGGCCTGAACGCCAACGGCGAGCCGGTGGTGGGGCTCAGCTAGCCCTCCGGCTAGGCGCGCACCGCGGTGCTGAACCGTGGCCGGCCGGTCAGATCCGGCCGGCCGGCCACGCTCACCCAGCAGCCGGCGCCGGACAGCAGCCGGCTGACGGCCTGGGCTTGGGTCTCGTCGTGCTCGATGCCGAGAAAGCCACCCGGGCGCAGCAGCCGGGCCGCGAGCTCGGCGACGGCAGGCATCAGCGCCAGCCCGTCCGGGCCAGCGAACAGCGCCTCGTCCGGATCATGGGCAAGCTCGGCCGGCAGGCCGGCCCGGATCGATTCCGGGACGTAGGGCGGGTTGGCCAGCACCGCCGCCACGCCGCCGCTGAGCCCGGTCAGCAGTGCCGGGTCGGTGAGGTCGCCCGGCACCACCTCGACGGCTGAGTCCCCCGCCGCCTGCCGGTTCCCGGCGTTGCGCCGCAGCCATTGCAGCGCCCGCTCCGAACGCTCCACCGCGATCACCCGGGCGACCGGGAACTCCTGGGCCACCGACAGCGCGATCGCGCCGGAGCCGGCACCGAGGTCGACCACCGTCGCGCCGGCTACCAACCACGGCGCGGCCAGCTCCACCAGAAGTTCGGTTTCCGGCCGTGGGATGAAGACGCCCGGGCCGACCGCCAGCTCCAGGTGCCGGAACGGCGCGGTGCCGGTCAGGTGCTGCAGCGGCACACCGGTGGCCCGCCGGTTCAGCAGCTGGTGGAACCGGCCGGCCTCGGCCGGGCCGACGTGGTCGCCGAGCAGCAACCGGGTCCGGCTGCAGCCGAGCACGTGAGCCAGCAGCAGTTCCGCCTCCGCCCGGGCCGAGGCGATCCCGGCCGCGGTCAGCTCGGCGGTGCCGGCGGCAAGTTCGGCCCGGACCCCACTGGGCTGCATCAGCTGCATCAGCTGCCGGGATCTCCGCTGAGCGCTGCTTCGACATCGGCCCGGGTCAGCGCGTCGATCACGTCGTCGAGAGCGCCGTCGAGCACCTGATCGAGGTTGTAGGCCTTGAAGTTGACCCGGTGGTCGGCGATCCGGTTCTCGGCGAAGTTGTAGGTCCGTACCCGCTCGGACCGGTCGACGGTCCGGACCTGGGAGCGGCGGGCGTCGGAGGCATCCTGGGACGCCTGCTCCTGGGCGTGCGCCAGCAGCCGGGCCCGCAGCACCCGCAGCGCCGCCTCCCGGTTCTGCAACTGGCTCTTCTCGTTCTGCATCGAGACCACCGTGCCGGTCGGGACGTGGGTGATCCGGACCGCGGAGTCGGTGGTGTTGACGCTCTGGCCACCGGGCCCGGAGGAGCGGTAGACATCGATCCGCAGGTCGTTGGGATCGATCTCGACCTCGACTTCCTCCGCTTCGGGCAGCACCAGCACCCCGGCCGCCGAGGTGTGGATCCGGCCCTGTGACTCGGTCACCGGCACCCGCTGCACCCGGTGCACGCCGCCCTCATACTTGAGCCGGCTCCAGACCGGCTTGTCCACGCTGCGCGAGCGCACCGCCACGGTGACCGACTTGTGGCCGCCGAGATCGGTCTCCTCGTCGTCGAGCACCTCGGTCTGCCAGCCCTGCAGTTCGGCATAGCGCAGGTACATCCGCAGCAGGTCGCCGGCGAACAGCGCCGACTCGTCGCCTCCCTCACCTGCCTTGATCTCGAGGATGACGTCCTTGATGTCGTTGGGGTCCTTGGGAACCAGCAGTTCACGCAGCTTGTCCTCCAGTTCGGGGACCTGGCTTGCAAGCTCGTCGGCCTCGGCGGCGAAGGAGCTGTCCTCACCGGCCAGTTCGCGCGCGGCCTGGGCGTCAGCGCGCACCCGGTTGAGTTCCTTGGCCGCGCTGACCACCGGCGCCAGCTGGGCGAAGCGCCGCCCGAGCCGCCGGGCCGTCGCCTGGTCGGCGTGCACCGCCGGATCCGACAGCGCCTTCTCGGTCTCGGCGTACTCGGTCAGTACCTGCGCCAGCGTGGAAGATCCGTCAGCCTCGTGAACCATTGCCCATCCCTGTGGTCGCGGCGCCGCGGTGCCTCTGTCGAGACGGCCACGACGGTGCCAGATTGTGAGTCCGTGCGCTTTCCGGAAATAGAAACGGCGCCCGGGTGTGCCGGTGAGGCCCGCCCAGGGCGCCGTC
>NZ_DASVQG010000222.1:0-12142 GCF_036389215.1 Jatrophihabitans sp.
CGGGTTCTCCGGCGAGCCCGGCTCGCCGTCCGCCTGAGCTGGATCTGCGGCGCCGGCTGCCGTCCCGGCACCGACAGCCGGGCCCGGCAGCGGCGCCGACCGCTCCAGCCGGCGGATCAGCACCAGCATCAGCAACGCCACCAGCATGATCGCCGGGAACGTCGGCCCGGGGGACCACCAGGAGAACCAGCCGGCCCACAGCACGATGGCGCCGCCGATCAGCACCAGCCACGGAGGCACCCGGCGCACCCGCAATTGCCCGATGGCCTTGTCCAACGCCGAGGCGCCGACCTCCGGCTCGGGAACCAGCAGCCAGGCCACGCCGTACATCACGAGCCCGACACCGCCGAAGAACGACAGCACCGCGAACAGCACCCGGAAGATCACCGGGTCCACGCCGAAGTACTCGCCGAGCCCACCCGCGACGCCGGAGATCATCCGGTCGGTGCGGCTGCGCCGCAGCCACCGCTGCGGAGCCGGCCCGCCTGAGGGGTTGAACGGCGGCGGGGCAGGATAGGCCGGCGGCGGGATCGGCGGAACAGCCCCCGAGCCGGGTGGCCGGCCGGCCGAGCCGGGATCAGTCATCGTCATGCCGTTCAGCCTGGGCAATGGAGCACCGTCACGGTATCGGGAACTACCCCCAACTGCCCCTGATCCGGGCTGAGACCCGAACTGGGTCCTTCACCTGATGCCGGCCGGGCCCGGCGGCGGCCAGAATGGGCACACGATGACTATTCCTCTGTCCGTGGAGACCACGGTCGCCGAGCCGCAGCAGGCTCCGCGGCTCTACCGCAACCGGCACGGCCGGCTGCTCGGCGGGGTGGCCGGCGCGCTGGCCGACCACCTCGGCCTGCGGCGCGGCGTCGTCCGGCTGGCCTTCGTGCTGCTGGCCGGTAGCGCGGGGCTCGGGGTGCTGCTCTACGGTGCCTTCTGGATCGTGCTGCGGACCCGGTCCGAGGACGAGCCCGAGGGCTCGGCGCGCTCGGCCGCGCAGTACGTGGTGGCGGCGCTCGTCGCGGCCGGCGTGCTGCTCACCAACGCCCATACCTTGCCGCTGGGCTGGTGGTTCCTGCCGTCGTTGCTTGCGTGCTTCGGCGCCGCGCTGCTCTGGCGGCAGGCCTCGGAGACCGAGCGGGAACGCTGGCGGCGGCTGTCGAGCTCGTCGCTGGCCGCCGGGGCCACCGATCGGATCGGCTGGCTGCGCATCATCGCCGGGATCACGCTGGTGCTCACCGGAGCGGTGTTCATCCTGGCCCGAGCGGGCATCTCGGCGGTCGGCGCGGGCCTGGCCGCGGTGCTGGTGACCGCCGGCGGCCTCGCCCTGATCACCGGCCCGTGGTGGCTGAAGCTGGTACGCGAGCTGTCCACCGAGCGCCGCGAGCGGATCCGCAACGAGGAGCGGGCCGATATCGCCGCCCACCTGCACGACTCGGTGCTGCAGACCCTGGCGCTGATCCAGCGCAATGCCAACCAGCCACGCGAGGTCGCCAGGCTCGCGCGCAGCCAGGAACGCGAGCTGCGGACCAAGCTCTACGGCACCGGCGTGCCCAACGGGCAGTTCGGAGCCGCCCTGCATGCTGCCGCCGCCGAGGTCGAGGACACCTATGCCATCACCGTCGATGTGGTGGTGGTGGGTGACCATCCGATGAACGGCCGGCTGGACGCGCTGGTGGCAGCCAGCCGCGAAGCCCTGGTCAACGCCGCCAAGCACGCCCAGGTCACCAGCGTGTCGGTGTACGCCGAGCTTGCCGCCGACAGCGCCTCGGTGTTCGTGCGCGATCGGGGCACCGGGTTCGACCCGGACCGGACCGACCCGAGCAGGCAGGGCATCCGTGGCTCTATCGTGGGCCGGTTGCAGCGCCAGCACGGCACCGCCACGATCAGGTCCAGTCCGGGCCAGGGGACCGAAGTGCAACTGCGGGTGGAATGGGAATGAGGGACATGAGCCACGACAGCCCCGACCGGGCCACTAGCCAGGACGGCACCGATCCGAACAGCCAGGCCACCAGCGGGGGCAGCTCCGGCAGGCCCAGGGTGGTTCTGGTCGACGACCATGCCATGTTCCGGGCCGGCGTCCGCGCCGAGATCGGTACCGGCCTCGACATCGTCGGCGAGGCCGGCAGCGTGGCCGAGGCCATCGCCACGATCCGGCACACCGCCCCGGACGTGGTGCTGCTCGACGTGCACCTGCCCGACGGCGGCGGCCCGGCGGTGGTGGCGGCCGTGCTGCCGGAACTGCCCGCGACCAAGTTCCTGGCGCTGTCGGTCTCCGACGCCGCCGAGGACGTGATCACGGTGATCCGGGCCGGCGCCCGCGGCTATGTCACCAAGACGATCTCGGGGGCCGACCTGACCGCCGCCATCCGGCGGGTGGCCGACGGCGACGTGGTGTTCTCACCCAGGCTCGCGGGCTTCGTGCTGGACGCCTTTCGTGACGGCGGCCACCCACCCGGCATGGCCAGTTCGGTCGATCCGGAGCTGGACCAGCTCACCCCGCGGGAGCAGGAGGTGCTGCGGCTGCTGGCCCGCGGCTACTCCTACCGCGAGATCGGCAGTGAGCTGTTCATCTCGGTCAAGACGGTGGAAACACACGCCTCCAACGTGCTGCGCAAGCTGCAGCTGTCCTCCCGGCACCAGCTGACCCGGTGGGCGGCCGACCGCCGGATCGTCTGACCTCTGGCCGCGATGAGCGCTCGCGCGAAGAGCAATCCAGCTACCGAGCGCCGCGGCAGACCCGCAGCACCGCATCGGCGAGCGCGGCGCCCTCACTGCCCAGCCTGCTCCGGTAGTTGCTCAGGATCGCGCGTTCGCGGCCGAGCTCGACCCGGGTGCCGCCGGCATTCATCCGGGCCGTCTGGATGCGCCGCGACAGCTGGGCGCGTTCGGCGACCAGCCGGGCGATGGCCGTGTCAAGGGCATCGATCTGACCTCGCATGGTGCCGATGCCGGCGGGATCGGCCGTGACCTCAGCCTCGGTGAGATCCGACGAACTGTCTGGTTGCACAGCCCCTGACTGGGGGAGGTCGGACTCGGCTGTGTCAGTGTTGCTGTCAGGCACGGGAGGGTTCCTCTCGGTGGAGCAAGGGTGTTCCAGCTCGAACCGTCGGCCCCGGAAAAAAGAAATCGCCCCGGGCTCCGTGCGGCCCAGGGCGGGATCGGTCGGTGTCAGGTCAACCGGTCGCTGTGGGTGCCGCGATGCGGTACCCATAAAAAAACTCGTGTCCGGTGATGTGCACGGGCCAATCCTGACACGGCTCACTGCCGGGAGCAAGCCGTCCGTCACCCGGGGCGGATTCGCAGCGGTTCTGACGGTGGCCCGTCGTAGGCTTGGACCCGATGACCGCTGACGCCACCCGCTCCACCGCCACCCACCCGCCCAGCCGCTCCCGGCCCGCCCCGGTCGCCGCTGACGCAGGGCTGTTCGACGCGCCCACGTTCGCCGTGGAACAGGCGCCGGACGAGCAGGTGTCCGGCGTTGCGGCCCGGCGGCCGGGCCTGTCGGTCGAGCGCCTGCTGGCCGGCCTGAACCCTCAGCAGCGCCGGGCGGTGGAGCACGCCGGCTCGCCGCTGCTGATCGTGGCCGGCGCGGGCTCGGGCAAGACCAGGGTGCTCACCCACCGGATCGGCTACCTGCTGGCAGCGCGCGGCGCCAAGCCCGGTGAGATCCTGGCCATCACCTTCACCAACAAGGCCGCCGGTGAGATGAAGAGCCGGGTCGCCGAGCTGGTCGGTGGCCGCGCCAACGTTATGTGGGTGTCGACCTTCCACTCCATGTGCGTGCGCATCCTGCGGGCGCAGGCCAAGCACATCGGGTTGAGATCCTCGTTCACGATCTATGACGCCGATGACTCCCGTCGGCTGCTGACCATGGTGCTGCGCGAGCTGAGCCTGGACCCCAAGCGGTACCCGGCGCGGTCGCTGGCGGTGCAGATCTCCAACCTCAAGAACGAGCTGATCTCAGCCGCCGAGTTCACCGAGCGGGCCGGCACCGCGCCCGAGAAGGTGCTCGCCGAGGTCTACCAGCGGTACCAGAGCCGGCTCACCGAGTCCCAGGCGCTGGACTTCGACGACCTGATCATGCGGACGGTGCAGCTGTTGCAGGGCTTGCCCGAGGTCGCCGAGCACTACCGGCGCCGGTTCCGCCACGTCCTGGTCGACGAGTACCAGGACACCAACCACGCCCAGTACGTCCTGGTGTCCGAGCTGTGCAAGCCGGTGCCGCCCGGGCCGGAGGGCACCGGTGGCCTGCCGGCCGCCGAGCTGTGCGTGGTCGGTGACGCCGACCAGTCCATCTACGCCTTCCGCGGTGCGACGATCCGCAACATCGACGAGTTCGAACGCGACTACCCCGACGCCACGACCATCCTGCTGGAGCAGAACTACCGCTCGACCCAGACCATCCTGAGCGCGGCGAACGCGGTGATCGCCCGCAATCCGGACCGGCGGCCGAAGAACCTGTGGTCCGATGCCGGCGCGGGCGCGCAGATCGAGGGCTTCGTCGCCGAGAACGAGCACGAGGAGGCCCGCTGGGTCGCGCAGCGGATCGACGAGCTCAGTGACGCGGAGCAGGCCCAGCCGTCCGACGTGGCGGTGTTCTACCGGACCAACGCCCAGTCCCGGGTGTTCGAGGACATCTTCATCCGGCTCGGCCTGCCCTACAAGGTCGTCGGCGGTGTCCGGTTCTACGAGCGCAAGGAGATCCGGGACGCGCTGGCCTACCTGCGGGTGATCGCCAACCCGTCCGACCTGGTCAGCCTGCGCCGGATCCTCAACACCCCGCGCCGGGGCATCGGCGATCGGGCCGAGCTGTTCGTGGAGACCTTCGCCAGCCAGGAGCAGATCCCGTTCGCCGAGGCGCTGATCCGGGCCGACCACATTCCCGGCCTGGCCACCCGGTCGGCCAACGCGATCGCCGAGTTCGTCCGGCTGCTCGGTGACCTGCGCGAGATCGCCGCCAGCGAGGAACACGGCACCCCGAGCAACATCATCGAAGAGATGCTGAACCGGACCGGCTACCTCAAAGAGCTCGAAGCCAGCCACGACCCGCAGGACGAGAGCCGGGTCGACAACCTGCGCGAGCTCGTCAGCGTGGCCGCCGAGTTCGAGGAGCAGCGCGCCCAGCTGGACGAGCCGGCAGACCTGGACGCGTTCCTGGAGCACGTCTCACTGGTCGCCGACGCCGACTCGGTGCCCGACGCCAGCGGCGGCGTGGTGACCCTGATGACGCTGCACACCGCCAAGGGCCTGGAGTTTCCGGTGGTGTTCCTGGCAGGCATGGAGGACGGCATCTTTCCGCACCTGCGCACCCTCGGCGAACCGGACGAGCTGGCCGAGGAGCGGCGGCTGGCCTATGTCGGGATCACCCGGGCCCGGCAGCGGCTGTACCTGAGCCGGGCGGTCGCGCGCACCGCCTGGGGGCAGCCGGCCTTCAACCCGCCGTCCCGCTTTCTCGACGAGGTGCCGATCGAGCACGTGCAGTGGACCGGCGCCGTGGACCGGCAGCCGTTCAGCGGCTATCCCGATGAGGCCGGCAGCGCCCAGTACTCCGACCACGGCTACCGGGCGCAGCCGGCGCAGCGCGGCAGGTTCACCCCGACCCCGCCCTCGACGTTCGGCGCCGCCAAGCTGACCAAGCCGATGCTCAACCTGCAGGTGGGCGACCGGGTCAGCCATGACGGCTTCGGACTGGGCACGGTGGTGGCGCTGCGCGGCACCGCCGAGAAGGCTCAGGCCGAGGTGGACTTCGGCTCGCTCGGCCAGAAGTGGCTGGTGCTCCGATTCGCCCCGCTGGTCAAGCTGTGAGACGGCCTCCTGGGCCGGCCCGGGCGCACCGGTGTGCCCAGCGGCATGCCGCCCCGGTGCCGGGGCGCACGGCCGGCACGGGGCTACGCCGTCAGGGCCGGCACAGGTCGCTCGGGCCGGTGTAGCCGGGGGAGCGCAGCACCAGCAGGTCGCCCTGGGAGAACACCTGGACGAAGCCGGCCGCCCGCGAGTCGGCGAGCACCTGCTGCGGTGAGTCCAGCGGGTAGCCGACCTGCGCCTGGCCCATGTCCAGCACCACGAAGTCGGTCCGCGGGGTGGGGATGCCCGGCAGCGTCACCCGGTTGGTACTGGTCAGGTGGGTCGCCAGCCGGTCGTCCACCGACACGCAGACATCGGCCGGCACCTGGCGCACCGCGGCCTGCTGGTCACGCAGGTGCGCATCCATCCGCCAGGCCGAACCGGTCAGCATCCGGCGGATCGCCGGCGCGGTGATGGTGGGCACGGTGCACAGGTAGACCGGCACGATCACCAGCCAGGCCAGCATCACCCGGTTGAGCCTGGGACGGTTCCAGACGCCGAGCCGGGCGCCGCCGTCCACCATGGCCAGCACCAGCACGAGCCAGGGCAGCGCGTTGTAGTGGAAGTGGGTCGTCCACACGTGGTCCCGGGAGTTGAAGAACCGCTCGGCCAGCAGGGGCACCGCGATCAGGCAGTACCGGGAGCGCAGCGGCAGCAACGCCAGCGGCAGGAAGAAGTAGGCCAGCGTCTCGGCCTTGATCGCCGGGGTGAAGAACAGCCGGACGGTGTGCAGCGGGTGCGCGAGGATGGTGAGCAGCGCGTGCGGCAGGTCCGGGCCCAGCGCGTCGAACGTCCAGTACGCGAACTGCCCGTTCGGTGCGAACGCCGGGATGATCAGCCCGGTCACCAGCAGGTAACCGGCGATGCCGCCGCCGATCAGCAGGTAGCCGGTGCGCCGTGGGCGGTACGCCAGCCGCAGCAGCCCGATCATGACCAGCACCGCGCCCATGTCCTCGCGCACCAGCAGCAGCAGGCCGGCCGAGATCAGCAGGGTCCGGTCATCGCGGCGGTCCAGCGCGTCGACCGCGACCGCCAGGATCGGCAGTCCCCAGGCCACCTCGTGGAAGTCGAAGTCCACCATCGCCTGGATCGCCCAGCCGAGGCCGTAGGCGCCGGCCACCACCAGCGCGCCACCGCGCGGCATCCGCCGCAGCGCGAACGAGTAGACCACCGGCACCGAGGCCGCGATCAGGGCCATCTGCAGCAGCAGCAGCACGCAGGGGCTGTTCCAGATCCAGTACAGCGGCGCCGCCAGCGCGATGATCGGGTGGAAGTGATCGGCCAGGATGTTGTAGTCGGTGCCCTTGAGCGGAACGTGCGGCGCCCGGAACCGGGCATAGTTACGCACCGCCTGGTCGAAGATCCCCAGGTCGTAGCCGGCGGTCAGGTAGGTGGCGTGCCGGATCAGCCCGTACCCGCCGTAGACCGCGAACAGCAACCCGGTCAGCAGCGACACCTGCCAGTGCCCGGCGACCCGGGCCCGCGCCGACCGGGTGACTGCCGTCAGCGTGGTCATTGCGGCCGCCTGGTCTGGATCCAGACCTGGCGGACCGCGTACCAGGTCAGCCACAGCAGCAGCAGGTTGCGCGCCGCCAGGTCCAGGGTCACCAGGGGCATGAACGAGTGCGTCTTGAGCAGGGCGTTGTAGCCCACCGGAAAGACCAGCTGGGTCGCCACCGCGGTGACCAGCAGCACCCGGGCGAAGGTGCGTACCGCGGGGTCGGCCGGTGCCCGGACAGCCAGTGCCGCAACCGGGCCGCCGAGCCAGAGCAGGTACTGCGGGCTGAGGGTCTTGTTGGTCACCGTCACGATCAGCGCGGTCGCCAGGAAGATCCAGCCGAGCGTCTCGGCTGTCGGCGCGGCTGCCGAGTGCGCCCGCCACCAGAGCGTCACCAGCAGCAGGCCGCCCAGCACCGTCAGCACGCTGGTCAGCTGGCTGGCCAGGTGCACGCCGGGGCCGAAGATCTCGAAGGCCTTGTACTGCGAGATGTGGACGTCCCAGGTGCCGACCGGATGGACCATCCGCGCCAGCATCAGCGGGGTGGCCGCGACCGACTCGATCTGCAGGCCGCGGGCGGACTGCCAGTGCAGCGGCGACAGCGTCCGGCTGATGCCGCCGACCGCCAGCGCGGCGCCGCCGATCAGCAGCCCGGTGCCGAAGAACCCGGCCAGCACCCGGCGGCGGTCCCCCCGCCGGATCAGGAAGGTCGGCAACATCACGGCCGGCCAGAGCTTGAGCGCCGCTCCGAACGCGGTCAGCGCGCCGGCGATGGCGGGCCTGCGGATCGCGGCCAGCACGGCCCCGCCGGCCAGCACCGCCGGCACCAGGTCGAACCGGAAGTAGGCCAGCGGCCCGATCGCCGGGACGAACCACAGCCACAGGTTGGTCGCGTCACCGCGGCGCCGGCGGTCACCGCGCCAGAGGAAGCCGGTGAACACCGCGTCCACGATCATCATCGAGAGCGCGAACAGGATGCTGAAGGCGACCTCGTTGAGGAACCCCAGCAGGAACTGGGGCAGGATCACCAGGAACACCGGCAGCGGGTACTCCTGCAGGGTGTTGCGCAGGCCGCCGCCCTCGACGAGCTGGTGCAGGCTTCGCGCGTAGTACTTCACGTCGCCGGTGACGTCGCTCTCGTGCCCGAACACCAGGATCGACAGGGTCAGCGCCCGGGACAGCAGCCAGCGCATCGCGATCGAGTACCGGCCCTGCGCGACGATGGCCTCGGGCAGTTCGAGCTGGCGTAGCGGCCGGCGCCTGACCACGCTGGAACTGGTCATCGCCTGGTCGCCCCCTGGGGTGTCTGGCTCCGGCATGTCCGACCGGCTGCTGCCCTGGCAGTATCGCCGATGCAGCTGAGCGCGCTGTCAGGCGTCCGGGTTGTACGGGCCGACCTTGACCCCACGGGCCTGCAGCCACGGCACCGGGTCGATGAAGGGGCCGGTCGGTTTGCCGTGGGCTATCCCGAAGTGCAGGTGCGGGCCGGTGGACCTGCCGTTGGCCCCGATGTCGGCGATGTGCTGGCCGGCCCGGACGTGGTCGCCGACCCGGACGTAGCACCGGTACATGTGGCCGTAGATGCTGTAGTCGCCGTTGGCATGCCTGATCGCCACCCACATCCCGAAGCCGGCCGCCGGACCCGCCTCGACCACCACGCCGTCACCCACCGCCACGATCGGTGAGCCGAGCGGGCCGGCCAGGTCGATGCCGTCGTGCATCCTCCCCCAGCGCATGCAGAAGCAGGACGATTCGGCCCCGGCGCTGGGCCGTACCCAGTGGCTGCCGGCTACCTCGGCCGGCTTCGCCGCAGGGCGGACCGCTGCCGCGGGGCCGGCAGCCGCGCCGGTCAGCGACACCGTCCGGTTCTGCCGGGACACCCGGCGGTCGGTGGCGCCCAGCCGGGTCGCGGCGCTCAGTGCGGTGGCATCAACGCCGGCGTCCTGCGACCCTGAGGTACTGGCCCAGCTGGCCGAAGCGCTGCCCGGGCCGAGCCCCTCGCCGGCGGCCCAGGCGCTGGGGCCGGCTGCCTCGCTGGCGGGAGCGGCCTGCCCGGCGGTCAGCAGGTGCGGGACCTGGGCGGTGCTCCACACCGCCAGCACGGCCACCGCGGCAGGAACGGCGGGAGACCGGCGCCAGAGCGGCGCCCGGTTCGGCACTGCGGGGCGGGCAGTCGATGCCGTCCGGTGCGATGCCGTCCGGTGCGATGCGGTCCGGTGCGATGCGGTCGGGTGCGACGACGCGACCGGGTGTAATGCGCTCGCCTGCTGCGCGGCACGGTGCCGCGGCGCGGACTGCTGCAACGGCGCGGCCTGCTGCGACGGCGCGGCCTGGTGCAACAGGGGACGGGCCAGCGGGCCGGCGATGACGACGCGCGCACCTGATGGCCGCGCATGCCGGGGACCGGTCGGAACAGGTTCAGGGGTTATGAGCGGAGCAGGAGCGGGAGCGCTGTGACGTCCCACTCAGTTCCTCCGTACGGTTTCGTCAGTGCGGCGAGTTCGTCGATGCGCGAAGGGGATCCGCGCAGCAGACGTCTCGGCATGATTCGAGGTGGCCGGCAGTTCGACCATGATGTAAAGGGGGCGCGAGGCCGACCGTAGCCTACCGGTTCTCCCCTCAGCAACTATCCGGCGGGGACGGGCGTGCCGTCAATGGATCGCGGGTCCGACTGATCCTCCAGCCGGTCCGCCTCGCTCGTCAGCGCGGCAGCGACCGCGTGCGCCACCGTGCTGTTCGCCAGCAGGGAGAGGTGTCCGACACCGTGCACCTGCAGCGCGGTGACCGACAGGTCCGGGTGCTCCAGCCGGGCACTGCTGTTGGGCACCACCACCTCGTCCCGGTCGGAGTAGATGGCCACGAACCGGGTGCTGCACCGGGCCGGTCCGGCCAGCTCACGCATCAGCGGGGAGTTCGGGCGCAACTGCCGCCCGACCAGCAGCGGGGCCATCCGCGCCAGCTGGCTGCCGGCGTGCGGTGAGCCGAGGGTCACCAGGGTGCCCACCCGGGCATCGCCACCCAGGCACTGCACGTAATACCGGGCGATGATCCCGCCGAGCGAGTGGCCGACCAGGAACACCTGCTCGTACCCGGACTGCTGGCAGACCCGCTCCACGTGCCCGGCCAGCGCGGCGGCGGCCGTGCGCACGTCAGAGGTCAGCGGCGAGTAGTTGACGGTGACGATCCTGCCGAAGCCGCGCCGGCGCAGGGTCCGCCGCAGGATGGTGAAGGCCGACCGGTTGTCACCGATGCCGTGCACCAGCACCACGGGCCGCCCCGCGGCGGCGATGTCGGCCAGGATCAGCCCGCGGGTGAGCGGTGACAGGGTGTCGGTCCGGTACCGGGAATCGTCCGTCCCGCCCTGCTCGGCCAGCAGCCCGACCGGGTAGGTGAGCGCGTGCGCGCCCAGCCACACCAGCTCCTGACCAGCGGCCAGTGTCCCGTTGACCAGCGCCGCCGGAGCCCGCCGGAGCACGCTGGAACCCAGCGACACCCAACCTCGGAGGGACATCGGCACAATCCTCTGAAAGGCAACCTGCACTGCTCGCTGTTAACCACTGTTACACATCGCTGCGCGGTGCCGCGCTTTGGAAACGGCGGCGTGGCGCGAGCGGCCGGTAGTGGGCATACCCTCCGTAAGGGGTTGGTGCTGGGGAAAAGATCGGGACATGATGGGGCCGGGCGAAGGGCCCGGAGATCGGGAGCAGAACATGAGCGAGCGGATCCGGGTAGTCGTGGCCAAGCCCGGGCTGGACGGGCACGACCGTGGCGCCAAGGTGGTGGCCCGGGCGCTGCGCGACGCCGGCATGGAGGTCATCTACACCGGCCTGCACCAGACACCGGAGCAGATCGTGGAGACCGTGATCCAGGAGGACGCCGACTGCGTCGGGCTGTCGATCCTCTCCGGTGCCCACATGACGCTGTTCCGCCGGCTGACCGCGCTGCTGGCCGAGCGGGAGGCCACCGACGTGGTGGTGTTCGGCGGCGGCATCATCCCCGACGCAGACCTCCCGGAGCTGCACCGGCTCGGGGTCGCGAAGGTGTTCACCCCCGGCGCCACCATGCAGGAGATCGTCGACTGGGTCCGCACCAACGTCGGCGCAGGCGTCCAGTAGTCGACGAGCAGTAGTCGGCCAGATCACGCCGGCTGGGTTGAGGACGGTCCGGGCCGACGGACTAGCCTGGCTGGGGCGCCGGAACTGGCCAGCACGTCGATGAGGACGAAAGAGAGATCTCGTGGATCTGTTCGAGTACCAGGCGAAGCAGCTGTTCGCCGCGCACGGTGTCCCGGTCGGCCTGGGCGAGACCGCTGACACTCCCGAGCAGGCCCGCGCGGCCGCCGAGCGGATTGGCGGCGTGGTGGTCGTCAAGGCCCAGGTCAAGGTCGGCGGCCGAGGCAAGGCCGGCGGCGTCAAGCTCGCCGACGGGCCCGAGGAGGCCCGGGCGCGCGCCCAGGACATCCTCGGCCTGGACATCAAGGGGCACATCACCCACAAGGTGATGGTGGCCCAGGCCAGCGACATCGCCGAGGAGTACTACTTCTCCTACCTCCTCGACCGGTCCAACCGCACCTTCCTGGCCATGGCCAGCGTCGAGGGCGGCATGGAGATCGAGCAGCTCGCGGTCGAGCGCCCCGAGGCGCTCGCCCGCGTCGCGGTCGACCCGGTGCAGGGCGTCGACGCCGCCAAGGCCCGCGAGATCGCGGAGGCGGGGCGCATCCCGGCCGACGTGATCGACGAGGTGACCGGGATCCTGGTCAGCCTGTGGAAGGTCTTCGTCGAGGAGGAGGCCACGCTGGTCGAG
>NZ_DASVQG010000223.1:0-4756 GCF_036389215.1 Jatrophihabitans sp.
GATCGGCGCCGGGCTGCTCGAGGCGTTCAGCGAGACCTGCGAGCACTGCAAGGGCCGGGGCCTGATCGTGCACACCGAGCCGGTGCCGGAGAAGCGGTCGTCCGGGTCGTCCGGCGCGGCCAGCCAGGTCAAGGCGGTCGCGGCGGCGACCAACCTGCATGACAGTGCTGCCACCGGCAGCGCAGCGGGTTCCGCTGACCGTGATGAGCCGGCCAGCGGCCAGCCCGAGAACGCCCAGCCGGCCAGCGGCCAGCCCGAGAACGCCCAGCCGGAGAACGTCCAGCCGGAGAACGGCCAGCCCGAAGGCAGTCAGCCGGAGAACGGCCGCCCCGAGAGGAGGCGGGCCGGGCGGCGCAGGAGCGGCCGGGATGGGAGCAGCGCGGCCGAGGCCGGCCCAACGGTGAACGGTGCGGCCGGCTCGCCGGCGCCCGGCGGCGACGCGGCCCAGCAGACCGGCCAGCAGGCCGAATCAGCGACGGCACCTGCCCAACCGGCACCTGCCCAACCGGCACCTGCCCAGGCAGCACCCGCCGGACGGGCATCCGCCGGACGAGCACCCGTCGAGCCAACCGGGAACGAGGCCGGCCCGGCGGCGCCCGACCAGGGTGCCGGCCAGCCCGGCACCGCCCAGCCGGTGCGTCCCCGCCGCCGGCGGGCAGCGAGCCGGCCGGCCGGCCCGCCGGTGCCGGTCAGCGTTCCGGAGGGGTAGCCGCTTTGCCTGTAGGGCCGTCGTTGGCGTAATCTGTACAACGGCCCACAGCACGGCGGTGGGCCGTTCTGGTGTGTGGCCGCCGTAGCCGGCGGCAAGCGCACGCCGCGCCTGCACCAGCAAGGCCTTGCGCCTGAGGAACACCCCGAGAAACACCCGAGATTTCGATAGCTGTTCGACAGGAGTGGATTCGCGATGTACGCCATCGTCAAGACCGGCGGCAAGCAGTACCGGGTCGCCGTAGGTGACGTCGTGACGGTCGAGAAGCTCGACCTGGCCCCCGGCGCCAGCGTCGTGCTCCCCGCGATCCTGCTCGTCGACGGCGAGGACGTGACCACCGACGCGGCCGAGCTGGCCGCCGTCTCGGTGACGGGTGAGATCGTCGGCCCGGCGAAGGGCCCGAAGATCAAGATCCACAAGTTCAAGAACAAGACCGGCTACCACAAGCGCATCGGCCACCGGCAGAAGCTGTCGCAGGTCAGGGTCACCGGCATCGACAGCGGAAAGAAGTAGATCCATGGCACACAAGAAGGGCGCATCCAGCTCCCGCAACGGCCGCGATTCGCACGCCCAGCGACTGGGGGTCAAGCGCTTCGGCGGCCAGCTCGTCAGCGCCGGCGAGATCATCGTCCGGCAGCGTGGCACCAAGTTCCACCCGGGCGATCTGGTCGGCCGTGGCGGTGACGACACGCTGTTCGCCCTCGCGGCGGGCAACGTGCTGTTCGGCAGCCGGCGTGGCCGCAAGACCGTGAGCATCGTCCCGGTCCAGGTCGAGGTCTAGCCTCCGGGTTCGGCAGACGTTCACTCCGCTGGAGCGGGCACCGGGATTCCGGCGCCCGCTCCTTGCGTTACAGGTACCGGTCCACTCACGGACCACCTCGCCCGGCACGCCAGTCGCCGAGGGCCACCGGGCTCTTGGGAATCGGTGCCGGATGAGGACCAGCAGTCGAAAGAGAAGAGAGCACCCCGCGTGGTGAATTTCGTAGACCGAGTGGTGCTGCACGTGACCGCGGGCAACGGCGGCCACGGCTGTGCCTCGGTCCACCGGGAGAAGTTCAAACCGCTCGGCGGGCCAGACGGTGCCAACGGCGGCCGGGGCGGCGATGTCGTGCTGGTGGTGGACCCGCAGGTGCACACCCTGCTGGACTTCCATCACCACCCGCACCAGAAGGCGGGTAACGGCCGGCCGGGCGCGGGCAAGCACCGCAGCGGCGCCGACGGCGGGGATCTGGAACTTGCCGTGCCCAACGGCACCGTGGTGCATGCCGCGGACGGCAGCGTGCTGGCCGACCTCACCGGCGCCGGCCGTCGCTACGTGGTCGCGCACGGCGGCCGGGGCGGTCTCGGCAATGCCGCGCTGGCCTCGCCCCGGCGCAAGGCACCCGGCTTCGCGCTGCTCGGCGAGCCGGGGGAGGCCTTCGACGTCGTCCTGGAGCTGAAGTCGATGGCCGACGTCGGGCTGGTGGGCTTTCCGTCGGCGGGCAAGTCCTCGCTGATCGCGGCCATCTCCGCGGCCCGTCCCAAGATCGCTGACTACCCGTTCACCACGCTGGTTCCCAACCTGGGCGTGGTCAGTGCCGGTGAGACCACCTTCACCGTCGCCGACGTGCCCGGACTGATCCCCGGCGCCGCGCAGGGCAAGGGCCTGGGCCTGGACTTCCTGCGGCATGTCGAGCGGTGCGCGGTGCTGCTGCACGTCCTGGACTGCGCCACCCTGGAACCGGGCCGGGATCCGATCAGCGACCTGGAAGCCATCGAGGCGGAACTGGCCCAGTACCAGTCCAGCCTCGGGGACCTGCTGGACCGGCCGCGGCTGGTGGCGCTGAACAAGGTCGACATCCCGGAGGCGCGCGAGCTCGCCGACTTCGTCACCGAGGAGCTGACCGGGCGCGGCTACCGGGTCTTCGAGGTCTCCGCGGTCTCGCACGCCGGGCTCCGCGAGCTGACCTTCGCCCTGGCCGGGCTGGTCGAGGAGTTCCGGGCGAGCCAGGAGGCGATCCCGGCGGCCCGGATCGTGCTGAGCCCCAGGGCCGTGGACGACTCCGGATTCAGCGTGGAGCCCGATCCCGAGGAGCCCGGGGCATTCGTCGTGCGGGGTAGCAAGCCCGAGCGCTGGGTTCGCCAGACCCAGTTCGACAACGACGAGGCGGTCGGCTACCTGGCCGACCGGCTGGCCCGGCTGGGCGTCGAGGAGGAACTGGCCAAGCTGGGCGCGATGCCCGGGGCCACCGTGACGATCCTGGACTACGTCTTCGACTTCCAGCCCACCGCCGGACTGGCCGACGAGGAGTACTCGCCGACCCGTCGCGGGACCGACGACCGGCTGGACACCAGCAGCCGGCCCAATGCCGATGATCGGCTGGCTCTGAAGAAGTCCCGCCGGCTGCCCCTCAGCGATGAGGAGCTCCAGCTCGAGCTCGAGCGTACGGCCACCGAGCAGTCCTGATGGCCGGCGAGCGGATCGACCGGGCCGGGATTGCCGCCGCGCCGCGCACCGTGGTGAAGGTCGGCTCGTCCTCCTTGACGCACCGCGGCCGGTTGCAGCCCAGCCGGCTGGCCGCGCTGGTGGACGCCCTCGCCGCCCGGCGGGCCGCCGGCCAGCAGGTCGTGCTGGTGTCCTCCGGGGCGATCGCGGCCGGGCTGGCGCCGCTGGGCCTGACATCGCGCCCACGTGACCTGGCGACCCAGCAGGCCGCCGCCAGCGTCGGGCAGTTGCTGCTCGCCGAGCGGTACGCCACCTCGTTCGCACGGCACGGCCTGACCGTCGGCCAGGTGCTGCTGACGGCCGAGGACCTGCACCGGCGCGGCTCCTACCGCAACGCCGTCCGCACCCTGGAGCGGTTGCTGGCACTCGGGGTGATCCCGATCGTCAACGAGAACGACACCGTGGCCACCCACGAGATCCGTTTCGGCGACAACGACCGGCTGGCGGCACTGGTCGCGCACCTGGTGCGGGCGGACGCGCTGGTGCTGCTGTCCGACATCGACGGCCTCTACACCGACGATCCGCGCAAGCCCGGCGCGGTGCTGATCGGCGAGGTGACCGGGCCGCAGCAGCTGGCCACGGTCCGGGTCGCCGGCAGCGGTTCGGGCGTCGGCACCGGTGGCATGTCCACCAAGATCGACGCGGCGCAGATCGCCAGCGGGGCCGGCATTCCGGTGCTGCTGTCGCACGCCGACGCGGTCAGCGACGCGCTCGCCGGGGTCGGCGGCACCTACTTCGTGCCGCTCGGGCAGCGGACGGCCTCGCGGTTGCTGTGGCTGCGCCATGCCACCACGCCTCGTGGCCGGCTGCTGCTGGACTCCGGGGCCGTCACCGCTGTGGTGCGCAACCGGGCGTCGTTGCTGCCGGCCGGGATCACCGCGGTCACCGGCGACTTCGCGGCCGGCGACCCGGTGGAGCTCGCCGACCCGGCCGGCATGGTGGTGGCCCGCGGGCTGGTGGCCTTCGACAGCGAGGACCTTCCCGAGCTGCTCGGCAAGTCCACCCCGGACCTGCCCGCGGACCTTCGGCGCGAAGCCGTGCACCGGGACGATTTGATCATCCTGTAGGGCGACGAACCGGCTCGCGGCACGGCTCGCGAGAGGGCTCGCGACCCCGGGCGGAAGCACTGTGTAATCGCCTGATGACGGGCAGTTCGGCCCTCCTCGGCAGGGCTGCGATCGGCTGTGGACAGCCGGTGCCATCCGGTGTTGAAATGGGTTCACCAGCGCGTTTGCCGCGTGTTCTGACTGCCCTCACAGGCTGGAACGCGGCAATCGCCCCAGGTCACTCCATCTCAAGAAGGGCTTTTCATGGCATCTCGACTTAGGCGCCTGTTCGGCATCCTGTTCGTCATCCTCGGCCTCACCGTCGGCTCGATGAGCCCGGCAGTCGCCATCACCGGCGGCGAGCCGGACGGCAACCGTCACCCGAACGTCGGCCTGATCCTCTTCTACAGCCCGGACGGCCGGTTCCGTTGCACGGCGACGCTGGTCACGCCGACCGTTCTGCTCACGGCCGCGCACTGCACGGTCGACACCCTCGGCAAGACGCTGGTCGACTTC
>NZ_DASVQG010000224.1:0-40402 GCF_036389215.1 Jatrophihabitans sp.
CGGCGTCCCACCAGCGCCGGTTGGCCCGGGCGGACTCGGCGGCATCGACCCACCGCCGGGCGACGCCGACCGTTCCCAGTTCCGATTCGGTGCCCATGCCTGGAGAATCTAAACCGCGCACCTGGCGGGGAGGGTGCGCCGAATCAGCGGATTTCGCCGGGACAGACCCCTGGAGTAGGCTAGGCGCCTGCGGTACAGGTCTGTGGCCTCGACATGGAGTAGGCCACTCGTCCACTCTCTGCTGGCAGTCAAAGCCGGCCCGGGACTGGCTCGAACCCGGACTCGTCCCCGCGCCGTTCTAGAAACCAGGACCTACCCACTACATGACGTCCACAATCGATCCGACTCGCACCACCCCGCAGGTTGCAGTGAACGACATCGGCTCCGCCGAAGACTTCATGGCGGCAATCGATCTCACCATCAAGTACTTCAATGACGGAGACATCGTCGAAGGCACCATCGTCAAGGTCGACCGTGACGAGGTCCTGCTCGACATCGGCTACAAGACCGAAGGCGTCATCCCGTCCCGCGAACTCTCCATCAAGCACGATGTCGACCCGTCCGAGGTCGTTTCCGTGGGCGATGAGATCGAGGCCCTGGTCCTGCAGAAGGAGGACAAGGAGGGCCGGCTGATCCTGTCCAAGAAGCGCGCCCAGTACGAGCGCGCCTGGGGCACGATCGAGCAGAAGAAGGACAACGACGAGGTCGTCGAGGGCACGGTCATCGAGGTCGTCAAGGGCGGCCTGATCATCGACATCGGCCTGCGCGGCTTCCTGCCCGCCTCGCTGGTGGAGATGCGCCGCGTCCGTGACCTGCAGCCGTACGTGGGCAAGGTGCTCGAGGCCAAGATCATCGAGCTGGACAAGAACCGCAACAACGTGGTGCTCTCCCGCCGCGCCTGGCTGGAGCAGACCCAGTCCGAGGTCCGCAGCGACTTCCTGAACAAGCTGGCCAAGGGCCAGGTCCGCACCGGTGTGGTGTCCTCGATCGTCAACTTCGGCGCCTTCGTCGACCTCGGCGGCGTCGACGGCCTGGTGCACGTCTCGGAGCTGTCCTGGAAGCACATCGACCACCCGTCCGAGGTGGTCGAGGTGGGCCAGGAGGTCACCGTCGAGGTGCTCGACATCGACCTGGACCGCGAGCGGGTGTCGCTGTCGCTCAAGGCCACCCAGGAGGACCCGTGGCGGCAGTTCGCCCGGACCCACGCGATCGGCCAGGTCGTGCCCGGCAAGGTCACCAAGCTGGTTCCGTTCGGCGCGTTCGTACGGGTCCAGGACGGCATCGAGGGCCTGGTGCACATCTCCGAGCTGGCCGAGCGCCATGTCGAGATCCCGGAGCAGGTCGTCAACGTCGGCGACGAGCTGCTGGTCAAGGTGATCGACATCGACCTGGAGCGGCGGCGCATCTCGCTGTCGCTCAAGCAGGCCAACGAGGGCGCGCTGGCCGAGGAGAACTTCGACCCCTCGCAGTACGGCATGGAGGCCCAGTACAACGAGAAGGGTGAGTACATCTACCCCGAGGGCTTCGACTCCGAGACTCAGGAGTGGCTGCCGGGCTACGAGGAGCAGCGCGAGGCGTGGGAGAAGCGCTACGCGGCCGCCCGCGAGCGGTTCGAGGCGCACAAGCGGCAGCTCGAAGGCGCCCAGAAGGCCGATGCCGACGCCGCCAGCGACAGCGGCGAGGCGACCTCGTACTCCTCCGAGGTGCCGGCCGAGACCAGCGGAACGCTGGCGTCGGACGAGGCCCTGGCGGCGCTGCGGGAGAAGCTGGCCGGCCGCTGAGCCTGCTCTGACGCCGCGGCGGGGCCTGCGTTCACCAGCGGGCACCGCCCGTCCGTACCACACATGAAGCCCGGGAGGTTCGCCTCCCGGGCTTCATGCTGTCCGGCGGTTACCGTTGACGGCGTGGCAGGCAGACCCGCATCCGCATCCGCATCGGCACCCGCGGCCGTGGCCGGGTTGGCGGTCGGGGTGCTGCTGCTCGCAGGCTGTTCCCAGGCGGCGGCGCCGAACGGCGGTGCGGGCTCGTCGGCGTCCAGCGGGCCGGCGTCGAGCAGCGCGCCGACCTCGGCGAGCAGGCCGGCCTCGCCCTCACCGACGGCCGCCGCCACCGGCGAGCCGTCACTGGGCGGCCGGTGTGAGGACCTGCTGCCGGTCGGCACCGTGAACATCGCGCTGCGCCGCACCGTGATCGGCCGGACCGCCTTCGTGCTGGGGGTCGCCGAGCCCGACATCGGCCGGCTGACCTACCTGAACTGCCGGTACGGCCTGGCCGCGCCGGTGAAGGGCAAGCCGGCGCCGGTGCCGCAGGTGGAGGTCGGGATCAGCCTGTACAACTCACCGGCCCAGGCCAACCGGCGGGTGCAGGCCACCATCGACTACTACCGCGCCCACAACGCCGTGGACCGGGCGGTCCGGGTCGGCAGCGCGCAAGGAACGCTGCTGACCGGCTACGGCCTGCCGACGCTGGTGGTGGCCGCCGGCCCCAGGACGGTCGCGGTCACCGTCACGCCGAAGCTGCTCGGGACGGGCGCCACCGCGGAGCTGGCCGCGCTGGCCAAGGCGGCGCTGGACGCGACCGCGCACTACACGCTGGGCTCGGCCGGCGCGTCGCCCAGTTCCACCGGCTGACATCCCAGGACGGCTGCGTGGTGCTCAGGATCGGGCTGACCGGCGGGATCGGCAGCGGTAAGAGCACCGTCGCCGCCCGGCTGGCCGAGCTCGGCGCGGTGGTGATCGACTCCGACCGGCTGGCCCGTGAGGTGGTCGAGGTGGGCAGCCCCGGCCTGGCGCGGGTGGTCGAGCGTTTCGGGGCGGACGTGCTCGGGCCGGACGGCAGCCTGGACCGGCCCCGGCTCGGCCGGCTGGTGTTCAGCGATCCGGCGGCGCTGGCCGATCTGAACGCGATCGTGCACCCGCTGGTCCGGGCCCGCAGTGAGGCCCTCAGTTCGCAGGCGGCCGCCGCCGGGGCTGTGGCGGTGGTGCATGACGTCCCGCTGCTGGTGGAGAACAAGCTGGCGGCTGGTTATGACACGGTGATCGTCGTCGAGGCGCCGCTTGAGCTGCGGTTACAGCGGCTGGCCGGGCGGGGCCTGGACGAAGAGACCGCCCGGGCCCGGATCGCGGCCCAGGCCACCGATGAGCAGCGGCGGGCGGTGGCCGACATCGTGCTGGACAACTCCGGGTCGGTGGCGGAGCTCGGCGCGCAGGTGGATGCGGCCTGGTCGGGGCTGGTCGGGGACGCTTCGGGTGGTGGCTGAGCCCGGCGTCCGTGCCTGGGAGCGAGGCCGGCGCGGGTTCGGAGCGGGTCCACCCGGTTTGGAGCGGGCAACAGCCATCGGCTAAAGTTTCGCACGGTGCCGGTGCTGGCAGCCTCGGGGACTAGTCGTCCGAGGCGGAACATCGGGTCGACACCATGCGGACGTAGCGCAGCTGGTAGCGCACAACCTTGCCAAGGTTGGGGTCGCGGGTTCGAATCCCGTCGTCCGCTCGGTGGACGCCATAGGCGTTCCCCAGGCCGGGCAGCCGGTCCCTGGTGGAGTGGCCGAGAGGCGAGGCAACGGCCTGCAAAGCCGTGTACACGGGTTCAAATCCCGTCTCCACCTCGTAGCCGACTACTCGCGGTTCGCCGCGCGTGGTTGGAGTACGGGCGATTAGCTCAGTGGGAGAGCACTACCTTGACACGGTAGGGGTCACTGGTTCAATCCCAGTATCGCCCACAGTTCCTACCCCAGGAGGCCTGCGGTAGAGCACTTGAGGGTCAGCGCGGCCTTGTTGGATCCGACATGTGACCCGTGGTCGGTTTCGGCAGGCGGCGTGATCAGGGGGCTTTGGCGGCGAGTTCTTCGCGCGCCTGCTCGTAACCGGCTTGGCGGGTGCGTTCGAGTTGTTCATTGGTGCGGCGGCGCCGCCGGATGCGGCGACGGCGCAGCAGCACGCTCAGTGCGATGGTGAGTAGCAGCATGCCGATGGCGGCCCTTAGTGGAAACACGATGAAACGTCGGCTAAGACTGGTGGGGTGTCCCGTTCCGTCGTCAGTGGTGACGGTGACTCGGCAGACACAGATCAGCGGTAGCTGGGCTCGGCTGCCGATGATCCGGGTGGCACCGCGCAGCACGGTGAAGTCGGGAAAGGTGACCTGAGCGCCCTGGACGGAGGCGTACAGCGGGGCTGCTGCGAGGTAGTCGCGGTGCACGGTGCCGGTGTTGTGGATGCTCGCGGTGAGCTGGGCAGAGCGGCCGTCGACGAAGCGGGGCACGGTCAGCCCGGTCAGCGCGGTGCCATGCACGACAGGTCCTGGTACGGAGATCAGCAGTTGGGTACCGACGCCGCGGTTGATCGCGACGTTGTCGTCAGTCTTGCCGCTGGGTACCGAGAAGACCAGCCCGACTTGGTGTTCGCCCGGGTCCGGGCGGGGCGGAATGGCAATGCGGACGCGGATCTGCTGGCGCTGTCCAGGGGCTAGCACGAAGGTGGTGGGTGTCACCGTGAGCCAGGACGCTGCCGACCGCGGGCTCGCCGGGACGAACTGGATGGCACCGTCGGGTGCCTGGGTGAAGTCGTAGCGCAGCGCGTTGACTGGCACCATGCTGGCGCCGTTGTTGGTCAGCGTGATGATCTGGGTGCTGGGCTTCCCGGTGGCCGGCACGACAAGGCGGGTCGGGGCCAGAGTGAGTGAGAAGGGAACGAGCGGCGGGTCGGCCGCTCGCGCGGCAGCCCCGGGCAGCACAACGCCGACAGCGGTGAGTACCGCGAGGAGCAGTGCGAATCGCCGCAGACCCGGCAGCCGCCGCGGTGTGGGGAGCTGCCGGGTCACCTGGCTTCTACTTCGTGGTCGCGATGTAGTTCAACGCGACGCTGTAGCTGTCGGAGTTGACGAACGGTACGGCCATCTGCATGTCGTTGGTTATGGTGTCACCGGTAGACAGGGACTTGCCGTTCTGGCTGTGCACCGTCACCGCGGCAGTGGCGCTCAGCGCGGTGTAGGTCGCGCCCGTGTTTTCCTTCACCGTCAGTGCTGACACCGGAATGGTGTCGGTGTTGCCGGCAGTCGCGCCGGGCATCGTCGCAGCGGCTGCCTGCACCCCGACCGTGTAGCCCAACGTGTTGTTCGTGGTGACCTTCATCGTGACAGCGGCCGAGCCGGTCGCGGTCGCTCCTGGCGCACCGGTCAGAGTGAACGCCGGCGTCAATCCCGACAGCGTGATCGAGGCCTGCACGTTCGCCGTCGCGGTAGCCGTACCCGGTGACGTTGCCGCTAGCGCCGGCGCTGCCGCCCCGACCGTGACAAGTCCCGCCACCATCGCGCCAGCTGCCGTCATATTGCGTACCAAGTGCTGTGCTCTCATGTATTACTCCAAACATCGGTGAGGCCACAAAGGCCATCCCCTTCATATCGGCAATAGCTCTCGATATCTGAGGCTGGTGAATCGTGACGGCGCGTCCGGAGACTTACTTGTTTGAGAACTCGGCTGGTTCCAGGTCCCTGGTGACGGTAGTAGGCGGCCTCGAGTTCTGCGGGTTCAGTGACGACGTTGTGACGCGGTCCTTCGCAAGCTGGTCGGGCATGCACCTTCGTACCAGGGGGCAGAGGTGGGGCCACAGCGCAGGCAGCGTTTCCGACTGACCGAAACGGCCGTCTCGTCGAGCCAGATAACGAGTAACGCCGCGGATGAACCCGCCCCGTCGTCGAGGTCCGGTCAGAAAGCGCCCGGATCCCGGGCCGGCGGGACCGGCCAGCCACTGCCTCAAACCCTCCGGGCGCCGATGCAGGCACTCTTCTGGCAGGACTTCTCGGCTGTACGAGTGCACACCGACACCGCCGCCGCGGCTGATGCAGCTGCCCTCTCGGCCCGAGCGTTTACCGACGGCGTGCACGTCAGATTCGGTGCGGGCCAATGGCAACCCGACACCTCGGAAGGTAGGCGGCTGCTGGCACACGAACTGGCTCATGTAGTGCAAAGCGGCGGCCGGTCCGCGGCGCAGCCGCATGGTGTCGACAGCTCCGGTGGCCACGCAGAGGCAGAGGCAGAGGCGCACAGGGCGAGTGTGCTGGCAGGCCTGGGGCTGCCGACCGGGCGGATTCGCGCGCCACTGTCGACGGTGGCATTGACTCCTGTCAGCAACCAAGTAACCCCCTTGATTTCCTATTCCGCGACCGACTGGGAGGTAACTGCGGCGGAGGAACAGCAGGTAGTTGCCTTGCTGAGGGCTGATCCCAATTTGTCAACGACGATCATCGACCTGAATGCGGCCGGAATGCTGCGGGCGATGCTGGAGCGCATCGACGAGCCGGCGAACCGGCGCGACCTGCTCCGGTTACTCGGCGCCGGGTTGAACGCCGCGGCTCGAGCGGTCGTCGAGCCGATCATCCAGGACCTGAATGCTTCTGCTGGAGCGACGCAAGGGGCGCAGATCCAGTACAACCTCGGCCGTCTCGGAGTCAGTGGAGGTGCCGCGCCGTTCAACCGCGCGAGTTACAACGACCTGATCGGCGGATCCATGACCGCGTTCACGGGCTCGGGTGCGACCGGGGTGAATCCATCTGATCGTGGATACATCGACTGGGCGCGCGCCGGTACCAGCGCATTCGACGACCACATCAATCCGGTCGGAAGCCTGTCCCGCTACCTGTCCTCGCTCACGCCCGCCCAGCGGCGACGGCAGGTCGAGTTACTGGTCAACCAGCCGATCAGCACCAATTTCGGCGACTCGTACGCCGGGCAGTTGCCATCTCGACTGCAGGTAATCCGGGCGGTAGCCGCCGCGCACCGACTTGAGCCAGAACTGGTCACGGCGATCATCCTGGCCGAGCAGCGGGATCAGTCCCTGGTCGAGGATGCCCGAGACTTCATCGGCGCACTTGTCTTCAGCCGCAACACCTCCATCGGCCTGGGGCAGGTGACCGGCTCTACCGCACAGCGTCACGACCTCTTCGCCGATATGTTGACGGAGCAGCCATCGCCGTTCGCGGCAACTACTGCTCGGCATAGTGCCAACAATCCGGCCCAGATGGCATGGCTGCTGAGTTCGGACGAAACCAATATTGCGGCGGTGGCGCGCTATGCACGCATTCTGGCCGACGACGGCTCGCGGCGCAGCATCGCCGCGCTGCCCCGCACCCAGGCGGCCTTTCCCGGCATCGATCTGCCTGCCTATGCCAACCCGTCGTCAGCGTGGCCAGAGGACAACATCGGCGCGCTCGGGATGTATTACACGTCGCGAGCCTGGACCGACGACGTCCGCTCGGCGGCCTGGGGTTGGTTCGTGCAGCAGGCATACCAGGACGTCAAGGCGGCTCGTGTGTTCTAGACCTCAGATGCCCGCGAACCGGTGGCCGCTGCTGAACGGATTGCCTACAGCACCCGCGAGGCTGGCATGCCTGACCTGAGCCAAAGGAGTCCACGCCAGTTAGGGAACCAGCGCTCCAGAAAAGCATTTGTTCAATATTGCGCGGTTTAACCCTCCGTGCCGTTATTGCCGTGCGGATTATCGATAGACTTCCGCCATGTGTGCTTGCTCGTCCCTGTCGTTTCCGCTGACGAAACGGGGCAGTCTGAAGTCACGTTCCTTGGGCTCCGCTTCTAGCTGGGCGCCGTTCCGCGCTGTTCAGCCCGTCCTCTTTCAGCAGCCGCCGCGTACACGTTCATCCTGGCGCATCAGTATGGGTCGATTCAGTCGGCGAACTGGCGTCACACCGACGCACATGCTCGACCCCACGTGCCTTGACCTCTCATCATGATCAGCGATCCGGGTCGAATATCAACTATTCGTCAATGAATTGAATGGATGACGGTGACTATCTACCTTGTTGTGGGCCTCCCCGGGGCGGGGAAGACCACCCGAGCCAAGGAGTTGGAGAACAGCGAGTCCGCTCTTCGTCTGACCCCCGACGACTGGCAGCTAGCGATCTTTCGTGGCGACGACTCGAGGCGGTGGCGGTCGAAGGACCGGGCTGATCAGCGTGACCGGATCGAAGGCAAGCTCGTGGCGGTCGGTATGCGGGCTGCCCAGTTGGGCATCAACGTCGTCTTCGACTTCGGCCTGTGGGGCAAGGACGAACGATCAGCGCTCCGTTGGATCGCAGGCACGCTGGGCGTCCACGCCCAGGTCGTCTACCTGCCGATCAACTTCGAGGAGCAGCGCAGACGCATTACCAGTCGGTACGAGACCGAGCCGGGTCAGTTCCAGATGAGCGACGCCGAACTCAAGCAGTGGCACGTACAGTTCCAAGCACCGGACCAGGCGGAACTGCGAGACACCGAGATCCCGCCGGTACCGCCCGGGCATGCGACCTGGTCGCAGTGGGCGTCCCAGCGCTGGCCGTCATTGCATGATCAGTACGGGCCCACCACTTAGCCAGCGTGTCGCTTCCATTCGTATCCGCAGGGTTCCGCAAACGCCAAAGGTGCGAGTACGCGAGGCCTCGAACATCATCTACGCGCTTTGCTAACGTCTATCTAATACGTGGTGCTGGCTCTCTGTCGCCGCGTCTCGGATGGCGATTTATTTGATACCGATAACACAGCCTCTTTAACATGCAAATGACGGTACGGCGCTCTTGACAACGGCGAGATGGCGCGCTAACTAAATTGTGTGTCGCAAATCGATTGACGCCAGCATGGCGTCGCTGCTCTCCCACGAATGGAGGCCGTCGATGGGCTCTCACCGCCGTTCCCGACTAATCGTTATCGGTGCCGCTGCCACGGTTTTGGCGCTGCCGTGCGCCGCGTTCGCAAACACAAACCTCATCACCGTGCCAGGCACAGCGGTGCTGTTGAGTACGAGCGGCAGCGGCGCGCTGAGTTCGACCTCGTCGAATACGAATATCTTCTCGCCGGCAGCGTACGTCGACTACAAGCGCTTCGGCGGTGAGCCGACGGTCACCGTCGACCGGTACCCGTTCACCGGCGTCAGTTCTCCCAACAGCACGAACTGCCCCGGCGGGTACACCACCACCGAGTGCTTCAAGGACATCGTCTACGCCTCGTCGCCCAACGGGTTCGCCTATCCGCACTACAGCCCGTTCTGGAAGTCCGACGATCTTGGCCGAACGTTCCGGGTGCCGTGTCACACGCCGGCGCAGGGCCAACCGTGCGCCACCGGAGGCGGGGGCGGCGACAGCCACACGGCGGTCGGAGAGCTCACGCACCGGCTCTTCTTCGTGGACCTGCCCGGCCCGGGCTGTATCACCAACAACGTCTCTGACGACCAGGGCGAGACGTTCGTCGCCGACAACGTCGGCTGCGGTTCCAGCCCGGGTGTCATTGACGACCGCCAGTGGGTCGAGGCGGACGAGACATTCCCGGGGTCGAAGAACGTCTACATCTCCTTCATCAACGAATCAAACCTCGCGGCTCCGTCGCTGTCGCTTGCCCGGTCCCTGCACGACGGAAGCCCTGGCACCTTCGTCACGGACTCCACCTGCAACACGCTGAACGCCCAGTCCCCGACGGGCCCGATCATCAACGGGCTGCCGACAGTGGGCGCCGGGGACAGCCAACCCACCGCCTGTCCGGACCCGGCCGACAAGGATTTGCAGATCGCCGGCCCGGTGGTCGCGGATCGGGAAGGTTACTCGGGCCGGCCCACCGCGACGCACAACCTGTACATCCCGTTCGTCCGCGGCACGACGATCACCCCGGGGCTGGCGGCCGGGCCGCCGTACTCGCTGTGGGTCGCGAAGTCCACGGACGGGGCGACGACCTGGACGCGCAGCAAGGTAGCCGATCTTGGCGCGCACAACCCGGTCAACCTGTTCCCGCGGCTGACGATCGACCGCGGCGGCAACCTCTACTACACCTGGTCCCAGACCCAGGGCCCCGAATCGGATGACTCCGGGCTGCTCGGCGAGCAGGACGTCTATTACACGTTCTCGACCAACGGAGCACTCACGTGGGCGCCCCCGATCCCGCTCACTCAGGAGACCGGCGACTCCGCAATCATGCCGTGGATGGTGGCCGGCGACCCCGGACAGGTCGACCTGGTGTACTACCGCTCCAGCGACGGCTTGAATTCCAACGTCGACGACACCGGCGTGTGGAACGTCATCTTCGGCCAATCACAGAATGCGCTGAACACAGGGTCGAACTTCAAGAATGTGCAGGTCACCGATCATCCGATGCACGTCGGCGGTATCTGCACGGCCGGCCTTGCCTGTTCCGGTGACCGGGACCTGCTGGACTTCTTCACCGTCGACCTTGACCACCTGGGCGCGGCCAATGTGATCTGGGCCGACGACTACACCTCGGCCACCAGCGACACCCGCAACAAGTTCTCCCGGCAGCTGTCCGGCGCGAGTGTCTACAAGAACACCAGCATCAACCTGTACAAGACGTGGGGCATCACCGACCACGCGGTCACCGACCGGGCCGGCGACGTCTTCGACTCGGCCGGCCTGCCCAAGGCCAGCTGCCCCGGGATGGACGTGCTCGCGACGTCAGAGAACCGCTCGGATTCCCTGGTGACGATCACGCTGACTTTGAACGCGCCCCCGTCGGCCGGCAACGCGATTGCCTGCGGCGGTCCGCCGACCACAGGAGGACTGTGGGGTGCCGAGTTCTGGGCGGCCGCGTCGGGCGACAACGCTCCGGCGGAGAACTTCTACCTGGCCTATCGCGACAACCCGCCAGACGGCGCGGCACGGGTCGAGGGCGGCCGGGTGTACAAGGTCAATGCGACGACCACCTCCCTGGAGTTCGATCCGAGGACGTTCGGGACGCTCGGCGGCACCTGCTTCGCCACACCGCCGCCGCAGGGTAGGTGCACGATCAGCATGACCGTGGATGTGTCATCGCTCGGAATCAAGCCCGGGGCCGGGCTGTACTCCATCACCGGGCTCGCCACCTACCAGGCGGGAACCGCGACGTCTCCCATGTTCACGCGGCTCGCGCTCGGCAATTCCGAACAGGCCGACGCGGCGACCCCGTTCGACGACAACGGCACGGGCCAGACACCCTGACCGAGATGCGTGCAGCATGTCCCCCGGCTTTGGGGGACATGCTGCAACAGCAGTCGTTCGCGACGGCCAGCGGGAGCAACTACGCGGGGTCGCCGGCCCGGGAGTTGAGCGGGCGGGTCCACCACTCCGAGGCGATGTCCAGGCCAGCAGCCTGCAGGGCCGAACGCTTGGCGATGTCTTCGAATGCGGTGATCACGACGACCTGAACGGCTCCGCGCTCGCGCGCGGCGTCGGACACGGCCCGCAACAGGTCCAGTCCGACGGTCGGCCACGAGTCGGGAGCGGTGACGGTGAAGTCGTCGATCAGGCAGGTCGGGCCGCCCGGGTCATAGACCGGGGGCGCCGGCGTGAGTCGCCCGATCGCGAAGCCGACGACGGTGTCAGTTACCGCCACCCTTGCCACCACGTCGTGCTCGCCCAGCAAGCCGGCCAGGTAGGGCCGCTGGCGGGCGGGCGCATCGGGTGCTGGCCGCCAGAAGATCGGCTGGTAGGTCGCGTACTCCCGGCGTCGGGCCTCTGCCAGCTCCAGCATTGCGCCCAGGTCCTGCGGCTCGGCCGCTCTGATTGTCGCCTGCCCGGCCATGCCGCCATGTCCTCCCCTGCAACCCTCACCGGGCCCTGGCGCCACTGATGGCCCATCCTCGACCCCAGACCATTCAGCGGCGGAGCGGCCCGTCCCACTGCATTATCACCGGCGCCCTGGAATTGGCCGCCATCGTCCCTGTCGCCTCTGCCAGCAGGAGCTCGCGGCCTACCGCCCTGTCGTTGTGCTGGCACGAGCCGATGACCGCGTCGACGACGGGGATGGTGTGAGCCATGATGGGTGATGCCCTTCGACGCCGTCGCGCCCGCGCTGCACGGCCGGGCCCTGTCGGCGCAGCACTGGGACGATCTGACGTTCCTGCACTGGCCGGTCGACCCGGGCCGGATCACCCGGTTCTTTCCGCCCGGTGTCCGGCCTGATGTGTTCGACGGCGTCAGCTACGTCGGACTGGTCCCGTTCCGGATGCGCGGTGCCGGCCCAGGCCGCGTGCCGGTGCCCTACTTCGGCAGCTTCGCCGAGACGAACGTGCGCCTCTACTCCGTCGACGAGCAGGATCGCCACGGCATCGTGTTCCTGACCCTGGAAGCCTCGCGGCTGGCCACCGTTGTGCTGGCGCGCGCCAGCCTGGGCCTGCCCTACACCTGGTCGGCGATGAGCGTGACCCGCCGTGGCGACACCGTCAGCTACGCCAGCCGGCGCCGGTGGCCGGACCGGGGGAGCGGCGCGGGCGCAACGGTACGCATCCGGATCGGCGCGGAGGTGACACCGACGCCGACCGAGACCTGGCTGACCTCCCGCTGGGGACTGCACACCCGGGTCGCCGGGCGCACCATCTGGGTGCCCAACGAGCACGGGCCGTGGCCGCTGTGCTCGGCCGAACTCCTCGATCTGGACAGCACACTCGTGGCCGCCTGCGGAATAGACATCACCGGCGCCGAGCTGCTCCGCCCGCTGTGGTCACCCGGTGTCCGGACGACCTTCGGCTGGCCTTCGCAGGTGCCTGTCCCACCCCGGGCGACGGCGGGCAGATGATTGCTCAGTTCGCCGGGAATCGCCAGGATGCGGTCGTCGCCGTCTCGGATTCGCCTGTCCGGGAACCGGTTTCCCAGTCCTGCAGCCAGACGTAGACGAGGGCTGACGCTGGTCGACCGTGATCGGCCGGTGGCGCGTCAGCCCTCGTCGAGCCGGAATCCGGTTACGGCTTGGACGTATGAATGGTCGGATCGCCGCTGATCATCCACACCTCCCGGCTGAGATCGGGCACGAAGGCCCGGTCGCCACCCGGTTCTCGAGTCGTCGGGACGCTGTCGCCCGACGGCTTGTGGATGATGAAGTTCAGCGAGGCCGCCGCGTCGGCCAGCGGAATCTCGAAGACAGCGCCGAAGGCGTCGAAGCGTGTCGGCGGCCGCGGCTTGTCCCAGCTCGTGCCGACACCTTCGCCGATGGCGTCGCCGAACAGGTGCAGGCCCCAGTCGGCGTAGTTGTTGTCGGCGCGGTGGTAATGGATGGTGGCGATGCCCGCCCCGGCGCCCGAGGGCGCGACGACGGTGGTTTCGGTGCGCGCTGTGGAGATGTGGCCGGCGTTGTCCTTGGCGACGGCGAGAAGCTGCAGCGCTGTTCCGGGCTTGAAGCCCGAGACGTCCGGGTACACCCGGTACGGAGCGTTGTCATCGGTGCCGAGCGGCGTCCAGTGCCCGCCGTAGTTCTTCATGTAGAACGACACCTGGTACAGCGAGTCGCCGGCGAGGTTGGCCTGCACCTGGATCCGTCCGCTCGCCTGCGCCGGCGCGCTCAGCGTCATGGTCGGCGCGGCGGCGGAGCGCTGCATCCGATGGGTGGCGCGGTAGACGACCGCCGACATCGCGGGAACGGTGAGGCTCAGCTTCTTGTCAGCAGAGGTGGTCACCGACGCAACCGCACCGCCCCACACGTTCTTGAAGGCCATGCCCGCCGAGTACGTGGGGATGTCCGCGGTCGCCGGAGCGGTGGAGTTGTTCAAGGCGACGACGTACTCGATCTGTTGCTTGGCATCGGTTCGCGAGAAGGCGAAGATGCCCGGCGTCGACGAGGAGTAGCGAATCTGCTGGGCACCGTCGGCCAGTGCTCGGTTGTGCTTGCGCAGGTTCGCCAGCGCCGCGATGGTCCGGTAGAGCGGGTGCGACCGGTCGAAGTTGTTCGCAGCGGGAGTGACGTCGGAGCCGATGTTGTCGTTCTTGCCGGCGTCACTGAGGTTCTGCCCGTTGAGGGGGTCGATTCCGTCGTCGTCGAGGTTGTTGTATTCGCTGTCCTTGCTGGCGAACATGTCCTGCCGGGCCGCCTGGTCGTTGCCGGCTCCGGTGAAGCCCTGCTCGTCGCCGAAGTAGACGACCGGGTTGCCACGGGTCAGGTACAGCAATTCGTGGGCGAGCTTGTCGCGTTGCAGCAGCTGCGCTTCGGAGTTCCCCGGATTGTCGTCGCGCAGGAACATCCCGATGTGACCCATGTCGTGGTTGCCCAGGAACGTGGGCAGTTCGTAGGCGTTCGAGTTCGCGTCGGTGTACCAGTCGTCCTGCTCGAAGAGCGTGCGCAGCTGATCGGTCGGGTGGGAGGCCGCGAACTCTCGTGCCTGTTGCTGATAGGGGAAGTCGAGCACCGCCTGGGCTCGTCCGGTGGTGGTGAAACGGGAGAGGAACGGGACGGAGACGCCCTCGGCGACCTCGCCGAAGGCGAAGAAGTCCGGCTTGCCGACCGAGCGTGCCGTGGCCCGGATGTGCGGGAGGAACTTCTGCCAGAACTCGATGTTGACGTGCTTCATCGTGTCGATGCGGAAGCCGTCGATTCCGAAGTTCCGGATCCAGTAGTCGTAGATGCCTTCCATGCCGTGCACGACCCTGGGGTTCTCGGTGAACAGGTCATCGAGGCCAAAGAAGTCGCCGTAGGTTGAATTCTCACCTGAGAAGGTCGTGTTGCCACGGTTGTGGTACAGGGTGACGTCGTTGAGCCAGTTGGGCACCTTGACCTTCTCATCGCCGGCTGGCAGGACCGGACGGAAGGGGAAGCTGACGTCGGCGCTCAGCGGAGGGAAGGCGTTGGTGCCTGCATAGGCTCGGTCGTCGAACACCGTGCCGTTGGCGTTGCGGTACGGAACCGCCGCTTTCGACACATAGTCGAACGGCGCCGGCCCGCCCGGCTTCTGGGTGTAGGTGATGACGTCCGCGGTGTGGTTGGTGATGATGTCGAAGAAAACTTTCATGTGACGCGCGTGGGCGCCTGCGATCAGCTTCTCAAGCTCCTGGTTGGTACCCAGGTGCGGGTCCACCTGGGTGAAGTCGGTGATCCAGTACCCGTGGTAGGCGGCCGAGGGATACGGCGTGCCCAGGCCCTGGACCGGCTTGTTCTTGAAGCTCGGCGTCAGCCAGATCGCGGTCGTGCCGAGACCTTTGATGTAGTCGAGCTTGGAGATCATGCCCTTCAGGTCGCCGCCGTGGTACCAGCCCTTGCGGGTGGGGTCGAAGCCGGTGACCTCACGAGGGCCGGTCAGGCCGCCTCGATCGTTGGAGGTTGTGCCGTTGGCGAAGCGGTCCGGCATCAAGAAGTAGAAGCGTTCCTTGGTGAGTGCCGCGCGCAACGAGTCACGAGCCATGACTGACCAGGCCTGGCCGGCAGCCGTGGAGCGACCAGCAGGGGCGGCTCCGGCTGCGTTGACGAGGCCGGCGGCGAGCAGTCCGGCCGAAAGTAGGGCTGTGAGGGCGTAGCGCGGCTTATGAGACATCAAGTCTCCTCCCGAAGTGAAGCCTGTGGTGCCGTTATCGCTTCCAGAAAACTCATTAACTTCATAGCCCTGGCGTGGCGTCTGCACAAGCTTCCACCTCCGCAGCGAATGTGACCGTGGTTCCGACGGGTGACTGGCGCGTACGTCCGTGCGGTGTCGGACCGACGGTATGAAGGTGCATACGTGCCCAATATCCCTGACGTCGCACGCCGGGAGCACGAACGGCTTGCATGCGGGATGTGTGGTGGTTAGCGTCTGCCAATAGCTGGGCAGTCAGCTTGGTGGGGCTGTGATCCCGTACCGGCTACCAGTTGTTGTGGCTTGCTCTGTCGGGCTTTCGGCGCCGTTACTGCTACGGAGCATCGATATGACCGATGAAGAATTCGCTCAGCTCACCCAGGACTACATCGCGGCCACTGAGGCGCGGCTCGCGCTGATCCGCGCCGACATCCCGGCGACACCGGAGGCCCGCGCCGTCTACCGCGAAGTCGCCGAGCGGGAATGGAAACTCGGCCAGGTGTGGGACGCCGAGGTCAATCGGGCGGCAACGGACTGAAGGCGGGTACCGGACGCCCGCGCCGGCCGACCGACCGGGCGATCCATCGTCGCGGCGCGGGCGGGAGCGCTCATGACCGGCGGTGGCATCGAGGTGGCACGCGTCTATGACGCCCCGCCCGCACGTCCCGGTCGGCAGGTTCTCATCGACCGCATCTGGCCGCGCGGGATCAGCAAGGCTCAGTCACGGTGGGACGAGTGGTGCCGCGACATCGCCCCGACCACTGAGTTGCGCCGCTGGTACGCCCACCGCCCGGAACGATTCGCCGAGTTCCGGCGGCGCTACCTCGACGAGCTGCGGGACAGCGACCACGCCGAGGCCCTGGCACACCTGGACACCCTCGCCGGACAAGGCAGGCTGACGCTGCTGACGGCCACCAAGGACCTGACGCTCAGCCATGCGCAGATCCTCGCGGACAGGCTGGCCGGTGACCGATGAGCCGCGGCGCACGTGGCGCTGAGGCTGCCTAACCGGGCCGGGTCGCGTCCGGTGTCCCGGACCACGCGGCGTGGGCTGCCTCGGCGACGGCCAGGTCCTGCCAGCCCATCCCGACGCTCTTGAACACCCCGATCCCTGGGTCGGGCGGCAGGCCGGGCAGGTCAGCGAGGTCGATCAGGTCCTCGGCGTCCAGCACTCCCGCCGCGATCGACTGAACGATGTCACCCGCCTCGCGCAGGGCCGTCCCGCGTTCTTCCACCACCACCCGGCCGGCGCGCTCGAAGACCGCGTCATCGAGTTCCCGCGCGGCCGGCTCGTGCGACCCGACCGCGACGACGCAGGCGTGCCCGGCCAGCAGCCGGCCGTCGAAGAGTGGCTGCCGCGCCGTGGTGGCGCACACCACGATGTCGGCCGAGGCCACATCGGCGGCGGTGCCGGCGACCGCGTCCACGCCTTCGGAGCGGAGCCGGTCGATCAGCGCCGCCTGGCGGCTGGGATCCCGTCCGGCCACCCGGACCGTAGCCAGCGAGCGGACCGCGGCGACGGCGTGCACGTGGCCCCAGGCCTGCGGGCCGGAACCGAACACCAGCAGCGTCGCCGCGTCCTGGCGTGCCAGCCCGCGCACCGCCAGCGCGGACAGGGCCGGCGTGCGCAGGGTGGTGAGCGCCGTTCCGTCGACGAGCGCACGCGGGGTCAGGGTGGCGGCGTCGAACAGGACGTATACCGCCTGGATCCGAGGCAGTCCCAGCGTGGGGTTGCCAGGCGCGACGCTGGTGAGCTTCACGCCGACCTGCCCGGCGTTGTGGGCCGGCATCAGCAGCAGCTCGCCGTGCGCCTGCGCCACCGCGAACCGGGGCGGGCCGCCGGCCAGGTGGGCGCCCTGGGCGAGCGCCGTCTCCAGGGCTGCGATGGCTCCCCTCCAGGACACCAGCGATCGCAGCGTGCCGGCGTCGAGAAAGGGCAGTTCCATCTGGACGACGCTCCTCCTGGCTGGCCGCGAGTGCTGCCAGTGTTATACACACATATCACTGCCTCGGCCCTGGATTGCGAGCGCTGCGATGGACACTGCCACGGCCACGGTGAGCGTGACCGATTACCACACCGCGGGCGAGCCGTTCCGGATCGTCACGGCGGGCCAGCCCGAGATCCCCGGCTCGACCGTCCTGGAACGCCGGGAGTTCGCGCGATCCTCGGCCGACGTCGACCGGGTGCGCCGGCTGCTGGTCAACGAACCGCGGGGGCACGCCGACATGTACGGCGGATTCCTCGTTCCTGCCGACGATGACGGCGCCGACTTCGGGGTGCTGTTCTGGCACAAGGACGGGTACTCCACAGCCTGCGGTCACGGCACCATCGCCCTCGGCGCCTGGGCGGTCAACACCGGCCGGGTGCCCGCGGCCGCGGACGGCGACACCGACGTGGTCATCGACGTCCCGTCCGGCCGGGTCACGGCACGGGTCAGCTGTGCCGGCGGCCGGGTCAAGCGAGTGGCGTTCCGCAATGTCGCCTCCTACGTCATCGCAAGGAAGGTGGCGCTCGACACCAGCCGGGGGCCGGTGCTGGCAGACATCAGTTACGGCGGAGCCAGCTACGCCAGCGTCGACGCCTCGTCGGTGGGGCTCGCCGTCGATGCCGCGCACTATCCCGAGCTGATCGCGATCGGCCGTGAGGTCAAGTGGGCCCTCAACGACACCCGGTGGGCCCGGCACCCGAGCGATCGCCGCCTGGACGGCATCTACGGCACCATCCTCGTCGACGACCTGGGGGACGGACCGGACGGCCCGCACCAGCGCAACGTCACCGTCTTCGCCGACGGTGAGGTGGACCGATCGCCCTGCGGCTCCGGCACGTCGGCGCGGATCGCGGTGCTCGCCGACGACGGCCGGCTGGCCATCGGGCAGACCCTGACCCACGAGTCGATCATCGGCACGACGTTCCTCGGCCGGGTGGTGGCCGAGGTGCGGGCCCACGACCGCGCCGGGCTCATCACCGAGATCGAGGGCATGGCCTACCAGACCGGCACGGCGGCGTTCAGCCTCGATCCGGACGACCCGCTCGGGACCGGTTTCCTGTTGCGCTGAGGGGCTGACCACCGTTGCGGCCATGCCTGGGCAGCCGTAACTCTCCGGGGCCGAGCGGCTGAACTTATGCTCGCGAGCGCCCGACGGTCATGACGTCGATGGGTCCGAGGCGAGCAGGGTCAGCGCCGCGCGGACCCGTCTGTCGATCACCGCTACATACCACGACGGCTAGGCATACTTCGCTGTATCACCGAAGTAGCCGCCTGCGGCCATGCGCCAGTCCTTCGTGAGCCCCGTGGCTGTTGACCGGACCGCCTGGACCGGACAGAATCCGCATACCCCGACCTGGGGCCGACCGAAAAGACAAATGTGCACAGCCGGCGATCCCGGCTGTCCTCACGGAGGTAGATATGCTCGGACATCGCACTACCCGCATAGCCCTGGCCGGCTGTGCGCTGGCCGCCCTCACGGTGCAGTTGAGCCCGGCCTATGCCGGGCCGGCAAGGCCTGACGCGACCACCACCGGCACCGCCAGCGTGTTCAAGGTCAACCCGGTGCAGTCCAGTGGCGACGAGAGCCTGACCGATGACAACGACTCAGCCACCGCGGTGCCGGCCAGCGAGTACGCCACCGTGCCACTGCGTAACCTGGACGGCTCGGGCTACCTGAGCGGCAAGTGGGTGAACGTGCAGTCTGCCACCGGCACGCCGGCCTACTCCGCGACCGGCACCTTCGTCTATGACCGGCACGCCGACCAGTTCGAGCAGGTGATGGCCTACTTCTGGATCAACCAGGCCCAGGAGTACCTGCAGTCCCTCGGCTTCGGCTCCACGCTGCGGCCGGTGAACGCCGACCAGCAGCAGGTCAAGATCGACCAGTACGGCGGCGACAACTCCTACCAGACCGACAAGCCCTTCCGGCTCCGGTTCGGCAAGGGCGGGGTGGACGACGCCGAGGACGCCGAGGTGATCGTGCACGAGTACGGCCACGCGGTGCACGCCGCGCAGGTCCCCGGCTACGGCACCAGCGAGGAAGCCGGCTCGATCGGCGAGGCGTGGGGCGACTACCTCGGCATCTCGGTCGGCCTGGACGCCGCCCAGCAGTACGGCTGGCCGGTCAAGACCGACCTGGCCTGCTCGATGGACTGGGACTCGACCTCCTACACCAGCAAGGTGCCGCACTGCATCCGCCGGTTGGACACCAACCTGACGGTGGCCGACAAGACCGGTGAGGTGCACCACGACGGCATGATCTGGAGCCGCGGTCTGTGGGACATGCGCAACGCCTACATCTCCCTCGGCCTCGGCTCGCGCCGGGCCGACACCACGATCGTGGACGCCCAGTTCGACTTCGCGCCGGACACCTCGTTCAGCGCGGCGGCCAAGGCCACCTACAACAAGGCGCTGGCTCGCGACGGCGTCAAGGCGGCCAATGCGGTCCGTACCGCGTTCGCCAACCGAGGCATCGTCTTCTAGGCAAGACAGCCAACGGCAAGATCTGCTCTGACAAGAAAGAGCAGCACCGCGGCATCGCCTTCGTGGCGGTGCCGCGGTGCTGCTCTTCGGCCATGCGGTCTTGGGGAGGCCGGCGATGCCGAACGCCCCGACTAGATCGCCACCCGGCGACCCGCCGAGCCTCAGCCGTGGGTAAGGGTGACGCAGCAGCGACCGGCTGCCGGGTCGAGGCGGGCCTGCAGCCGCGCGTCGGCTGAACCATTCGCCAAGTTCTCGACGAGCCCGCTCATCAGGTCCAGGTTCATCCCGCACACCAGGCCGGTGTAATCCTTCGCCAAGCTGGCGAACGGGCAGTTGCTCAGGGTGATCTGGTCGGAGGTGGCCCGGGGTTCATAACCCTCGGCCTCCAGCACGCCGCACACCGCCGCCACCAGCTCGTCGGTGCCGGCTTCGGGGCCGGCGAGCTCGGACGCCTGCCGCCCCAGTCGCTCGCCGGTCGCGGGCGCCGCCGCCTGCAGCGTGGCAGAGACCGGCCCGCCGCCGTCGGTGCTCGCCGTGATCGCCTCGGCCATCAGCCGTCCGGGCAGCTCGTACCGGCGTTCGGGCAGGCTGACCGCGATGTCGCCGGCCGCTCGGCGGTAGAACTTGGCCGGCCGGCCGGCGCCTGGCCCGGTGCGGCCGGCTGGGCGGCGGTACTCGACCTCCAGCAGGCCATCCTCCTCGAGCTTGTCCAGATGGAACTTGGCCACGTGATGAGCGACGCCGACGCCGCTGGCAGCCTGTTCCCGGCTCACCGGCTGGGAGTGTTCGACGACGAAGCGGTAGAGGGTCTGACGTATCGGCTCGGCGAGGGAGGCGATGCTGCGCAGTTGCGCCTGGATAGCGGTCTGATGCCGCGACGGTGTCATGGGCGCTCGCTTCATTTCTAAAAGGTACTCCTATTGACGAAAGAATGTGAGCGGTCTAACGTCCATTCCACGATCCGATAGAAAGGGCGGTCATGGTCAACCTCGCAGCACCGGCACAGTCGGGCAGGGCCCCGGAAAGCTTCGACGATCCGGACGCCGCCGCGTCACCCCAGACGTTGCGGATAGTCAACTCCACGCCGCCGATCGACCTTCCCGCCGCCGAGCGTGCGGTCCGAGCGCTGCTGATCGCCCTCGGCCAGGATCCCGATGCCGAGCACCTGCACCAGACTCCGCGGCGAGTGGCCGCTGCCTACGCCGAGCTGCTGACCCCGCGGGATTTCAACCTGACCACCTTCCCCAACGACGAGAACTACAACCAGCTGGTGCTGGCCTGCGGCATCCCGTTCCAGTCGCTGTGTGAGCACCACCTGCTGCCCTTCCACGGCGTGGCGCACGTCGGCTACCTGCCCGACCAGCGCATCGTCGGGCTCTCCAAGCTGGCCCGGGTCCTCGAGCGGTTCTCCCGTGGCCTGCAGGTGCAGGAGCGGCTCACCCAGCAGGTCGCCGACTGCCTGCAGGCACACCTGCATCCCATCGGTGTCGGGGTCGTCATCGAGGCCGAGCACCAGTGCATGTCACTGCGCGGGGTACGCGCCCACGGCTCGCGCACCCTGACCTCGGCCCTGCACGGCCACCTGCGCACCGACCCGGCGGCCCGGCAGGAGTTCTTCGCCCTGACCCGCGACCGCTGAACCCCCGGACCGCTGAGGTCACAGACATCCCGGACCGCTGAGGTCGCGGAACATCCCGGACCGCTGAGGTAGAGAACACACAGAAAGGCATGCTCGGATGAGCTCCACGGAAACCTATCTCATCGTCGGCGCCAGCCTCGCCGGCGCCAAAGCCGCCGAAGCGCTTCGCGACAAGGGCTTCGACGGCCACATCGTGCTGATCGGCGCCGAGTCGCACCTGCCCTACGAACGGCCGCCGCTGTCCAAGGGATACCTGGCCGGTTCCGCCCAGCGGGAGAAGGTCTTCGTGCACCCGGAGAGCTGGTATGCCGAGCACGGCATCGAACTGCGTCTCAACCAGACCGTCAGCCGGATCGACCGAGACGCACGGCTGGTGGAACTGGCCGACGGCAGCCAGCTCGGCTACGACAAGCTGCTGCTCACCACCGGCGCCCGCCCCCGGACCTTGTCGCTGCCGGGTGCCGACGCCGACGGCGTGTACCTGCTGCGGACCCTGGACGACTCGGATTCGCTGCGCGAGCTGCTGGCCCGGATCTCGCGGCTGGTGGTGATCGGTGCCGGCTGGATCGGCCTGGAGGTCACCGCGGCCGCCCGCCAGGCCGGGGTCGAGGTCACGGTGATCGAGAGCGCCGAGCTTCCGCTGCTGCGCGTCCTGGGCCCTGAGGTGGCTCGGGTCTTCGCCGACCTGCATGTCCAGCGCGGGGTGGATTTCCGGTTCAAAGCCAGCCTTGCCGAGATCCGCACCAGCAACGGCCGTGCCACCGGCGTCTCGCTCGGCGACGGCACGGTGATCGAGGCCGACGCGGTACTGGTGGCGGTCGGGATCGCGCCCAACGGCGAACTCGCCGAGGCCGCGGGGCTGAGCGTGGACAACGGTATCGTCGTCGATTCGTCCTTGCGCACCAGCGATTCCAGGATCTTCGCCGCCGGTGACGTCGCCAACGCCAGAAATGCCTTCTACGACAAGCAGATCCGGGTCGAGCACTGGGCCAATGCCCTGAACCAGCCGGTGACGGCCGCCGCCTCGATGCTCGACCAGCCCGCCAGCCATGATCAGCTGCCCTACTTCTTCACCGACCAGTACGACCTGGGGATGGAGTACGTGGGCTACGTCGATCAGGGCGGCTATGACCAGGTGATCTTCCGTGGCGACCTGGCCGGCCGGGAGTTCATCGCGTTCTGGGTCAAGGACGGCCGGGTGCTGGCGGGGATGAACGTCAACGTCTGGGATGTCGTCGACGACATCAAGGGACTCATCCGCTCCCAAGCTGCCATCCCGGCTGACCGGCTGGCCGACCCCGCCACGCCACTGGCCGAGCTGGCCGGCGTCCCGGCCGACTAGCAGGAACTCAGCCGGACCGAGCCAGCCCTACGGTGCGATCAGCAGCGCCTGCGGCGCGCCGACCTTGATCCGGGTCTGGATCCAGGTCAGCTGTCGAGACGTTTCTTCCATGCACTGCTGAGCAATCTCGATCAGTTCACGGTCCCTGGCGCCCTGGGCGGCCTGGAGCACCACTGTCCAGCAACTGTGCACCAGGGTGGCGAGCAGGTACAGGTCCTGCAGGTCGCGCAGCAGGCCCACCGCGCCCGCGCGGACTTGCGCGACACCGGCGGCGTGCAAGCGCTCCGGTTCCTCGACGTCCTCGCCCCGGCGCTGCTCGCCGTACCGGGCGACGACCGGAGCGAGCTGTTTCTCGTGTTCCAGGCTCATCCGCGCCAGCGACTCGCAGGTGTGATAGACGTCGGCCTCTGCCTGGTGGCCGTGCCCCACGGTGACGAAGGAGTCCGTCAGCGTCTGCTCGGCGTGATGCAGCAGGCCGAGGTAGGTGTCCAGATGGGGCATCACTGGCTCCCGGCGATAGTGGTGGTCGGTGCCGGCGAGTCGGTGCCCAGCGACGGGTCGTTGGGGTAATCCGGGGTCGGTGTCACGATCCGGGACATGGTCGGCTCGCCGCCCGCGGTGGCCGGCAGCTGCCGCCCGTCCGGTGGCGCGGACGCCGTGGTGCTGGGTGCCGACGCCGGCCCGGTGGCATCGCCGATTTTGGTGACCCGGCAGGCGGCCGTCTTGAACAGCGGTTGCTTGGAGACCGGGTCCCAGACGGTCATGGTCAGCTCATTCGCATCGCGCGCGGGGCCGCCGTCCGGCCCGGCGGCGTCGAGATCCCAGTAGCCGTAGTGGAACGGGGCGAAGACGGCTCCGGGGCGGACCCGGCCGATCCTGGCCCGCACCTCGATCCGCCCGCGTGGCGACTCGACGGCGACCCGGTCGCCCTCGCCGATGCCCAGTCCGGTGGCGTCGGTCTCCGACAGCTCCACCCAGGCATCCGGAGCCGCCTGCTGCAGCGCCGCGGCCCGGGCGGTCTTGGTGCGGGTGTGGAAGTGGTAGACGGTGCGGCCGGTGGAGTAGAGCAGCGGGTACTCCGCGCTGACCTGCTCGTGCGGTGGCTGGTAGGGCGCGCCCTTGAGGAACGCCCTGCCAGCCGGGTTCATCGCCAGGTGCTCCTGCTGGGTGACCGTGCCACCGGTGAGCAGGTCGTGACCGTAGTTCTCGCACTGGTCGGTGTCGGTGGGAAAGACCGGGTCGGTGTAGAGCCGGTCGGTACCGTCCGGGGCCTGGGTGTTGCACGGCCAGGCGATCCCGGTCGGGCCGCGCAGCTTGTCATAGCTCAGGCCGGTGTAGTCGACCGGGCGGCCGCGGCTGCACTCCTGCCAGGCGCCGAACGCCTCCTCCGGAGTGCGCCAGCGCACCAGCGGCGCGCCGTCCTTATCCGTGAACCCCATCCGCTCGGCGTAGAGCAGGAATATGTCCAGGTCGCTCTTGGCTTCGCCCGGCGGGTCGACGGCCTTGTCCGACAGGTGCACGGTACGGCTGACATTGGTGAAGGTGCCGGTCTTCTCACCCCACCCCGAGGCGGGCAGCACCACGTCGGCCAGCCGCGCGGTCTCGGTCAGGAACAGGTCCTGCACCACCACGAAGCACTGGTCACCACCGAGGATGCGGCGGATCCGGGCGCTCTCGGGCATCGACACCACGGGGTTGGTCGCCGAGATCCAGAGGAAGGAGATGCTGCCCTGCTCGGCGTAGCGCATCATCTGCATCGCGTGGGTAGGCGGCGCCCAGTGCGGGATGACCAGCGGGTCGACGTTCCACAGCGCGGCCAGCTCCTGGACGTGTTTCTCGTTGTCCCAGTTGCGGAAACCCGGCAGGTCACCGTCGGCGCCGCATTCCCGGTTGTTCTGCGCGGTGGGCTGGCCGTTCATCTGCAGGATCCCGGCACCCGGCTTGCCGATCATGCCGCGCAGCAGGTGCAGGTTGTTGACGGCGACCGAGGCGGCGGTGGCCTGGTGCGATTGGTAGAAACCCTGCAGGACGGTGCTCAGCACCCGCTCCGACTCACCGAAGATCGCTGCCGCCCGGCGCAGGTCCGCGGGGTCGATGCCACAGATCTCCCCGACGTGCTCGGGGGTGTAGGGCTCCACCGTCGCCGCCAGGTCGTCGAAGCCCAGGGTGTGCGCATCGACCCATTCCCGGTCGTGCCAGCTGTTGGCGATCAGCTCCCGGATCAACCCGTTCATCAGCGCCTGGTTGGTGCCTGGGAGCGGCGCCAGGTGCACGCCACCCGTGCGCTCCGCCGCCTCGGCCACCTTGGTTCGGCGCGGGTCGACGCAGACGATCTTCGGTGGCTGGTCGCCGGCCAGCCGGTCCAGGATCCGCATCCAGAGCACGGTCTGGGTCTCGGGCATGTTGTGGCCGAACAGGAAGATCGCGTCGCACCAGTCGATGTCGGTGTAGCTTCCCGGCTGGCCGTCACAACCGAAGGACTCCTTCATCGCGGCGGCGGCGGTGGCGGTGCAGAGGCGGGTGTTGCCGTCCATGTGGGGCGTTCCGATGCCGGCCTTGCCGATGATCGCCAGGGTGTAGTACTCCTCCAGGAACAGTTGTCCGCTGGTGTAGAAGCCGTGTGACAGCGGTCCCTTCTCCCTCAGCAGCCGCTGCGACACCTCGACCACCCGGCCCATCGCGGCCTCCCAGGTCGTCTCGACGAGCTCGCCGTCCTGCCGGATCAGCGGGCGGGTCAGCCGATCGCCTGAAGCCGCGAACGGGATGCTGCCGTACAGGCCCTTGGGCCCCAGCCGGCCATGGTTGACGACATCGGTGGCTCGGCCCCGGATGCCGACCATCCGGCCGTCCTTGACCGCGATGTCGCAGCCACAGCCGTTGCTGCACAGCACGCACGCCGAGATCACCCACCGGTCGACCTGCGCCTCGGTGATCCCGTCGGCGAGGTAGGAGTCCACCCGCGCGGGCCACACCGTTGCCCGGTCGTGCGGGGTCCGGTCACCCCAGATGTCAGCGATTCGGTCCATGGCGGCCTCGGCCTTCGACATGTCCCGGCGGCCCGCGTCTGTTTGGCAGCGCCCGGCTGCCGTGGAGCTTAGCCGCTGGACAGCGCTACCCGCTGCACCACGTGCAGCGCCGACTCGGTCTCCCCGGAGCGGGTCTTCGCCAGCTCCACCAGGGCCAGCCGGCCTGCCGCGGTGAAGGTCATCAGCTCGTTGCCGAAATACGGCCCGGCCTGCCGGGTCCAGTTCAGCTCGGTGCGCGGGACCTTGGTCAAGACGCTGAGCAGCGACCGGGTGGTTCGCTCGGCCAGACGGCTCCAGGCCAGCCGGAACGCCACCTTCATCGCGGTCGGGACGTAGTTGTGCAGCGGCGAGCAGGTCAGTTGGTAGACCTGCGCGCTGACCGGCTCGTCATAGCTCGCCCGTGCCACGTAGGCATGGTGGACGTCGCCGGACAGCACGCACACCGTCGCCGGCGCGCGCTCGCCGCGCTTGCCCTCGGCGACCTCGCGGATCAGCTCGGCGAGCTTCTGGAAGGAGGTGTGGAATGCCGCCCAGTGCTCCAGGTCCGCCGCCCGGCGCAACGACTCCGACCACCGGGCCACCCGCGCGCCGCGAGCACCGCCGGCCAGGGCTTCGTTCCACGATTCGATGTCGTGCAGCGCCCGCGCCAGCAGCCAGGGCAGCGACGTGCCGATGAGCAGGTGGTCATAGTTCCCCTCGGCCTGCTCGCTGATCCACGCCAGCTCGTCCTTGCCGATCATGCTGCGGTCACCGTCGAGGATCCGGCCACACCGCGAGTCGATCATCAGCAGCCGGATCGGCCCGAAGTCACGCCGGTAGGACCACCGGGTGCCTTTGGCGCCGTCGGCTTCGGCATCGGCATGCTCGGCGAACGAGCGCAGCAACGGCTCGACGTCCCGGCCGTAGCCGCGGACCTGTTGATACAGCTCGTCGGCGGCCAGCCCGGCGGGGGACAGGTTGCCCAGGTGCTGGTAGACCCAGTACGAGGACAGCCCGCCGATGATCCGCTCGCCCCACCAGTCCGTCGCCGCCATGTCCTCGCGCCAGGCCCGGGAGGTGTTCCAGTCGTCGCAGATGTCGTGGTCGTCGAAGATCATCGAGCTGGGGAGCACCGACATCAGCCATCGCACGTCCGGGTCCTTCCAGGACTCGTCGTAGAGCCAGGTGTACTCCTCGTAGTCGGCTACCTGTTCGCGCGAGCCGACGGTGATGTCGCGCCGCTGGCGGATCCGCTGCTGGGTCGCCTCGCTGGTCTCGTCGGCGTAGACCTGATCGCCGAGCATCAGCAGCGCGTGCGGCCAGTCGGCCTCGTCCTGCCCGGCCAGTTGCCGGGCCAGCACCATCAGGGCATCCGGTTCGAAGTGGTCGTCGTCGGCGACCGCGGCGGAGGTGGCGTACCGGCAGGAACCGAAGGTGATCCGGATCGGAGCACCGGTGTCGAGGGTGCGGATCCGGGGACGCGGCCGGGGGTCGTCGATGGACGGCCAGGCGACCTGGCCGTCCAGCCGGACGTCGTAGTCCAGGCTCTGGCCGGCGGGCAACCCGCTGAGCACCACGAGGGCGTAGTGGTGGCCGGCCACGCACCAGGTGGCCTCCTGGTGACCGAGGATCTCCACGACGCACGGCCGATCGGTCTCGACCCACACCGTGGCGTCGTCCTGGCCGACGTGCCGCAGGGCTGGGCCGAGCAGGAGTTGCGGGCTGCCGGCCGGTGGGCCGTCGGGCGGTGGGCTGTCGGGAAGCGGATTTGCGGCGATGGTCATGGTGGCCCCCTACCAGGATCCGGCAGGCCTCGACGGCCCCACGGAATCCTACCTTCGCTAGTGAAGGGCTGTTCTCGGCGCTTGCCGGGGCCCGAGCGCTCCAAGCTCGGTGCTACAAGCTGTGACCGACAAGCTGTGACCGACAAGCCGCAACGGCCCGCAACCGTGAGGTTGCGGGCCGTTGCAGCTGGAGGGTCCTTGAGATCGGTCAGATGATCGGTGCGAAGGCCTCGGTGCCGGGGACCAGCGCGACACCCGACATGCCGTGGGCGTTGGCGTACGCCAGCTCCTTGGCCAGGTCGCCGACACCGTTGGAGCCCGCGAGCGGCGCGATCGCCACCGTGGACAACACGCCGAGGGCGCGTCCCGAGGCATCCATGAAGCCCGAGCCCGAGTCTCCGGGGATGCCGGGCGTCACGGTGTACACCGTGTGGCTCCAGCCACTGCCGGTGTCACCGAGGCTGACGCCGCGCTTGGGCGAGAGCAGTTCGATGCCCCCGCGCAGCAGGGAGTTGCCATAGCTGTAGATCGACTGGCCCACGGTCGTGCCCTGGGTCGCCAGCGCGACGGGGCCACCCCAGAACGGCACCGACGGGTTCACGTTGGCTACATAGGCCGCGTCGACCTTGACCAGCGCGAGGTCGTTGTAGGCACAGGTGTTGGCATTGGTCTCGTGGGCCGCCTGCATAGCCAGCCACGAGGAGTACGCGAGCGTGCCGGTGCCGACCTGGGTGCCTTCGCTGATCAGGCTCGCTCCGGTGTTGAAGGTGACCGGAGTGCCGAGCGGCAACGACTGGGTGGTGCAGCCGTTGGTGTCGGTGGCCGCGCCGGTGCCCGCGCAGTGTGCGGCGTAGCCCAGGTAGGTCGATACGCCGTCGCTGTAGACGAAGTTGGCCGTGCATTGCGCGCCGTCGGTGAACATCTGGGTACCCGGGTGGATCGTCGCGGTGGCGGCCGGGGCCCACTGCGGCGCCGTGGCGGCTTCGGCCACCGGCACGGCAGCGACCGCAACGATCGCGACCCCGCCGGCCAGCACGGCCATGGCGCTTCTGAACACGGTCGGCATGCTCACTGATGTCCTCCTGTCGAGACTGTCCTGTCGGGAGCGCGGGATGTGACCTCTGACAAGACCAACGAGGCTCCGGGACCGGAAGTTACGAACGCACGCGATGCCCCACCCCGGCGCCGGACATGTGCAACGGGAGGGTTTCGCAGCCGCCCAGCGAAACCTCTCGAGACCAGCGAGTCAGCGGGCCCCGACGAGTGGCACGGCCGGCTCAGCGGCGGCCGGCTCAGCGGCGGTCCGCTCACCGGCGGTCCGCTCACCGGCGGCCGGCAGGTCGGCGGGCCGGTCGGAGATCTGGTCGCGACCCAGCGCCTTGGCCCGGTACATGGCCTGATCGGCCCGGTGCAGCAGGTTCTCCGCGGTGACATCATCGGGCTGCAGTTCGGCGATGCCGAAGCTGGCCGTGACGCTGCACCCGATCGCCGGGATGGTGCGGGCCCGCAACTGCGTCCGCAGCCGCTCGGCGACCAGCCGGGCGTCCTGCAGGTCTGCGTCAGGCAGCACCACGGCGAACTCCTCGCCACCGAGCCGGGCGCTGAGGTCACTGTCGCGGACGGTGGCGCGCACGGTGCTGGCCACGCACCGCAGCACCTCGTCACCCGCGGCGTGGCCGTAGCTGTCGTTGATCTGCTTGAACTTGTCCAGGTCGAACATCACCACGCTCAGCGGGGTACCGAGGCGCCGGGCCCGGGAGATCAGCGCGGCGGCCGAGTCGTAGGCGCTGCGCCGGTTTGCCAGGGCGGTCAGGCCGTCGTAGGCGGCGTTGAACTCCGCGGCGGCCTTCAGCCGGCGGAACGAGGCCAGCATGGCGATCAGCACCACCGCCGACGCCGCGACGGTCAGCGTCCTGCCGGTGTACCAGCCCAGGCTGTAGCGGTAGCGCGAGGAGTAGGTCAGGCACAGGTCGCAGAGGCAGACCAGGATCGCCACGCTGCTCCAGCGCTCCGGTCCCGCTCGCCCGCGCACCGCCCTGGTGCACACCAGCAGGCTGGCCAGCACCAGGGGCAGCGCCACCGGCGCTGTCACCTTCGCCATGCTGCTGGTGTCCAGGCCGTGGATCAGCACCGGCAACCGCCTGGCGAACAGCACGCAGGCGGCCACGGTGAGCAGTGCCGCGGCGCTCATCGCCGCCACGGCGCCGGCCAGCAGGGGTGCCCGCCGGCGATGTTCGATCCCGCCGAGGTAGGACCACGGCGCCCAGGCGGCGCCGAGCAGCACCGGAAAGCCGGCATGCCAGCCGACGTAGAGGTACGGCGCCACTGAGGCGGTCACGGCCAGCGGCGGATGGCTGGCGACGACGCCGGGGAACGCCAGCGCGTAGCCGCCCATCAGCAGCAACGACCACAGGTAGGCCAAGGTCATCCCCAGCATCCGGCGGTCGCCGGTGTCCAGGTACTCCCCGGCCAGCAACCAGACCGACATGATGTCGAAGCAGGCCACCGTGGCCAGCACCGCCGGCACGAAACTGGTGGTCGGGCCCATATGGTGGCTGCCCAGCGGCAGCACGAGGAGGGTCGCCAGGACCGCGATCGAGGAGACGAGCAGCGTGCTGCGCTGCGTTCTGACTAGGACACTCACGCCGCAGATATCGGCACTCAGGGCCGACACTTTACAAGAACTTGACACGAGGGCTGCCCATCCGGGGCGCCACCCCCACCTGCAGCGCGCTGACGGGACACCTGCGGGCTGACGGAACACCCAGCTGACCTATGGTGGAAACAGCCGCCTGCCACCTCAGGTACCGGTCAGCTGGGATGACATGCTCACCGGCCGGCGGCACGAGGAAATCGTCATGCCACAACCCATTTCCGAGCAAAAAGTTGTCATCGTCGGCGCCTCGAGCGGGATCGGCCGAGCCGCCGCGCTGGAATTCGCCCGCCGCGGCGCGTCCGTGGTGGTCGCGGCCCGCACCGTCTCAGCACTCGACTCGCTCGTCGCCGAGATCACTGAGCAGGGCGGCATCGCCCTCGCCGTGCCCACCGACGTCGCCGAGCCTGACCAGGTGCGCGCTCTCGGCGAGCGGGCCGAGTCGGCGTTCGGTCGCATCGACACCTGGGTCAACGCGGCCGCGGTCGCGGTCTGGGGCCGCATCGAGGACATCTCCGACGCCGAGTTCGAGCGGGTGATGCGGGTGAACTTCCTCGGCCAGGTGTACGGCGTGCACGTCGCGCTGCCGGCCCTGCGCCGGGCCGGCGGCGGGGTGATCATCGGCATCTCCTCGGTGGAGGGCATCCGCGCGGTGCCGCTGCACGGCCCCTACACCGCCAGCAAGTGGGCGCTGCGGGCGCTGTATGACAGCCTGCGGATGGAGTTGGCCCAGGAGGGGAGCCCGATCGCGGTCACCACGATCCTGCCCGCCTCCATCGACACGCCGTTCTTCGAGCACAGCAGGAGCAAGATCGGGTCGATGCCGAAGCCGCCGCCGCCGCTGTACGCTCCCGAACTCGTCGCCGAGGCCATCGTGCAGGCGGCCGAACACCCGACTCGGGAAATTCCGGTCGGCGGCAGCGCCATCGGCTTCTACATGGGCCAGCGGATGTCGCCGGCGCTGACCGATGCGGTGATGTCGATCCGGCGGTTCGGCAAGGAGACCATGACCACCGACCGGCCCGACAACGGCAGCGACAACGTCGACGCGCCCATGGAGGGCCCCGGACAGGTACACGGCAACTACCCCGGTCACGTGCTGCGGCGCAGTGTGATCACCAGCCTGCTGGCGCGCACTCCTCGCCCGGGTGAACTGCTGGCCGGCGTCGTGAACCGGCTGCACTCGACCAGTTCGGGCAACGGCTCAGGCAGTGCTGGATCGAGCAGTGCTGGATCGGGCGCTGCTGGATCAGGCGATGCTGGATCAGGCAGTGCTCAATCCAAGGCCGTCCGTACCGAGTAGAGCTCAGGGAAGAACGTCCGGTCCAGGGCCTTGCGCAGGAAGGCCGCGCCACTGGAGCCACCTGTTCCGGTCTTGTTGCCGATCATCCGCTCGACCGTCTTCAGATGCCGGAACCGCCAGAACTGGAAGGCGTCCTCGACGTCGACCAGCGCCTCGCAGGTCTCGTACAGGCTCCAGTGCTCAGCCGGTGCGGCGTAGATGACCTTGAAGGTGTCGACGAGTTCCGGGCTGAACTGGTGCGCCTGGGTGACGTCGCGCTCGGTGATCGAAGCCGGGATGGGTTGCCCGTGCCGGGACAGGTAGGCCAGGAACTCGTCGTACAGCGTGGGCGAGGTGAGGTACCCGGTGAGCTGCTGGTGGGCCATCGGGTCCTGCACGAACATCTGCAGCATGCCGGAGTTCTTGTTGCCCAGGATGAACTCGACGGCCCGGTACTGGAAGGACTGGAAGCCCGACGAGCTGGCGAGGGAATCGCGGAAGCTGAGGTATTCACTGGGAGTCAGCGTCGCCAGGATCGCCCACTGGTCGGTCAGGGTGTGCAGGATGTTCTTCACCCTGGCCAACCGCTTCAGCGCCAGGCCGATGTCGTCGGTGCGCAGTCCTTCCCGGGCGCCGACCAGCTCGTGCAGCAGCAGCTTCAGCCACAGCTCGCTGGTCTGGTGCTGGATGATGAACAGCAGCTCGTCGTGGGCCGCGGGCTGTGACCTTGGATGCTGCGCGCCCAGCAGCTCGCCGAGGTGCAGGTAGTCCCCGTAGGACATCTCTTCGCGAAAGTCCAGCCGGATGCCCGCTTCGAGCCCGGCGGCTGCCGGTTCGTCGTTCGTCATCCCGGCCACCTCTTCTCGCATCGGCGAAAGGTCCAAAATCACACCCTAACATCGCCCGGGCCGAGCTGGACGGCGATCGCGGGCCGCTCATCCGCCTCGCGATTCGGCCGCCCAGGAAAGCTCGGTGCCGCGCTGTGCCCGGCGCGCGAGGACCCCGATCGTGTCGTCGACGATGGTGGCAAGGTCATGCACGACCGGGATGTTCCGGGCGTCGTAGGTGATCCGCTCGGCGACCAGCACCGGCCGGCCGGCGGGCTTGTTGACCGCTGAGGCAATCGCCGCCGGGAGCGCCCTGGCGCGCAGGCTCTCGGTGGCCCGGACGATCGCCAGCTGGCACCGGTGTTCCAACGAGCGGTACAGCGAGGCAACCTCGAAGTCGACCTCCAGCAGGTGCTCCGACCACGGCTGCGGAACCCAGGACACCTGATGGACGGCCGGCCGGCGCCCGATCCGGCGCAACCGCTCCAGTCGCAGCGCGGGCTCGCCACGGGTCCGGTCCAGAGCGCCGGCGACCCCGGCGGGCAGCGCTCGCTGCCGGCTGCTCAGCACCACCGTCACCAGGTCGACACCCTGTGCCAGCAGGTCCTCGGCCAGGCTGTTGAGCGAGCGCAGGTCCAGCGTCGGGACCGGTGTGACGAAGGTGCCCCGGCCGGGCAGTTGCGCGATCAGGCCGTCACCCTCCAGCAGGCTCAGAGCCTGCCGGAAGGTCATCAGGGTGACGCCGTACTCCTTGCTCAGCAACGCCTGCGATGGCAGCGGCGTGCCGGGCTTGAACTCGCCGCGGCCGATCCGGGCAGCCAGGTCCTGCCCGATCTGCCGGTACTTCGCGTCCCCAGCCCTGGGCACCGCGCCCTCCATCCGTCCGCGGCCTCTCCGCCGCGCAGGCCACCCTAGTACCGGGCGTCCTGGAGCGCATGGTCAAGCCTGTGGCTGCTGATGCAACACTTCTAGAAGAGTCTGGGCTGCCCAGCTGGTAGGGTGGCCTTCGACAAGCCAGTCCTACTGCTACCGCATCAGCCAGAATCCGGTGATTACATGGACATCTCGCCCGAGGAGCGTCCCGGCACCACCGCCGAACTGCGGAACTCCTCGACACTGCTCGCGCCCGATCGGTCGGTCATGAGCGATCCGGGCGCCCTCGGCCGGTTCGGGAACTTCGGCGGTCGCTACGTTCCCGAGGCGCTGATCCCCGCCTGCGAGGAGCTGGAGGCGGCCTATCGGGACGCCCGCAAGGACCCGAGCTTCGAACGCACCGTCGCCCAGACCCTGGAGGTCTACGCCGGGCGTCCCACCCCGGTGACCCCGGCGACCAGGCTGTCGCAGGAGTTGGGCATCAACCTGCTGCTCAAGCGGGAGGACCTGACCCACACCGGCTCGCACAAGATCAACAATGTGATCGGCCAGGCGTTGTTGGCACAGCGGATGGGCAAGCGGCGGCTGCTCGCCGAGACCGGGGCCGGCCAGCACGGCGTCGCCACCGCCACCGCCGGAGCGTTGCTCGGCCTCGATGTCACGGTCTACATGGGTGAGGTCGACACCCAGCGCCAGCAACTGAACGTGTTCCGGATGGAACTGCTGGGCGCGAAGGTCGTCCCGGTGACCAGCGGCAGCCGCACGCTGAAGGACGCCTGCAGTGAGGCCCTGCGGCAATGGGTGTCCCAGGTGGACGAGGCCTACTACTGCCTCGGCTCGGTGATGGGCCCGCATCCCTATCCCTGGATGGTCCGGGAGTTCCAGAGCGTCATCGGAACCGAGGCCCGTCGCCAGTGCGCCGGCCTGCTGCGGCGCGGGGTGCCGGACGTGGTGGTGGCCTGCGTGGGCGGTGGCTCGAATGCCGCCGGCACCTTCGCCGGGTTCGTCGACACCTCCGCCCGGATGGTGGGTGTCGAGGCGGCCGGGGGAGCGGCGATGACCGATGGCTCGCCGGGAATCCTGCACGGTTTCTACTCCCAGGTCCTGCAGGACGAGGATGGCCAGGTGAAGGAGGCGCATTCCATCTCGGCGGGCCTGGACTATCCCGGTGTGGGTCCCGAACATGCGAGCCTCGGCCTGTCCGGCCGGGTGGAGTACACCACCGCGACCGACGAGCAGGTGGTCGAGGCGGTGATCACCCTGGCCCGCATGGAGGGCATCCTCGCCGCGCTGGAGTCCGCCCACGCGCTGGCCTGGATCATCCAGGCTGCCGGATCGGGTGACCTGGCACCCGGCTCGACGGTTCTGATGACCCTGTCCGGCCGCGGCGACAAGGACGCCGGCCAGCTGATGACCCTGCTCGCATGAGCCGGCCGGAACTCCCCGCGAACGCGGTGGAAGCGGCACTGCGCCGGCGGCGCGAGGCCGGCGGCAAGTCGCTGGTGCCGTTCGTGACCGCGGGGATCACCCCGGACTGGACTGCCTACGTCCGGGCATGCGCGGACAACGGCGCCGACGCGATCGAGATCGGCCTGCCGTTCTCCGATCCGATGCTGGACGGCCCGGTCATCCAGGCGGCCTCCGGCCAGGCGCTGGCCCGTGGCGTCCGTACCGCCGAGCTGCTCGACGAGGTCGCTGCCCTGGACTGCGGGGTTCCACTGATCGTGATGACCTACAGCAACATCGTCGGCCGGCACGGCAACGAGGCGTTCTGCCACAAGCTCTCAGCCTCGGGGATCTCCGGATTGATCGTGCCCGACACTCCCGTCGATGAGATCGAGCCGTTGCTGTCGGCGGCCCAGGCGGCTGAGATCGAACTCATCCTGCTGGTGGCGCCCTCCACCAGGGCGCACCGGGTCAGCCGGATCGCCGAGTTGAGCAGCGGATTCGTCTATGCGGTCAGCAACATGGGGGTGACCGGGCTTCGCGACGCGGTATCGGACACCGTGCAGCGCACGGTGGATGCCATCCGGAGCCACACCAGCCTGCCGGTGCTGGTCGGGTTCGGCATCTCCTCGCCGGACCAGGCGGTGGAGGTGAGCCATCGCGCGGACGGGGTGGTGGTGGCCTCGGCGCTGATGCGCGACGTGCTGGCCGGCGCCTCGCCGCTGGAATTGGGCAGCACCGTTGCCTCGTTCCGGTCGGCACTGGACGGCGTTCGGTGGCCGCCGCTCACCCAGCCACTGCCGGCGCCAGGGCGGTAGCTGCCGGGCGGGTGGTTTCCAGGGAGGCGGTCGAGGCCTCGGGCTCAGCCCACCGGTTCGAGGACGAGCAGCCGGCCGGCCACCAGCTGCTCCGATATCAGCTGACCGATGATCTTCTCCTGGTGCTGGGCGCTCTGCCAGCGGTGGTCGCTGCCGTGCACGCGCTCGATCCTCGCCTCGACGCGATCGGCCGCCGCCTGCCAGTCCGGTTCGGGTGCGGCGAACCCGGCCAGTTCGGCATGCTTGAGGACCGCGAGCCCGCTCTTCGCCAGCAGGCCGTCCAGCTCGTCGGCAGTGAGGAAGTGATTGCCCTCGGGTTGCTCGGGAAGCCGCGGCACGGTGCGCAGGAACACCAGCAGACCGACCAGCGCTGCCGGTCCGGCGACCCGACGCAGCTCGGCCAGCAGGGCCGCCTGATCCGCCACGGTGCACAGCACGCCCAGGCTCCAGACGGCCTCGAACACCCCGCTTCGAAAAGGCAATCGCTCCCCGCCGGCCACCACCACCGGGCGGCCGAACAGCCGGGCCGACGCGCGGCAGGCATGGATCATCGGCTCGGCCAGCACCGGCGCCACTCCGAACCGTTGCGCGGCCAGTTCGGCCGGCCCGCCCACCCCGGCCCCGCAGTCGAGCAGGCGCATCCCGGGGCGCAGTCGCAACTCGCCGGCCAGCCACTCCAGGGCGGCCGGGCTTCCGCTGCCTCGGCAGGCCGCCGGTATCGCGTGGCTCTGGCCCAGTTCGGCGACCGCGTCAGCGGTCCAGGCCGCCATGGTGTCGAATTCGTCGGCCATCGCCTCGGCGTCGGTCATAGCTGCGACCGTATCCGACTCCCGATCTTGGCCTTCACCTCGGCGGCCTGGTATTCGCCGCGCCCGGAGGCAAGCCCCGACAGGTTGACCCCGTCGATGCCGTCGATGGCGAGCAGTTGATGGGCCTCGGTGACCGCGGCCTCGATTCCGGCCGCGACCGGGTCGGCGGCGGCAAGCACCCGTGCTACCGGCTCCGGATCGAGGTGCAGGCCGGGAAAGTTCTGCAGGACGTGCGCCGAGCGGGGGTCGGTGTACACGGCAACCCCCGCGATAAGCGCGATCGTGACCCCGGCATCGCGGCTGGCCCGGACGAATCCGGCCAGCTCGGCCGCACTGCCGGCGTGGTTGAGGAAGGCCAGCTGAGCACCGGCGCGCTGCTTCTGCAGCAACCGCGCCGGCCGCAACCAGCGCGGCGGCGCGGCGGGGGCCTCGGGTACCGCCACCGGGAGCCCCAACGAGGCCGCGAGCCCCGCCAGCCGGGTGCCGTCCAGGTCGAACACCTGGGGGACGCCTGGCCGGACGCCCTCGGCACGGCCGTCACCGGTCACGCACAGCACCCCGTCGGCGCCGGCGGTCCGCAGCCCGATCAGCTCCTGTTCCAGGACCAGCCGATTGCGGTCCCGACAGGTCAGGGTCAGCCATCCGGTGCCGCCGGCCTGCCGGATCAGGCTGGCCATCAACGTCGGGGGAAAGTCCGGGCGGTTCTGGTGCTCACCGACCAGCAGCGCGTCACATGAACCGGCCAGCACCGCGGTGATCCGGGCTACCGCCTCGGCGTCGTAGGCCGGCAGCGTCAGGTCGGTGACCACCACCGGCCGGGATCGCAGGGCGTCCAGCAGCGCGCTGGCCGGCGCGGCCGCCTGATCCGGCTCCGGCCAGCCAGGTGGGGCCGACCGCTCGGTGAACGGGCACCGGTGCGGGGCCATCTCGCATGACAGGTCCGCGCGCACCCCGCCGCACGGCCCGAACACCATGTGCTTGGGGCAGCCCGGCTCTCTCGTCAGGGCCTGCGGGCTCGTCGGGGCCTGCGGACCCGTCGGGGCCTGCGGACCGGAGGAGTGCTTGGCCAGCTGCTGGGGCATCCACGATTCGGCGGCCACCGGGAGATCATGACATGGCAGGGCAGGAACATAGCGAGCCGAGGACGAGGACTGCCCGCGCCACCATCTGGTGGTCACGCTATTCGTGGCCGGTCCAGCAGCCCAGGACGGCGGATGCGATCTCGTAGGCGAGGTCGGTGCGCCGTTGCTGCTGGGTGCCGAACACCACGGGCAGCCTGGTGGTGTCGACCCGCAGTGTCATGTCGTCCTTGAGCACGACGGCGACTCCGGTCTTGGTCGCGTAGGCCTGCTCGCCCAGTCCCAGCAGGGGCTCGGTGCTGCCCAACCCGGGACGCAGGCCCAGGAAGTACCCGCGAGCGGCCGGCTTGCTGGCTGACTGCTTGACCGACAGGATCATGGTCCCCATCGGCAGCGTGTACGTGCAGGTGTAGAGCTGGTCCTGCCAGCTCGATCGCACCGGCGCCGGCGCGTTCAGCTTCAGCACCGTCGCGACCTGGTCCTGGATGTCGTCGGAACAGATCATGAGGGCCGCCTTCGACGGTGTGCTGCCGGCGGGTGCCACGGACCTGCCGGCCGTGGTCTGACCAGGCACCATCGTCTGACCCGGCGCCATCGACATGCCCGCCATCGTCTGGCCCGGCGCCATAGACATGCCCGCCATTGTCTGGCCCGGCGCCATAGACATGCCGGCCATAGCGGGCCCCGGGGCCGACGACCCGCTCGCGCCACCAGCAGCCACCATGCTGGATCCTCCGCCGGACGCGCACCCGGTGAGCATCAGTGCCAGGGCGCTGAGACCGATGGCCGTTTGCCGTGTCTTCATAAGGGTGCTCGTTTCTGCCGGATGCCGAGTGCGGCTAGGCCGGCTGGCTGGATACCAGGGTGGCGAAGGCGACGATGTTGCTCTCGTAATGGCCCGAGTTGGAATCGAACTTGCCGCCGCAGGTGATGAGCCGCAGCTGCGCGCTGTCGGTGTTGCCGTAGACCTCGAGGGTGGGGAAGTCGTCCTTGGAGTAGGACACCACCCGGTCCACCCGGAACACCGCCGTTGTCCGATCGGCCCGGGTGACGCTCACCGTGCTGCCCGGTCGGAGCGCGCCGAGCTTGAAGAAGACACCGGGGCCGTACTCGGCGGAATCCACATGGCCGAGCAGGACCGAGGGCCCCAGCTGACCCGGGGTGGGGGAGTACTTGTACCAACCGGCGGGCGAGTTCTTGCCCAGCGGCGGCACCTGCAGGCTTTGATCGGCATTGAGACCCAGCTGCAGCAGATCAGAGTTGATGCCGAGCTGTGGTACCTCCAGCCGGACCGGCACCGACCTGCTCAGCACCGGACCGGTGACCGGTTTGGTCGCCGCCTTCGGCGAGGCACCGGCCGGTCGGCTGGACTTGGCGGGCGACTTGGCCGCCGGCTGGGAGGTGGGCTGCTGCGAGCCGGCGTACGGGATGGCCGCGGCGGCGGGTGGTTGCGGCGGCTGCCGCTGGGCGCGCAGGCCCGCCACCAGCAGCGCGACGCCGGCAAGCACGAGCACGCTCGCCGCGGCAGCGAACAACCTGCCGCGGCGAGCGTGCGGTGCGATATCAGACATCAGATACCGCTAGCCGCGCTCGATCAGCTCTCGGACGCGGTCCGGCGACGCATCGCCAGCGCACCGGCACCCAGGCCGGCCGCGAGTAGAGCCCCCCCGAAACCGAGCACGGCCTGGTCCTCGATGCCGGAGGTGCTGCCACCACCGGTGTCGGAGCCGCCGCCGGGCATCGATGACATCTGCGAGGCGACGAGCGTCCCGCACAGCGCAGGTGAGGTAGCGGCCAGCGGCAGCGACGGAACCAGGTCGCTCTTGGCGGCCTGTGCCTTCTTGCTCAGGGTGGCCGGGTCCAGCCCGTGCACCACGACCACCGCGGTACCGCCCTTGAGCGACGCCATCGTCTTGGAGTCCAGCGTGATCGTGCGGGAGTAGTTGAACGAGGCACCCGACGGGGCGACGGTCAGGGTGGTCCCGGCGGCCGGGCTGCTGTCACCCGACTTCGACAGCGTCGCGCCGATGCCGCCGTAGAAGGAAGCGCCTTCGGTGGTGCTGACCACATCGTCACCGTTTGCGTCGGCGTCAGCGGTCGGGCAGGTGCCCTTGGCGCCGATGTGGATGTGCTGCACGTGCGGGTAGGGGTTGCCACCGAACTTGTCTGCCAGGCCCGACACGTTCTCGGTGATGGTCGCCTGCGAGCCGTTCAGCGAGATCATCACGCTGCCTGAGGCCGAGGAATGATTCAGGGCGTTCAGGTCGGCCTGGTAGTGCGTGCCGTCGGCGGCTGAGGCCGCACCGGGCATCGCCAGGGCTGCGGCGCCCAGGGCGACCGCCGGTGCGAACAGGAGCAGGGACTTCTTCATAACGATCTTCCTCCGGGACGTTAACCGGGCGAGTTGCTCGGCATTGGGTGACACGTGTCAGTGATTCGCCACGCTGGCCGGGATGGATTGCCTGCTGTGCGGGTAGCCGTCAGCGCAGCACCAGCAGCGCGGGATCAATGAGCCGCGGAGTATCTCCGGCCCGCCAGCTCCCGGTCACGTGACGACCAGCACGCCGTGCATGTTGGAGTGATACGTGCAGTGGAACGGATAGCTGCCGGGCTTCATCGGGGCCGTGAAGCTGGTACTGGCACCCGGGCTTGCCTTGTCGTCGAAGGCTTCACCGGAATCCGCCGTGACCGTATGGGCCTCGCCGTCCTTGTTCAGCACGGTGACGGTGGCGCCCGGCCTGACGGACGACGGGACACTGTAGGCAAATTTGTTTATCGTGATGACCGCGGCTGCAGCAGACGGCTGCGCGGCGGCAGCCGTCGAAGAGCCCGACGGCGTGGGCATCGTCGAATTCATGCCACCGCCGGCGGCGGAGGCAGCCGAGGAGACCGGGGACGGCGACGAGGGCTGGGCAGGAGAGGGTGAACCGCAGGCGGACAGTGCGGCCAGACCGATCACCCCGGCGGTTACAAGGCCGATGGGGCGCCGCCAGGCGACTCCGGTCGGCCGCGACGCGGTCCTTTTGTCGTGCTGATGGTCGACTACGGTCACGAGGAGCTCCTGGCTCATTGGCTGACGCACGGTGCGTCCAAGGGCGCCA
>NZ_DASVQG010000225.1:0-5001 GCF_036389215.1 Jatrophihabitans sp.
CCGTCCGGCCGCGTCCGACGCCCGGGTGACTGCCCAGCCCGGACCGAACAACGCCCTGCGGGTCGAGGTCACCCTGGCGATGCCTGCCGTGCACTGCGTCGGGCAGACCCGGCTGGACGGCGAAGTGCTGCTCGGTGACTCGATGCGGGTGCCGGCCACCCTGGCCAGCGAAGGAGGCGAGGGCGGCGGCGTGGCCGTGCTGCGTTTCGAGGCCGCGGTACATCCGGGGGACTACCCGCTGCGGACCTATTTCTTGGAGCGGACCGGTGGCACCGGGCTGGTGCTGTCAGCGTCCGGCTCGACCGCGCGGGTGGCCCCGGAGGCCTCCGGCACCTGAGCGGTCGGCTCCTTGGCCGGCTCTTTCGCGGTCGGCTCCTGAGCGGCTGGGTCCTTCGCGGTCGGCTCCTGAGTGGCTGAGTCCTTGGCGGCTGGATCCTTGGCGAGCCCGGTCGGCTCCTGGCCGGGCCCGGCCGGCGATCCGGCCGCCACCGCGGGCCGCCGTACCGCCGCCGCTAGCAGCGGAAGCAGCAGGAACCCGACGAAGATCGGCCCGACCATGTAGCGGTAGAGCTGCGCCGGGTTGGCCGCCAGCACGGTGAGCTGGTTGGCCAGGCTCGCGACCCCAGCCGTGAGCAGGTCCCAGCGCCGCAGCCGGAGCGCGGCCACCAGCAGCACCAGGTAGGCGATGTAGCACCACGTCGCTCCCCGCCACATCCACCACTGGTACCGGAGCTTGCCGGTCTCCACCCGCACTTTATGGGCCGCTCGTCCGAGCTTGTCGCTCAGCGGCTGGGTGGCCAGGTTCTGCCTGATGTCGGCGGGGATCTGACGGCTGGAGTTGCTGTACAGATTGCTGGGCACCCTGGTCACCACCCGGCCCAGGAGGGCCTTGTCAGAAGGCGGTGGCATGACGCTCCAGGCGACCGAGCCACGGCAGAGCCGCCCCTTGACGACGGTGACCGGGCTGCGTTCGAGCACCCGCCACCACAGCGCGAACAGCTGCTTGTGGTACTGGTCGGCCCTGACCAGGCTGAAGCCCTTGCTGCGGAACAGCCCGTCACTGTTGTAGCAGTTGTCCGCCCCCTTCCAGGCGGCGAGCGGGGCCACCTTGCTCAGCAGGGCGAGGTCGGAGGGGGTGAAGGTATCCGGCTCCTGTGCGTAGGCCAGTGCGATGTCGGCGTCGAAGAGGCCGTAGGACAAGCTGGAGTTCGCGGGCTTGACGCCCATCGCGGGGTAGACGAAGGCCTGAGCGCCGAAGGAGATCAGGATGGCCACCGCGCCCAGGCCGAGCGGAACGAGCCGCAGCCCCTTCCACGCGAGGGCGAGCACCACCGCGATCACCAGCACCAGCAGGAAGCCGTCGTTGCGGAACAGCGTCAAGCCGAGCAGCTCCAAGCCCAGGGCGACCAACAGCCGCCGGGGAACCTGCCGGTAGCCGGTGCTGGCCTTGCGGTGGGCGATCAGCTGCAGCGTGGTGGCCGTGATGAGGACCTCGCACAGCGCGAACGGCACGTCCTTCCACACGGTGCTGATGAACGCCCCGAAGCTCGGCAGCAGCGGCAGCAGGCACCCCGCGAGGGCGCCCCACCGTCCCGGCACCCCGACCGCGCGCAGCGCCACCACCATGTAGGCGATGCACGCCGCCGCCACGGTGGTCTGCACGAAGGTCAGCAGCGCGACGTTGCCGGTCAGGTTGAGCGAGGCCAGCACCGCCGAGTCGTAGAGCACGGAGTGGTCGGCCGTCCAGGTACCGCCGGTGACATGGATGATGTACCGCACGGAATCGGCGCTGAGCAGGCCGGGCCACTGGCCCGCCCACCATCCGAGGAGGACGAGCTGCGCCCACCCGAAGACGGCGATAGGTAATGCCCAGCCCGGCTTGACGCGCAGCCGATCGAGCACCCGTGGCGAGGTCATGGGAGCCACCCTAACGTGGCGCGTCCCCGGCCCCGGCCAGCACGGCCGCGCCGGACGTGTCTGCCCAACCCTCGCGGGAAGTGGCCCCGCGCCCTCCCGCGGCGGCCGGTGCCGCGTCGGGGCATCGCCCGAACCGGGCACGATAGGGTGGTCCGCGTCCTGCACCCGGAGCCGTCGACCGCTGGCAGCCATCCGGGTTGGGCTGGGCGATCTCGACCACAGACGCTGCCCGAGCACCCGACGTCACGCCGAGGGAGCGATCACCACGAACGACACCTCTTCGGCTCGGCCCGCACCACCGGCCGGCCCCGCAACCGGCGGTCCCCGATCGCCGGCCACCACATTCGCCCCGGTGCCCACCGCGGCGGCGGGTGTCCCGGCCGACGGCTCTGCCGGCACCGTAGCGCCGCAGCCGCAGGCCGCCGGCCACTCGCGGGACTGGCCCCCGATCGCGGTGGTGTTGGTGGTGCGCAACGAGGGCCGGCACCTGCTCGACGTGCTGACCGGCGTGCTGAGCCAGGACTATCCCGGTCCGCTGGAGGTCGCGATCGCGATCGGCCCGTCCCGGGACGACACCCTTGAGGTGGCCGCCGCCGTGGCCGCCACCGACCCCCGGGTGGTGGTCGTGCCCAACCCGACCGGGCGGACGCCGACCGGTCTCAACGCCGCCGTGGCCGCGACCACCGCGCCGGTGGTGGCGCGGGTGGACGGGCATTCGCTGCTGCCACCGGGCTACCTGCGCCGCGCGGTCGAGGTGCTGACCGAGACCGGCGCGGTGAACGTGGGCGGTGTGATGGCCGCCGAGGGGACGACACCGTTCGAGCGCACCGTCGCGGCCGCGATGTCCTCGCCGTTCGGTGTCGGTGGCGGGCGCTTCCACTACGGCGGTGACCCGGGCCCGGCCGACACCGTCTACCTGGGGGTGTTCCGGCGCGACGCCCTCGCCGCGGTCGACGGTTATGACGAGCGCTTCACCCGCGCCCAGGACTGGGAGCTCAACCACCGGTTGCGCCGCAACGGCGGCACGGTCTGGTTCACGCCGGACCTGCGGGTCCTCTACCGGCCGCGGGCCTCGCTACGGGCCCTGGCCGTCCAGTACCGCGACAGCGCGCAATGGCGGCGGGCGGTGATCGAGCAGCATCCGGACTCGATCCGGCCCACCTATCTGGTCCCGCCGGTCACGGTGCTCGGGCTGGCCGGCGGTCTCGCCCTCGCGGCCACCGGGCGCCGGATCGGGCTGCTCGCGCCGGCCGGGTACGCGCTGGCCAACCTGGCGGCCAGCGCGGTCGTCGGGCGCAAGCTGGCACCGGGCGAGGCGCTGCGGCTGCCGCTGGTGTTCGCCACCATGCACCTGAGCTGGGGCTGGGGCTTTCTCACCAGCCCGCGCAAGGTGCGCGCCCGGGCACGTTAGCGGCGAGCCACCGGGCCGGCGGCCGGGTCGTCGGTGAGCGGGGTGTCGTCGGCAAGGCGGGAGTCGTCGGCAAGGCGGGTGTCGTCGGCAAGGCGGGTGTCGTCGGTGAGCTGCGGCCCCGACTGTTGCCCGACCGGCAGGTCCTGCTGGCCGCTGGCCGCCACCATCGCGGCCCGCGCCTGAGCCTGGGCAAGCAGGCCGTCCACGGCCGCCGCGAACTGCGCGATACCGGAGACGTTCGGATCGCCGAGCACGTACCTGCGGACCTCTCGGCGCCGTGACCGCAGCCGGTCGGCGCCGCGTGCGTCGGCCAGGTCCTCCCGCAGCCGTCGTACGCCCGGCTCGATCAGGTACGCGGCGGCGGCGGAGGGGTTCTGATCGCGGAACTCCGCATCCGGTATGCCGGCGCCGTTGCTGACGAAGTACGGCTTCTCCGAGCGCAGGTAGTCAGAGACCACGCTGGAGATGTCGCTGATCAGGGCGTCGGACTCGTCGAAGCACTCGTAGAGCGTCATCTCCGGGCCGAGGACGGCCAGGTGCGGCGGGCCGCCGAGCATCGTCACGATCTGGGCACTGACCTCGGCCGCGGCGGGGGACACCGTGCCGGTGAGCGGATGCGGCTTGTAGATCACCCGCACGCCGGGGGTGTCGAGCAGGATCCGGATGATCTCGCGGCCCATCGCGATCAGCGAGGAGGAGTTCGGGTCCTCGGTCCAGCCCTCCCAGGTCGGCGCGTACAGGACCGTGAACGGCGCACCGGCCGGCCGGGGCTCCGCTTCGTGGATCCCGTCCAGCTGCGGCCGGCCGACCAGCACGATGTCCTCGGTCCGGACGCCGACCTGCGCGCGCAGGTACCGGTCCCGGCCGGCCTCGCCGGCGACCCAGACCTCGTCGTAGACCTTGGTGAACGGGTTGAAGCTGGCAGTCTTGTCGCTGTCGCCGTGCCCGATGAACGCGCTCTTCAGGGTGGGCACCCGCAGCAGGTGGATGTTCTTGCCGACGTTGGCGACGTACAGGGCCACCCCGGCATCGGGGAGCTGCAGGTTCATCAGGTCCGAGGTGAAGGGCAGGCAGAGCACCGGCACCGTGGTCTCGCCGAAGGTGTCGAGGTAACGGCGCTCGCGCAGCAGGACCAGCACCCGGCGGTCCAGGCGCTCCATCGTCTCCAGCCACATGTTGACCTGGTAGACCGCCCGGACGCCGCCGGAGAAGTGCAGGATCACCTCGGGGTGCCAAGCCAGCACCGCCTCCTGCGCCGCCAGCAGCCGGTCCTCGTTGCGGGGCAGCCGGTCGAGCGCGATCAGCTGCGGCAGCAGCGCGAGCGAGAAGGCGAGCGCGCCGGCCACCATCAGCACCGCCGCCACCGGGATCACCCGGTAGGAGTCGATGAGGTAGGCCAGGACCAGGCCGGCCGTCAGGAACAGCTCGGTGTGCAGCATCAGGGCGGCGTCCGGCCGCTGCAGCCAGCCGGGCAGCGGGGGCGGCAGTTGCTCGCCGGGGACCGCGAGGTTGCGAGTCTCCACCCGGCGCAGCCGGCGCCGGTTGATCATCAGCGACAGGCCCTGGTACAGCCCGACCAGGACCCGGTGCGCGATCACCGCGGTCACCACCACCGCCAGCTGGGTCCGGGACAGTTCGCCCGCGCGCAGCAGGAACACCGTGACCAGCACCTG
>NZ_DASVQG010000226.1:0-8470 GCF_036389215.1 Jatrophihabitans sp.
GGCCCGGGCCACCCGCAGCGTCAGCACCGGATCGGCCCACGGGTCGGCGTCGCGGGCCAGCACCACCTCACCGCCCTGGGCCACCACGTCCTTGGCCAGCGGGGTCCGGACCGCGGGGTCCAGGCGGCCGCTGGACGACGCCCCCGGCCGCAACCGGCTCAGCAGCGACCGCGACGCCGGGCGGTTGGCGGCAGCCACCCGCCGCCACGCGGCGTCCGTGGCGTAGGCCAGCGTCCGGGCCGCCTCGTTCACCGCCCGCAGCACCTCGTCCGGGCCGTCCAGCCCGAGCGCCCGGGCGACCGAGTCGCGGTCCTGGGCCCGCAGCACGTCGGCCGAGCGCCCGGCCAGCCGGTGCAGCTCGCCGCGCACGTCCAGCAGCACCGTGCTGGCCTGCGCCACCGCCGGCGTCAGGTCCAACAGTTGGGCCGAGGCGAGCGCGCGCAGTCCCACCCAATCGCGCAACCCGCCCCGGCAGTCCTTGAGATCCGGCTCCAGCAGGAAGGACGCGTCTCCCCGACTGCGCCACCGGCCACGGGCCAGCTCCTGCAATTCGGTGACCTTCGCCGGCGCGCTGCGCCGCCAGCGGCTGATCACCTGCTCGCGAACCAGCCCGGTCAGGGCCGGGTCGCCTGCGATGTGCCGGGCATCGAGCATGCCCAGCAGTGCCTTCAAGTCGTCGGCGGCCACCGCGACCGCCTGCTGCGGAGTCCGTACCGAGTGATCCAGGCCCACCCCGGAGTCCCAGACCGGGTACCAGAGCGAGTCCGCGACCGACGCGATCTCCGCCGCCTTGCCGTCGTGCAGCAGGACCAGGTCCAGATCGCCGTACGGGGTGGGTTCGCGACGTCCCAGGCCACCGACCGCCAGCAGCGCGACCCCCGGCACCGGCGGCAGGATCTCGCTCAGCCAGGAGTCGAACATCGCGGTGAGGGCGGCCCGCAACTCGGGGCCGACCAGGCCGGTCCGGGCCAGCAACTCGGTCCGGGCCGAGATGGGCCGCTTAGAGGGCCGCTTAGAGGGCCGCTTAGAGGGCGTCGTCATCCCGTTCGCCGGTCCGCACCCGCACCACGGTCTCGATCTCGGTCACCCAGACCTTGCCGTCGCCGATCTTGCCGGTCCGGGCTGCCTCCACCATCGCCTCGACCACCTTGGTGGCGTCGTGCACCAGCACCTCGACCCGCACCTTGGGCACCAGGTCGACGGTGTACTCCGCGCCCCGGTAGACCTCGGTGTGCCCGCGCTGCCGGCCGAAGCCGGATACCTCGCTGACGGTCAGGCCCTGGATGCCGAGGTTCTCCAGCGCGAGCTTGACCTCTTCCAGCTTGAAGGGCTTGATGATCGCGGTGACCAGCTTCATGCCTGCACCCTCTCCCTGCTAGCGGCGGCGGCCGGGGCGAAGTGGCCGCCGGAGCCGGTCAGCGTACCGAAGTCATAGGCGGTCTCGCCGTGAATGGACTGGTCCAGGCCGGTGACCTCCTCCTCTTCGGTGACCCGGGTCTTCATCACCAGGCCGATGACCTTGGCGATGACGAAGGTGCCGACGAAGGAGAACACGCTCACCACGGCGGCGGCCTCGAACTGGTGCAGCAGCAGGTTCCAGCCGGCGTACTTGCCGCCGCCGCCGTAGAAGATGCCGTTGTTGGCCAGGGAGTTGATGGCGTCGGTGGAGAAGAAGCCGACCGACAGGGTGCCGATCCAGCCGCCGACGAAGTGCACGCCGACCACGTCGAGCGAGTCGTCGTAGCCCAGCCGGTTCTTGAGGCTGATCGCGAAGGCGCAGCCCACCCCGGCGAGCAGCCCGATGACCAGGGCGCCGGTGACGCTGACGAAGCCCGCGCAGGGCGTGATCGCCACCAGCCCGGCCACCGCCCCCGAGGCGGCACCCAGCGCGGTGGACTTGCCGTAGCGCACCTTCTCCACGATCAGCCAGCCCAGCATGGCGGTCGCCGTCGCGGTGTTGGTGTTCATCCAGGCGTAGCCGGCCAGGCCGTTGGCCGCCAGCGCGGAGCCGGCGTTGAAACCGAACCAGCCGAACCACAGCAGCCCGGCGCCGAGCATCACGAACGGGATGTTGTGCCCGCGCATGTTCTCCCGTGGCCAGCCGCGCCGCCGGCCCAGGACCAGCGCCATCGCCAGGCCCGCCGCGCCGGCGTTGATGTGCACGACCGTGCCACCGGCGAAGTCCTCGGCGAAGAACTTGCCCGCCGACTGCATGGACTGGTTGAGGAAGCCGTAGCCGTTGAACACCCAGTGCGCGACCGGGGCGTAGATCAGGATCGACCAGGCGGAGACGAAGGCGATGAACGCGCCGAACTTCCACCGGTCGGCCGTCGAGCCGGTGATCAGGGCCGGGGTGATGATCGCGAAGGTCAGCTGGAAGGCGACGAAGACGATCGTGGGCATCGTCTGGGCCTCGCCGAGCGTGGGGACCACGTCGGCGATGTTGTGCAGCAGCAGGTAGTGCAGGTCACCGAGGTAGCGGCCGGTGCCGCCGAAGGCCAGGGTGAAGCCGATCACGACCCAGGTGACGCTGACGATCGCCATGGCGGCGAAGTTCTGCATCAGCATGCCCAGGGTGTGCTTGGCCCGGACCATGCCGCCGTAGAAGAACGCCAGGGCCGGGGTCATGAGCAGGACGAGGGATGCCGATGCCAGTACCCACGCCGTATCGCCTCCACTGAGGTTCTTGAGGTCGAACGGCGCGTAGCTGGCAGCGGTGAGGACAGCCTGTGACACTCAGGTCTCCGCTTCTTCTCGGGTGGGTGCGAGCAGGAGAGCGCGCTGGCAACGAGCATCGACCGGTCCTGTTTCGTCGAGGGCCCGGCTGTGTTTCCGCCAGGTGAACGGGCGGCACTGTTCGCACGGTGCTCTTCTCCCGAAATAGGCCGATAATACGAATTGAATTTCGGCGTTTGCAGTCACCCACCGTAATTATGGGCAAGCGAGCCGGTAGCTTCGTGGGCATGCCGAGCCTGACCCGCCTTGAAGCGGCCGAGCGCGCCGCGCTACTTACCGTCCGTCACTACCGGATCACCCTGGATCTGGACCGGACCGGTGCGGATTTCGGCTCGGACACCGTCATCGAGTTCGACGCCACCCGCCCGGGGGCCAGCACCTTCCTGGACCTGCGGGCCTCGCAGGTGCTCTCGGTGCTGCTCAACGGCGAGCCGGTCGATCCCGCCGGGCTGGTCGACGGCCGGCTGCCGCTGACCGGGCTGCGGGCGCGGAACGTCCTGCGGGTACGGGCCCGGATGGCGTACTCGACCGACGGCGAGGGCATCCACCGCCATGTCGACCCGGCCGACGGCCAGACCTACCTCTACGCGATGTCGTTCCTGGACGCCGCGCCGCGCTGGTTCGGCTGCTTCGACCAGCCTGATCTCAAGGCCAGCTTCGACGTCGAGGTGCACTGCCCGCCCGACTGGAGCGTGGTCGGAAACGGCGCGGCGACCCGCTCGGCGCCGGGCCACTGGCAGCTGGCGAGCACCCGGCCATTGGCCACCTACTTCGTCACCCTGGTCGCCGGGCCGTACGCCTCGATCACCGCTGAGCATGACGGCATCGCCCTGGGCGTGCACACCCGGGCCTCACTGGCCGAGCACCTGAAGGCCGAGGCCCCCGACATCCTGGCGGTCACGGCCGCGGCCTTGGATCGCTATCACGAGCTGTTCGGCATCCGGTACCCGTTCGGTGAGTACCACCAGGCCTTCGTGCCCGACTTCAACGCCGGTGCCATGGAGAATCCCGGCTGCGTCACCCTGCGCGACCAGTTCATCTTCCGCTCCGCCGCCACCCGGGGCCAGCGGAGCGTCCGGGCCTCGACCATCGCGCACGAGATGGCGCACATGTGGTTCGGCGACCTGGTCACCATGCGCTGGTGGGATGACCTGTGGCTGAATGAGTCCTTCGCGGAGTACATGGGGTACCGGGTGTGCGCGACGATGACCGGCGCTGACGGCACTGGCCGGTCGACGCTGGCCGAACTCGCCTGGATCGAGTTCGCCCTGCACCGCAAGGACTGGGGCCGGGTCGCCGACCAGGCGCCGTCGAACCACCCGGTCGCCGGCAACGGTTCCGAGAGCGCTGCCGCGGCGCTGGCCGACTTCGACGGCATCTCCTACGCCAAGGGCGCGTCCGTCCTCAAGCAACTGGCCGCGCACCTCGGCGACGAGGTCTTCTTCGGCGGCCTGCGCCGGCACTTCGAGCGGCACCGGTTCGGCAATGCGGACTTCGCCGACCTGATCGCGGCCTGGACCGAGGCCGGCGCGGTGGACCTCGCCAGCTGGGCCGAGCTCTGGCTGCGGACCAGCGGTCTGGACACCCTGACCGCGGAGCAGCGTGCCCACGACGATGCGCCCGGCGCGGATCAGCCGCCCGGCCCCGGCGAGCAGCGCGACACCGGCCAGGTGTGGCTCAACCGCACCTCGCCGGACGGGTCCCGGCGCCCGCACACCGTCCGGGTGACCGGCTTCGATGCCGAGGCCACGCCGCGGCTGGCGGAGCAGGTCACCCTGGACGACGACGCCGTCCCGGTCGGTCCGGAGGACACCGGTCCGCTGCGGCTGGTGGTCGCCGACAGCGCCGATGACAGCTGGGCCAAGATCCGGTTCGGGACGGCCGGCTGGCAACCGGTTGCCGACCTGCTGCCCCGGATCACCGCCGCACCGACCCGGGTGGTGCTCTACAACGCCGTCCGCGACGCCGTCCGGGACGCCGACCTCGACCCCGCGCAGGCCTTGGACATGGTGCTGGCAGCCGTCGCCGTGGAACCGGTGGAGCTGGTGGCCTCCGAACTGCTGAAGTTCGCCACCGACGAACTGGCGGCCAATTACGCCAAGCCAGCCGACCGGCCGGGCCGCCGGGCTCGAGTGGCCGGCCTCGCGCACCGGCTGCTGGCCGTCGCCGAGGCAGGCGGCGACCTGCAGCTGGAGGCCGCCCGGGCCGGGATCCGGGCCAGCGACGACGCCGGCTGGCTGCGAGCCTGGTGGACCGGTGAGCAGGTGCCGGCCGGACTGGTGATCGACGCCGAGCTCAGGTGGGCGCTGGTCGCCCGGCTGGCTGCCCTGGGAGAACTCCGCGACGCCGACATCGACGCCGAACTGGCCCGGGACGAGAGCACCTCGGGTGTGGTGCACGCGGCCCGGGCCCGCGCGCTGCGGCCGGACCCGGCCGCCAAACAGGCGGCCTGGGCCTTGCTGACCGAGCCCAGCCAGCGGCCCGCCTACGAGCTGTACGCCAGCGCCGAGAGCTTCTTCGAGCCCAGCCAGAGCGAACTCACCGCCGGTTACCTGCCCCGGTTCTTCGAGGAGATGCCGGCCACCGCACGCCACCGGCACGGCTGGGCACTCGGCTCGGTGATCTTTCGGGCGTTTCCGGTGTCCGCCGCGTCGGCCGACGTGCTGCGACTGGCCGAGGACGCGCTGGCCGGATCGAAGGCAGCCCATCTGGAACCGCCGGTCCGGCGTGCCTTCGTCGACGGGACCGACGCGCTGCGCCGGGCGGTGCGCTCGCTGCAGCGTTACGGCGGGGTCTGACCAGCCGGGTCCGACCGCGCCCGCTAGGGTCAGGCCATGAGCGAGATGAACGTCCGCGGCCTGACCGTTGCGGTGCATGCCGGTGACCGGGACGAGGCGCTGGGCTTCTACTGCGCGCTGATCGGCCGCGAGCCCGACCTTGGCCCGGACCCCGACTTCTACGAGTGGGAGATCTCGCCCGGCGCCTGGCTGCAGCTGGCCACCGGACGCACCGACATCAGGCCGTCCTCCTTCCGGCTGCGGTTGCAGGTCGAAGACATCGAGGCCGCGGTCGAGGTGCTGCGTACCAAGGGCTTCGAGCCCGGCGACATCAAGTGGCTGCCTGGCCTGGTCGCCTTCGCAAACCTGACCGACCCGTGGGGCAACCCGCTCGGGGTGTACCAGGACCTCGGCGTCGTCGCAGGCCCTTAGCAGGCGGCGCCAGCGGCGAGCGACCGCTGGCGGCGAGCGGCCCCTGGGCGGTGAGCCGCCCTAGGACGGGGCCGCCAGCCGGTCCAGCCGGCGGACGATGCGGTTCATCAGGTGGATGCCTTCCGCGCGGGTGGTGGCGCCCCGGTAGCCGAAGCGCATGTCGAAGCTGATCCTGGTCACCCCGGTGCTGTTGAACACCGACCCGTGCCCGAGGTAGCCGCCGTCGAAGATCAGCCCCTGCCCGTAGCGCAACGGCACCGGCGCGTAGTCCTGCTCGCCGTAGTCGCTCTCCAGCTGAAGGGCGGCCGAGCCGTGCACGTCGGTGATCGGCAGCCAGAAGTTGATCTGGTCGATCCGCTTGGTGACCGGCACGTCGCAGTGGAACGAGCTGACGCTCGCGGTCCCCGGGAAGTGCACTCGCACCTTGGGACGGTTGGAGTACGACAGCGACCGGCCGGCGACCGGCGCCAGCACCAGGCGCATGAACTGGTGATAGAGCTGGAAGAACGGCGCGCTGTCGGGCAGTTGCTGAACCAGGGCACGGGCCGCCAGGTTGTCCCGGGTGCGCAGCTGGCTGCGCTGCCCGGAACCGTCCCGCGAGGCCTGCACGTCCAGATGCAGCGACTCCAGCGACCCGACCCGGAAGACGTCGCGGCGCAGCAACGCGGCGAACGGGAACCGCTCGGTGTCATAGCCGAATCGCACCCTGCCGGCGACCGGCCTCAGCACGCCGGTCGCCTCCACCAGCGCCGTCATCGAGGGACCGCCCGCACGACGTAGCGGAGCATCCGCAGGCTGAGCACGGCCCTCTGCCAGGCGTTGTAGGCGAACAGGCCTCCCGACCGGCTGGCTACGCAGGTCAGTTCCACCAGGTGCTCCCAGGCCCAGTCCGGAATTCCCAGCCGCGGCTCGGCAGTGAGCAGGAGCCGGTCCTGCGGGGTGAGCGGCACCATGCCGGTCAGCGTCAGCTCAGGCCCGCCCGGTCCGGCGCGACCGGTGCCCAACAGCATCGAGCGGCCGGTGATGGGGTCCCACACCGCCCGGCACTCCCCCTCGGCCAGCCCGGCCGGACCTCGCTCCAGCGCAGGCTGCCGGCGGCGAGCTCGGCTGTTCCCGGCCGCTGCCCGTCGACGGTGATCCCGGCCCCGACGCCCAGCCGGACCAGCCGCGGCCCCTGCCCGGTCGCGACCCGGAGCGTGTAGTCGCCGGCCGGCTGGTCGGTGGCACTCTCGGCCAGGCCTGCGACCCCGGCCGCGCCGCGGGGCAGCGGCTGCGCGGTGAGCTCGACGCGGTGCCCGCCGGCCACGCTGTCACCCGCCGGCCAGGTGGTGCCGACCAGCCGCCGGCCACCGCGAGCGGTCACGTCGGTCTGCAGGAAGCCGTTGCCGGCCGGGCCGCTCCACCGGATCGCGCCCGCGGAGTACGCGGCACCGGCCAGCAGCCGGCCGTTGAGGTGGACCCGGTCGTGCTCGGGCTTGCCGGGCCGGGCCAGCACGAACACGCTCAGCCGCCGGTCAGGCTCCAGGTACAGCCCGCTCCACGGTGCCAGGGTGGTGCGGAGCGTCCGTTCCAGATCCTCACCGAGGGTGACCGGGTCGAGGGTGAGACCCCGCTGGGCGGCCCAGTCCCGCACCGTCGAGGCACGCTCCTCCTCGGCGGCCCGGCTGACCGCCACCGCCAGGTCCCGGCTGGCGGAGTTGCTGGCCAGCAGGCTGCCCAGCGCCCGAGCAGCTCCCGGGGCGGCGCGGCTGCCCTTGGCGGCACGTTGCACCTGGCCGCCGTCGCGGCTGGACAGCAGTGCCCGGTCGCGCGGCGTCAGTTCCCCGGCATCCCAGCCCTGCACCGCCGCCGCCGGGTCGTCCTGATAGCGGCTGCGCAGGTCCGGATCGTCGCGCAACGCGAGCACGAACCTGGCGGCTGGTGTGTCCTCCTGCCAGTGGTAGCCCTGCGGCACCCGGAACTTCGCGAAGTCGGTGAACGCCTTGCGCTCCCTGGGCCCGTACCTGTCGATCACCCGCAGCGGGCTGGTCGCCGGCTTCAACGTCTGCCCCGGCCTGAGCAGGCCGAGCTCGCGCAGCACCGCCTGATCGGCTGCCGGCGCGTGGATCGGCGGCAGGTAGAAGGTGGACAGGCCCGTGACTCCTGCCTGGATGGAGGGCTCGCGCAGCTCGGAGATGGTGTGCCTGGCGATCAGCGGGTCGATGCCGGGGTAGCGGGAACCGACGTAGTTGGTGACCAGCTGGTCGGGGCCGTACACCGCTTCCAGGTGATCCAGCAGCAGCGAGAAGCCGCTGTTGAGAAAACCCTGCCGGCGGTAGCCGAGCTCGCCGATCAACCCGACCTGCCACAGCACGACATGCAGCGCCGGATCGGGCCGGCGCCGCCGCACGATCATGTCGGTGGCCTCGTAGGTCATCAGGCCGGGCTGGCTCGGGTCGAAGCCGAGGTCGGCGCACATCGTGTCCAGCGCGCTGACACCGGCCCGCATCACCGCCCGATGCCCCTCCCGCCGGGCGAGCGCGAGC